>NZ_CP022603.1:1797500-2008185 GCF_002278035.1 Ochrobactrum quorumnocens | reverse complement strand
AGTGTGAAACGGTTTTCGGAAAAGATGCGCTTTAAAACAAGCAGCGAGCGACAAAAAATCCGATGAATATTTGTCTGACCTATCGCATTGAGACAACCGGCAGCATCGAGCAGATGGCGGCCAAGATCGCGAGCGATCAGTCGACCGGCACTTTTGTCGCCCTCCCCGGCGAAACAGAAGAACTCAAAGCCCGCGTGGCAGCGCGGGTGCTGGAAATTCGTCCGCTTGAAAATGCAACTGCGCCAGCATGGCCAGAGCTTGAGGCCGGACACGGCCCTATCAAACGCGCCGATGTTGATATTTCTTTCCCGCTCGATGCCGTCGGTACCGACCTTGCAGCTTTGATGACGATTGCCGTGGGCGGTGTATATTCGATCAAGGGCATGACAGGCATCCGCGTCGTCGATATGAAGCTGCCGGAAGCATTCAAAAGCGCGCATCCCGGACCGCAGTTCGGTATTACCGGAAGCCGCCGCCTGACCGGCGTTGAAAAGCGTCCGATTATCGGAACAATCGTCAAGCCAGCGCTGGGTCTGCGTCCACATGAGACGGCAGAACTTGTCGGCGAACTGATCGAATCCGGTGTCGACTTCATCAAAGATGATGAAAAATTGATGAGCCCGGCCTATTCGCCGCTCAAAGAGCGCATCGCCGCCATCATGCCGCTTATTCTCAACCATGAGCAAAAGACCGGCAAGAAGGTCATGTATGCTTTTGGCATTTCCCATGCCGATCCCGATGAAATGATGCGTAACCATGACATGGTGCTTGAAGCTGGCGGTAACTGCGCAGTCGTCAACATCAACTCGGTCGGTTTTGGTGGCATGAGCTTCCTGCGCAAGCGTTCTGGACTTGTGCTGCACGCACACCGCAATGGCTGGGATATTCTGACCCGCAATCCGGGCGCTGGCATGGATTTCCGCGTCTATCAGCAGTTCTGGCGGCTGCTCGGCGTCGATCAGTTCCAGATCAACGGCATCCGCGTGAAATATTGGGAGCCGGACGAAAGCTTCGTCAATTCATTCAAGGCAGTCAGCACGCCTCTGTTCACGCCTGCCGATTGCCCCCTTCCTGTCGCGGGTTCGGGCCAGTGGGGCGGACAAGCCCCCGAAACCTATGAGCGCACAGGGTGTACAACGGACCTGCTCTATCTTTGCGGCGGCGGCATTGTCAGCCATCCGGGCGGACCGGCGGCTGGCGTTCGCGCGGTGCAGCAGGCCTGGCGAGCAGCAGTCGCTGGCATCCCGCTCGAAACTTACGCAACGGACCATCCCGAACTTGCGGCTTCAATCGCAAAATTCGGGAAGGGAGGCGAATAATGGCCAACAATCTTCTTCTGTCTTATTACGGCGACGATCTCACCGGCTCGACGGATGTAATGGAAGCCATGGCTTCCAACGGCGTCGATACAGTTCTGTTCATGAACGTGCCGGATGAAACGCTGCTTGCGCGCTTCTCGCACTGCAAGGCAATCGGACTTGCAGGCACCAGCCGCAGCGAAACGCCAAAATGGATGCAAGAGCATCTCACTCCCGCTTTCAGCTGGCTGAAAAGCCTCAATGCGGCGATCGCACACTATAAGGTCTGCTCGACATTTGATTCTGCACCCCATGTCGGCAATATCGGCAAGGCAGTCGAAATTGGCAAAACCATCTTCAATCAGGCCTATGTGCCATTGGTTGTCGGTGCGCCGCAGCTCAAGCGCTACACCTCATTCGGAAATCTGTTTGCCGCCTATCAGGGCGAAACCTATCGCATCGACCGCCACCCGGTCATGAGCCGTCATCCGGTTACACCAATGCATGAGGCTGATCTTCGCTTGCATCTGGCACAACAGACCGCACTAAAAACAGCACTTGCCGATCTGGTAACGCTTGCAGCACATGACGCAAATGATCGCGTCAACGCCATTGCCGAGAATGCCGACGGCATGTTGCTGCTCGACGTCGATAGCGTTGAAAGCCAGTTGCAGGCAGGCGAACAGCTCTGGCATTTGCGCTCCCGTGACGGCTGGTTCGTTGCTGGCTCGTCGGGCGTTGAATATGCGCTTCTGGCCGCTTGGGCCAAGGCCGGACTGATCGGCGCTAAAAAAGAATTCCCGCTTCCCGGCAAGGCCGACCGTATTGCGGTGGTTTCAGGCAGCGTTTCGCCAACAACCGAACGCCAGATCCGTCATGCAACCGCATCCGGCTTTACCGGCATTGATCTCAACCCGCTCGATCTGCTTGGCGAAAATAGCAATCAAGCAATCGAGACAGCCATTGCTGAAGGCCAGAAAGCGCTCAAGCAGGGCAACAGCGTAATCCTCAACACCGCGCTCGGCCCTTCGGCTGATCGGGGTGCAGAAATCGATAAGATCGCAGGCAGCCGTCACACACTGGCACGCAGCCTCGGTTTCATCCTCCGCAGCCTTGTTGAGCGCGAACAACTGACACGCGCAGTCATTGCAGGCGGCGACACCTCCAGCCACGCATTGCGTGAGTTGCATGTTGATGCACTCACCACGCTTTTGCCGCTTCCACAAACACCGGGGTCGCCGCTTTGCACGGCACACGGCACTCACGCCGCCACCAACGGTCTGCAAATTGCCCTCAAAGGCGGACAGGTCGGTTCTGACGGATATTTCAGCCAGATTCGCGACGGGCTCACCGCCTGAATCTGGAATACTCATTGACTGGTCATACCAGTTAAGATACCAAAACTACGGGAAGGAATTTCAATCATGACAGCTATTGCTCTGTTTGGCGCAGGCGGCAAGATGGGTTACCGTCTGGCCAAGAACCTCAAAGGTTCACGCTTTGACGTACGCCATATCGAAGTCAGCGACGCAGGCAAGGCACGCCTGAAAGACGATCTCGGCATCGATACCGTCGATGCTGATGCAGGTCTTGAAGGCGCTGAAGTCGTCATTCTGGCTGTTCCAGATACCATCATCGGTAAGGTTGCAGCAGGCATCGTCGACAAGCTGAAGCCAGGCACCATGGTAGTTGCGCTCGATGCAGCAGCACCATTTGCCGGTCACCTGCCGGACCGTGCAGATCTCACCTATTTCGTGACGCACCCTTGCCATCCGCCGATCTTCAACGACGAAACCGACATGCAGGCAAAGAAGGACCACTTTGGCGGTCTGTTTGCCAAGCAGCACATCGTTTCCGCTCTCATGCAGGGTCCGGAAGAAGCCTATGCGCTCGGCGAAGAAGTCGCCAAGGTCATCTGGGCTCCTGTCATGCGCTCGCACCGCGTAACCGTTGAGCAGCTTGCAATTCTTGAGCCCGGCCTTTCGGAAACCGTTGCTGCGTCGCTGCTTGTTGTCATGAAGCAGGCCATGGACGAAACCGTTCGTCGCGGCGTCCCTGAGGAAGCCGCTCGCGACTTCCTGCTCGGCCACATGAATGTTCTGGGCGCCGTCATTTTTGGCGAAGTACAGGGCGTGTTCTCGGATGCCTGCAACAAGGCAATCGAATTCGGAATTCCTGCGCTGATGCGCGACGACTGGAAGAACGTTTTCGAACCTGAAGAGATTGCAGAAAGCATTCGTCGTATCACGTAATAACTATTGGGGAGAGCGCAAGCTCTCCCTTCACTGCCTCTTGGGAAATGGGGCTTCAATTGGGAGGAAAACATGAAGTTTACACGTAGGACAATTGCGCGCGGATTTGCGGTCGCAGCTCTTTCGGCCACTTTGGCAGGCGGAGCGGTCATGCCGGCTTGGGCGGCAGACCTTATCGCAATCATCACACCATCGCATGACAATCCATTTTATAAGGCTGAAGCCGTTGGTGCGGAAGCCAAGGCTAAAGAGCTGGGTTACGACACGCTGATCCTTCAGCATGACGACGATCCGACCAAACAGTCGCAGCTCGTTGATACGGCCATTGGCCGTGGTGCCAAGGCTATCATCCTCGACAATGCCGGTTCGGAAGCATCGATTGCAGCCGTTCAGAAGGCCAAGGACGCGAAGATCCCTTCGTTCCTGATCGACCGTGAAATCAATGCCTCAGGCGTTGCCGTTTCGCAGATCGTTTCCAACAACTATCAGGGCGCACAGCTCGGTGCAGAAGAGTTCGTCAAGCTGATGGGCGAAGCTGGCAATTATGTCGAGCTGCTCGGTCGTGAATCCGATCTCAATGCAGGTACCCGTTCCAAGGGCTATCACGATGTCATTGATGAATATCCAGACATGAAGATGGTAGCGCAGCAGTCGGCAAACTGGAGCCAGACTGAAGCCTTCACCAAGATGCAGAGCATTCTTCAGGCAAACCCAGAGATCAAGGGCGTGATCTCCGGCAACGACACCATGGCCATGGGCGCATGGGCAGCACTTGAAGCTGCCGGTCGCAAGGACATTATCGTTGTCGGCTTCGACGGCTCCAACGACGTCCGCGATTCCATCAAAGCCGGTGGCATCAAGGCAACCGTTCTTCAGCCGGCCTATGCCCAGGCACAGATGGCGGTCGTTCAGGCTGACGAATTTATCAAGACCGGTAAGGGTCCTGCTGAAGAAAAGCAGCTGATGGACTGCGTCCTCATCAATCCTGACAATGCAGACAAGCTCGAAACCTTCGCTTTGAAGGACTAACTCCCAAGGCTTGCGATGCCGGGAGCGCAGTTAAAAAGCGCGCTCCCGGTAATTCCTAAAGTACGTCGCGTTCAACCATATCCGGACGACGCGCTTTAATACCGAGGATAGATTCATGTCAGTGCTGAAGTCAGCTTCCATTATCCTGCTGGCCTGCGGTGTCGCGCTTTCGGGCTGCAAAATTATCAAGACGCCAACAGCAGAAGAAGCCGCCGAAGCACGCGGCGATAATTTCAATCCCGATCGTTCGGTTGCCGACGTCTGGGATTCAAAGGTTAAACCGTTTTTTGCCGAAAAAACTGCAACACTCGACGAAGTGATACAGGCCACCAATGCTGATGTTGATGCAGCAGGTGAGAAATTCGGTCACCGCGAAAAACAAGGCAATGCCCCATGGACTTTTGCAGCCAAGCTTGAAGGTACTGTGGTTGCCGCTGAAACAAAGTCACGTGCCGCTTATGTCGATGTCGACAGCAACGGCGACGGCAAGGCCGATGCGCGCGTACAGATCGGGCCGACGGTACGCGGGAGTTCGATCCGTGACAGCCTGCCCTTCGTGAGTTTCAACGAATTTCGCAACCAGATTGACTGGGCGCAGTACGGCAAGGCTTTCAACACCCGCATCAACGACGATGTGCTGTCAAAGCTGCCGCGCGAAAATCTGGTCGGCATGAAGGTGAAAGCTGAAGGTGCCTTCCCTCTGCCATCGAAGGGGCAGCTTCCGCTTCTCACCCCCGTTTCCATCTCTGTGGAGAAATAAATAATGGAAACGGAATTGAACGAGAAAAACGACATCGTCCTCAAGCTAGAGGATGTTTCCAAGGTCTATTCGGGCATTGTTGCGGTCAAGCGCGCCAATCTTGAATTGCGCCGTGGCTCGGTCAATGTGCTTGTCGGTGAAAACGGCGCGGGCAAATCCACGCTGATGAAAATCATCGCTGGCGTTGAACGCCCTACCATGGGGAAGATTATTCTCGACGGCGAGGAAGTGTCGTTCGACAGCCCTGCCGCCGCGCAAAAGCGCGGTATCGCGATGATCTTTCAGGAGCTGAACCTGTTTTCAAACATGTCGGTTGCAGAAAATATCTTTGCCACCCGCGAAATCATGCGCGGTGTGCGCGGCATTGATCATCAGGCACAGGTTGTAAAAGCCAACGAATATCTCGACCGGCTCGATGCTGGCATCAGTGCAAATACGCTTGTCGCCGATCTGCCAATTGGGCAGCAGCAGCTCGTAGAAATCGCCAAGGCGATCTCCATTGATGCGCGTATCGTCATTATGGATGAGCCGACATCTGCGCTTTCCGCAGCCGAAGTCGACATTCTTTTCAAGGTCATTGCCGAGCTGAAAAGTCAGGGCGTGGCAATCGTCTACATCTCGCATCGTCTGGAAGAGCTGATGCGGATTGGCGATTACATCACGGTTCTGCGTGATGGGAAAATCACCGGGCAGGAAGAAATCAAGAATATCGATACGCAATGGATTGTGCGTTCGATGATTGGTTCTGATGCCAAGGATTTTGCCAAACCTGTTACCCATAAAATCGGTGCAGAGCGGTTTCGTGCCGAAAACATCACCCTACCCCGCCCAACCGGCGGACTGGCAGTCGATGATGTTTCGCTAAGCGTGCGTGCAGGTGAGGTTCTGGGCATTTATGGCCTTATGGGCGCAGGGCGTTCCGAGTTCTTCGAATGCGTGATGGGCCAACACGGACACTCCACCGGCACAATCTTTATCGATGGTCAGCAAGTGAAGGAGCGTGACACCACCCGTCGTATTCGGCGTGGCCTTGCTCTCATACCAGAAGATCGCCAGCGCGAAGGCCTGGTGCAGATATTGTCTATTGCCAGCAACCTGACATTGGCGAGTCTTGACCGTCTGGCGCGCTTCTTCCACATCGCGCCAAAGCGTGAAAAAAAGGCCATCCAACAGGCCATCAAAGACCTTGCTATCAAGGCACCAAACCCGGAATTTGAAGTTACTTCAATGTCGGGGGGCAATCAGCAAAAGGTGGTCATCGGCAAGGCGTTGATGACCAATCCAAAAGTGCTTCTGATGGACGAACCATCGCGCGGCATTGATGTGGGTGCGAAGGCTGACGTCTTCCGCACCATGCGCAGGCTTGCCGCCGAGGGCCTTTCCATCCTCTTTTCAACCTCTGATCTGGAAGAAGTCATGGCGCTCTCCGATCGCATCGCGGTGCTCAGCAATGGGAAGCTGATTGCCATATTCGACCGCGACAAAGCGACGGAAGCCGACATCGTTGCCGCTTCGGCCAAAGGCCACGGGCATACGCATGACAACGACCACAACAAACAAACAAGGGAACTCGCGTCATGACAGCCAACACAACGGCGGCGGCCACTGACTCAGCCTTTAACAGCGGCTCGGCCCTGCTAACACTGATGAAACTGAGAACCTTCATCGCGCTTTTCGCGGTGTTCATCTTCTTCTCGTTCGCAGCACCAAACTTCCTTTCTGCCGCGAACCTGATCCTGATGTCGAAGCACGTCGCCCTGAACGCATTTCTTGCGATGGGTATGACTTTTGTCATCATCACAGGCGGCATCGATCTCTCGGTTGGCTCCATTGTTGGACTTTGCGGCATGGTCGCCGGTGGCTTGCTAATCTATGGCATCGACCTCGGTGTCGGCTACACGATCTATTTCAACATCATTGAAATATCGCTTATCACTTTGGCTGTTGGTGTCGCAGTTGGCTTCATAAACGGGCTATTGATAACCAAGCTGAATGTCGCGCCGTTCATCGCGACACTCGGCACCCTTTATGTGGCGCGCGGCTTGGCTCTTCTGTCCTCGGACGGTCAGACCTTCCCAAACCTGGTGGGTCGTGAAGACCTCGGAACAACCGGATTCGCATTTTTGGGCTCAGGCAGCATTCTCGGTCTTCCGGTGTCGATCTGGATTCTGATCGTTGTTGCCCTGGTTGCGGCGTACATTGCGCGTTACACACCACTTGGCCGTCAGATTTTCGCAGTCGGCGGTAACGAACGTGCAGCACGCATGTCAGGCATCCGTGTCGATCGCGTAAAGATGTTCGTTTATATGTTTTCGGGCTTCTGTGCGGCGATTGCTGGCCTCATCATTTCGTCTGAGCTGATGTCGTCGCATCCGGCAACAGGTAACTCGTTTGAGCTAAACGCCATTGCGGCGGCAGTTCTCGGCGGCACCTCAATGTCTGGCGGGCGCGGTACCATTGGCGGTACGATCATCGGTGCATTCGTTATCGGAATTCTCTCCGACGGTCTGGTCATGATGGGCGTTTCGTCCTTCTGGCAGATGGTTATCAAAGGTCTTGTCATCATCATTGCCGTGGTGGTCGATCAGGCACAGCGCCGCCTGCAGCAGCGCGTTACACTCATGCAAATGGCAAAAGCGGGTTAAAAATGGCAGAATTGAATGGCGCTCTCATCGGTTGCGGTTTCTTCGCAATCAACCAGATGCATGCATGGAATGACGTTTCGGGTGCCAAAATCGTGGCAATTTGCGACCGCGATCCTGAGCGGTTGAAGATGGTCGGCGACCAGTTTGGCATCGAACGCCGCTACACGGATGCGCAGGCGCTGTTTGCGGATGGCGGCATCGATTTCGTCGATATCGCCACCACGGTTTCAAGCCACCGTGCGCTGGTGGAACTTGCTGCCGCCCATAAGGTGCCAGCAATCTGTCAGAAGCCCTTTGCCAAGGCACTCGATGATGCAAAGGCCATGGTGAAAGTCTGTGTTGAAGCAGGCATTCCGCTTATGGTGCATGAAAACTTCCGCTGGCAGACACCTATTCAGGCGGTCCGTAAAGCGCTTGATAGCGCTGCAATCGGAACACCGTTCTGGGGCCGCTTTTCATTCCGCTCAGGCTTTGATGTTTTCTCCGGCCAGCCTTATCTGGCAGAGGGCGAGCGCTTTATCATCGAAGATCTCGGCATTCACACGCTGGATATTGCACGCTTCATTCTGGGTGATGTTACGAGCCTCGTCGCACGCACAAAGCGCGTTAATCCCAACATCAAGGGCGAAGACGTGGCGACCATTCTCATGGACCATGAAAATGGCGCTACTTCCATTGTCGACGTGAGCTATGCCACCAAGCTCGAAACCGATCCTTTCCCGGAAACGCTCATTGAACTTGATGGTACCGAAGGCTCGATCCGTCTTTATCAGGGCTATCGTTTTGAAGTGATTACCCCTTCTGGCACCACAGTTTCCGATGTTTCGCCAAAACTGCTCTCATGGGCCTCGCGTCCATGGCACAATATTCAGGAAAGCGTCTTTGCCATTCAGCAGCATTGGGTCGACAAGCTTGCATCCGGTGAAGAAACGTCGACCTCGGGTGCTGATAATCTTAAGACCTTCGCGCTTGTTGAAGCCGCCTATGACAGTGCGGCCAGCAGTAATCGAGTTGATGTGACGGCATTGCTCAAATGAGCAGCGTCGATCCCTTCCTGCTGTATGGAACGCGTGAAGCTGAAACCTCGCCTCAGCATCTCAAGGCAGGTTTGCTTTCAGTTGATCTGAGCGATGGCAATCTACGAACTATCAAATATGATGGCGTCGAGGTTCTGCGCGCTGTTTCCTATCTGGTGCGGGATCGAGACTGGGGAACCTATAATCCGGAAATCCATGATCTGAATGTTGAGCAAAACGACAGCGGTTTCATCGTCACCTATCAGGCACGTTGCGAAGGCCCAGATGCGACCCAACTCACCATTGATGTTCGCATTCAGGCAGAGATTGGCGGCACGCTCACTTTTGATGCCGTAGCGAATACAGCAACAGGCTTTGAAACCAACCGTTGCGGCTTCTGCATTCTGCATCCAATCGTCGGCGTGGCAGGCTCGCCTGTTAGCGTCGAGTACGTCGATGGAACGCTCAACCAAACCCATTTGCCCGACCTGATCGAGCCATGGCAGCCTCTTATGGACATGCGCGCTATCACCCATGAGGCTATCTCCGGCGTTTCAGCCGAGTGCCGTATGGAAGGCGATACTTTTGAGATGGAAGATCAGCGCAACTGGTCTGATGCATCTTACAAGACCTATGTGCGTCCGCTGGCTTTGCCATGGCCTTACCAGATCGAAGCCTCCAAGCCTCAGCATCAGCGCATCGTGCTCAGTATTCGCGATAAACGCAAAGCAGCGTCACAAGCGGGCACGAATGCGGAGCCGGTGAGCATCACGCTCGGCGACCTAAGCGGCAGGATGCCAAATATCGGCATCATCATCACGCCAGAAGAAGCCAAGGCCAGTTTAGCTGCAACAGAGCTACTTCAGGAAATAGCCCCGCAAGATTTGTT
This sequence comes from Ochrobactrum quorumnocens, assembly GCF_002278035.1. Lineage (NCBI taxonomy): Bacteria > Pseudomonadati > Pseudomonadota > Alphaproteobacteria > Hyphomicrobiales > Brucellaceae > Ochrobactrum > Ochrobactrum quorumnocens. The sequence continues at coordinate 1,998,296 of NZ_CP022603.1, read as the reverse complement.
ATTTCATTACGATCCTTTGGCCGGACACGATAGATCAGCTTTCATCTACTTTGCAGCTCATGCAGCTCGACATGAAGGGCGCGTTTCGCTTGAAATTGCATTGCCTTGTGCAAAGTCTCTGATCGATGAAATGAACGAGATTGCAGCAGACATGAAAGCGGCTGGCTTTACCCCAGATGCGGTCATTGTTTCACCGGCCATAGACCGACAATCGACGCCTCCCGGAAGCGAATGGCCGCCCTGCCCGCCGCTTGAAGATGTTTATGCGGCAGCAAGAGCAGCATTTCCCAATGTGCGTCTCGGCGGTGGAATGCTGAGCTATTTCACTGAGCTAAATCGCAAGCGTGTTCCGGGTGAGCTTGTTGATTTTGTCACTCACTGCACCAATCCAATTGTCCATGCAGCCGACGACTTGAGCGTCATGCAGACACTGGAGGCGCTGCCTTTCATCACCCGTTCTGTGCGTGCCATCTATGGCGACAAGCCCTATCGGATTGGACCGTCTACCATCCCTATGCGTCAGAATCCCTATGGAAGCCGGACGATGGAAAACCCGAGTGGCAAACGTATCGCCATGGCCAATCGCGACCCGCGCCATAATGGAAAATTCGCGGAAAGCTTTGCAATGGCCTATGCCATATCTGTGCTGAATGCTGGCCTCGATAGCCTGACACTTTCCGCCCTCACCGGCCCGTTCGGGCTTGTTGCGGGCGAAAACGAACCGACAGTTGCTGGCGGCAAGCGTCCTTTGTTCAACGCTGTAAAAGTGCTTGCACAGCTTGCCGGGAAAAACTTCAAGCCGTGCCAGTCTTCGCGTCCATCGGACGTTCTGGCAATGGCGGTGGAAGAGAAGACCGTCTGGCTGGTCAATATCACACCGCATACACAGAACGTGGTGGTTGCAGGCAGCAAAATAATATCATTGCTGCCCTATGGCGTACAGTCGAGCGTGATCTAAAAAACGAGCCGCTGGCCCGTTTTTATTTAGGTGCTTGGATATTGAGTATCCGTCACATGCTCCATCCAGTCGACAACCTTGCCGTCGAGCTGTTCCTGCATTGCGATATGGGTCATCGCATTTTTCGGTGACGCGCCGTGCCAATGTTTTTCACCCGGTTCAAACCAAACAACATCGCCGGGCCGAATTTCCTCAATCGGTCCGCCCTCACGCTGCACCAACCCCAAACCAGCGGTAACAATCAGTGTCTGTCCCAGTGGATGCGTGTGCCAAGCGGTCCGTGCACCCGGTTCAAATGTCACGGTAGCGGCTGCAGCGCGCCGCGCGTCATTGGGCGAAAACAACGGATCAATGCGAACCTTGCCCGTAAACCATTCTGCGGGTCCAACACCGGATGGTGTCGATCCATTTCTTTTGATATCCATAGCGTTCTCCTGTCAGCGCATAAGATAGCGTCGTGACCTTGCAAAGAAATAGCAAAACGCCGATCAAATGACCGGCGTTTATCAACTTGATTTGAATGTTTTAAAGCATGTTTCCCAAAAGTGGGAACCGGTTTCGGGGCAAAGACATGTACCGTGTTCTAGCGGCGTTTCGCTGGCTGCTCGCCAAGCTTCATGCCGTGACGTTTTGAAAGCTCAGCAATAACAAGCTCAAGCTCCTGCGCCTTGCGTGCAGCGTCCCAGCCAAATTCGACTCCAAGAATATCAGCAATTGCGGCCAGATTGGCATTTGACAGCGCGCCATCAATTGCCAGTGTCGTGCGTCGCAGAACTACGTCGGAGAGATGCACGACCAGCTCATTGCGCGCAATCCACGCTATTTCCGCACGGCTTATGCTGTCTGTGTCAGGCAGAAGGGTAACGCCAACTTTTGCTTCATCCGCAATGATAGGCAAGGCCGTGGTGCCATAACGCTTCAAAAGCGTCTCGACGCGTTCGGCTGCAAGCCCAGTTTCCTTGGCCTGCTTCGCCACCCATGCGGCGCGTGCACGCTCGTCTGCCGGGTAATCCTTGCCGCCACCAATCGTCAGAGTGCGGGTTGATTTGAGACGCTCGCGGCCAAAACGTTTGAGCACAATATCTGCTACTTCTTCGGCAAAGCCGCGGAACGTCGTCCACTTACCGCCAACCAGCGAAATGATCGCAAACGGACGGCCTGCATCTGGCTCGATAACCGGTGCGGAATGATCGCGACTGATGAGCCCCGGCTCCGACGCATTCGAGGCAGGCAGCGGACGAATGCCGCTATAGGTGTAGACGATCTGGTTACGGTCGAACTTCAGCTTCGGCAGCAGCGAGCGCAGGCTCTCGATGAAGTAATCGATTTCCTTGTCTTCCGCGAAAACCTCATCCGGATTGTTTGCCGGTATGTCAGTAGAACCCACGAGCGCCAGACCGTGATAATCATAGACGAGGCAGATACGACCATCATCGGCCTCGAAATAGATCATGCGGCCCTTGAGGCTTTTCACCAGGTCTGGGTGATCGATCAGGATATGCGAGCCCTTGGTGCCGCCGATCATCTTGGTTTCTTTACCAAGCGCCGCGTTGACATGATCGATCCACGGACCAGCCGCATTGATGACGAGCTTAGGTTTAACCGCGAAAGTCGCCCCATCCGGCCCTTTAAAACTTACTACGCCGTCGTTGGCTGCAACAATTGCTGTGAAATTGGCTGCTGCACTTTTCGGGTTAGCCTTCAAACCATCGCTGACAAGCTCATAAACCAGACGTTCTGGTTTGCTGACCCATGCATCATAATAAATGCCACCAGCCACTATGGATGGTGTCATGTAAGGCATTTCCTTCAAGGCACTCTTTTTGAAGAGAAAATTATGTTTTGGCATAACGCGTTCCCGCGCACCAAAATAATCGTAAAGTCCGAGACCGATTTTGATCAGCACGGCACCACGGCTACGTGGAGCAGTGGTTGATCCAAACAGAGTCCTGAGCGCTGCGCTAATACCCTTGGTCCACGAAAAGACCGGAATGAAGGTAGGCAGCGGCTGGACATTATGCGGCGCATTTTTCAGCAAGATATTGCGCTCGACCGTTGATTGAGCAACCAGACCAAATTCACCGGTTTCCAGATATTTTAGGCCGCCGTGAATGAGGCGCGAAGGAGCGGCACTTGTGCCCGAACCAAAATCGCCTTTGTCAACGATAAAGCAGCTTACGCCCTGTTCGCTCAAATCGCGATAAAGGCCCGCGCCATTGATGCCTGCACCCAGAACGAGCACATCAACACCGTCGGCTTCGAGTTGGTTGATACGGCTCTTCATTTGGCTACTGCTTACGAAATCGTTCATTTCACTGTCTTTACTTCGTCATCGCGCAAACGAGCGCGGCATATTTCAATCTGTTAAGGCGTCGATCTTGGGCCAGATCGGTCCAAGCGCAGATGCGATTTCTTTGAACAAAGCATAGCGCTTTTCATATTGCTCGCTGCGTGCAGCATCCGGGATATAGGTTCGGCCAATCGCATCAAGATCACGCGGATCGCTGTAAACATCGGCGAAAACGCCTGCGCCCTTGCCTGCACAAAGAGCAGCGCCCCATGCAGCCGCTTCGTCCGTATCAGTAACTGTGACCGGCATACCCAGCACATTGGCAAACATCTGCGCGAATGATGGGCTGCGCGAAACACCACCTGTCAGGCGCGCTGCGGAAATTGCAAAGCCGTCTTTCAAATGATCGACATGGATACGGTGGTTAAAGGCAATGCCTTCCCAGACTGCGCGCAGCATATCGCCACGTTCCTGCCAGCCGCGAAGACCAAAGAACGCGCCACTTGCCATCGCACCATAAGGCGAGCCAAACAAATAAGGATGGAATAGCGCTGTCGAAGGCTTGGCCAAAGCGGCATCGATTTCCGGGCGCAACATGTCGTGGATCGACCGACCGGTTTCCGCCGCTTCACGCCGCTCTGCCGGGCAGAGCTTGTCGAGGAACCAATCGTAATTTGCGGTAGAAGCCGGCGAAATGGACATGTTGTTCCATTCACCGGGCGCAATGCCATTGCGGCAGAACCAGCTCTTATCAACACGGGGTTCGGACGACAGCGTTTCATTGATCGAATAGGTGCCAGCGACGACCGCAACCGTGCCGATCTTGAGGCCGCCAACACCAAGCGCCGAGGCGGTTACATCATGCAGACCACCAACAACGGGTGTCCCGGCGACAAGGCCGGTTCGGCTTGCACATTCCTGAGAAACGCCACCGACAATTTCGTCGGAGCGCGACATCGGAGGCAATGCATCCCACAGCGCCTCAAGGCCAAAAAGCTTGAGCGCTTCCAGCGAATAGTCCTGTTTTTGGTAGTCGGTGAAAGACGTCGATGCCTCGGTGCGATCAGTACCAACTTCTCCCGTGAGACAGAAACGCAGCCAATCCTTGCAGGCAATCACATGCCCGATACGATCATAACGTTCCGGCTCGTTTTCCCTGACCCACGCCAGAATAGCAGAAGGAGCAGATGCATGCGGCAATTGCCCGGTGACGGCAATCGACTGGTCTGCAACTGCGCTGTTTAACCAGCGCTCGGCAACGTCAACCGCCCGGCTATCGAGTGACAGGATACCCTTGCCGAGTGGGCGCGCATCGTGATCGAGCATATAGATCCCATCGCCATGGGCTGTAGTGGCAATGGCGAGAATGTCGGATGCAGGACGTCCACTTTTTGCAATGGCCTCGGCAATTGCATCGGCAGTTGCATTCCAGAATTCATCCATATCGCGCTCGACATGGCGCGGCTGCGGGAAGGATTGCGCAACACGGCGACGAGCGACAGAAAGCGTTGTGCCATCAATATCGAACAATACGGCTTTGGTGACGGTCAGTCCGCTATCAATTCCCAACAGAGACGGCATGGATCGTATTTCCTGATATGTATGCGATGAGCGCGTCCCGAAAAGTGTAGAACCGGTTTAGGACTAAGATGCGCGTTAAACTCTCAAGCGTTTAGGCTTATTCTTTTGAACCGCCCGAGCGGGCGACGACGACATTAATTCCCTGCGCCTGCATGCGTTCGATATGCGCGAAAGGCGTCTCCTCATCGACAATCACAACGTCGAAATCAGTAAGCGCTCCGAAATTATGCAATGCGCGGCGCTCGAACTTTGTGTGATCAGCAAGCAGCACGCGCTTTGCTGCACAATCAAGCATGGCGCGCTTGGTTTCGACCATTTCCGGCGATTGGTGAAACAGCAGATCGTCGGTGATGGCCGCGATCGAAATGAATGCCACATCCGCACGAAGGCGGCGAATTTCATGAATGGTCATGCCGCCAACAAAGGCGTTGCACCAGTTATAAAGCTGTCCACCGAGACCAAGCAGCGTGACATCTTTGATGTCGCGTACTTCATTCATCAGGATTAGCGAATTGGTAATGACAGTCAGCGGTCCCTTGCCGGGCAGGTAAGGCACCATCTGAAGAACAGTTGTGGAGTCGTCGAAGAAGATGGCCTGGCCCGGCTCTACAAACTGCATCGCGGCTTCCGCGATCAGCTTTTTCTCTTCGGACTGACGTGCAACGCGATAAAGGTCGCTCGCTTCAATGAGGCTTGTCGGTGCGGCAGAAACAACGCCGCGCGCCTTACGAAACAGACCGCGACTGACGAGTTCGTCAACATCTCTGTGCGCAGTCATCAGGCTGATGCCGAAACGTTCGGTCAGATCTTCGATCCTTACCGATCCTTCGGACATAATCATTTCAGCAATCTGCTGGCGGCGAACCAACTGACGTGCGTGCCGGCTATCGTTCGGCACCTGCTCTGTCATCAGGTTGTCTATGCTTGCTTTGTTGCTTGTGACCATGCTTACCACTCGTCCCCAGCCCGCTCAGTTTATTGACCGGTCCCGATTCATAGCATCGGTACGAAAAATGCGGAGAGGAGCGCGAGATCAAGCCCGCGCCCCATCTTGTCAGGTCTTACTGTTCCAGAACGAAAGGAGCAGTGTACTTGTCTACATTGTCCTTGGTGATCAGGAAGCAATCGAAAAGCTGCTTTTCCTGGTCAACACCGGTCTTGCCGGTCTTGATGAAGTTGTCGGCCTGCTTAACAGCAGCTTCCGAGAAGATCGCAACTGGCTGCAGAACGGTGTACTGAAGTTCACCGGCCTTGATGGCTGCAACAGCGTCCGGCGAACCGTCGAAACCGCCAACCTTAACCTTATCCAGCTTGCCAGCCTTCTTCAGAGCAGCGATTGCACCGAGAGCCATTTCGTCGTTACCGGAGATAACGCCGATGATGTCTGGGTTTGCCTGAAGCAAAGCCTGCATCTTGTCGTGACCCTGAGTACGGTTCCAGTTGGCAACATCCTGACCAGCCTTTACGAGGTCTGGGTACTGCGAAAGAACGGTTTCATAGCCGTTCGAACGAGTGGCGGCATTGTTGTCCGACGGCGAACCGAACAGCTCAACATACTTGCCTTCTTCACCAACGCTCTCAACCCACTGCGTTGCACCAAGTGCAGCACCCTGTGCATTGTTGGAAACGAGCTGTGCCTTTGCGAGGCCTTCCTGATTGATTTCAGCGTTTACGAGGAACACTGGAATACCAGCTGCAACAGCGCGCTTAACCGCACCGACCGAGCCGTCAGCATTGGCCGGATCAAGAATGATCGCGACCGACTTGTTGGTGATCGCGGTGTCGATCAGGTTGCTTTCGGTGTTGGTGTCGCCCTTGTGACCACCAACAACTGCCGAATAGCCGAGGCCTTCAGCGGTCTTCTTGGCGATTTCGCCTTCGGTGTACCAGTATGGGTTCGAAGGATCGTTGACCACGATTGAGATCAGACCTTCGGCCCAAGCCGAGCTGGCAATAAGCGGCAGTGCTGCAGCAGCAGCAAACAGAACGCGCATACCCTTCTTAAACATGTCTCACTCCCGTAAAATTATCGTTGAGTTATGCCGGTTGCCCGGCGTTACCATTTCCAGTGGGCGAAATTTCAAACTGATATCGCCGTCTTGGAACCTTTCGATACCCCCGAAGAACCAGCTCCGCCCGGAACGGTGGGCGGAGCCGTAATTATCAACGCCGGGAGTATTGAATGCTGTTGAGCAGAACTGCGAGCACGATAACCGCACCGGTAAAAACAGTCTGCCAGTAGGATGATACGCCGATGATCACGAGGCCATCGGAGAGGAAGCCGATAACGAAAGCACCCAGAAGCGTACCCTGAATGGTACCGCGGCCACCCGTCAGTGCTGCGCCGCCGATTACGACTGCGGCGATAGCCGTCAGTTCGTAAGTGGTGCCGGCGGTTGGGCCTGCAGAAGTCAGCTGTGAAGACAGAACCAGACCAGCGATTGCGGCACAAATGCCAGAGATCACATAGACCGAGATCTGTACGCGCTTGACCGGAACGCCGGAAAGTTCAGCTGCGCGTTCATTACCACCGGACGCATAGAGCCAGCGGCCAAATGCCGTGCGGTTAAGCACGACTGCAACGATGATGGCGAGGACAGCCAGTACCAGCACGCCAATCGGCACACCAAAAAGCGTATTGAAGCCGAGCCACTCAAAGCCGGTATTGCCGAGTTCCGGGCGCCCCCCGAGATTGTTGTAGGTGAGACCATTGGTCATCAGAAGTGCCACACCGCGCGCGCAATACAGTACGCCGAGCGTTGCCACGAAGGCCGGAACGCGCAGATAAGCAATCAGAACACCGTTGATGGCGCCGACAAATGCACCCAAAGCACAGGTGATGAGGACAACCGCCCAAATCGGGAAATAGAGAATGATACCCAGTTCCGAAAGGTTCACACCTTGCATCAGGAAGCCAGCAACAACACCTGCAAGACCGAGTGTTGAACCGACCGAAAGATCGATACCGCCATTGAGGATAACCAGCAGCATGCCAATTGCCAGCAGCCCGAAAATGGCCACATGCGATGACATGATGAGGAAGTTATTGACGGTGAAATAATAAGGCGAAAGGAACGAGAAGACCGCGATAATCGCGATTAACGCAAAGAACGCACGGCCTTCGAGCAGCAAATGCACGATGCTGGTTTTGCGCTTTGTCCCAGTGGACGCCGCCTTTTCTTTTGTGCTCGTGACTGACATTCTATCAGTGCTCCATAATCAACAGCATTTGCGGGCGGTAAGACCGAACCGATGCTCTAACTCTTTGTTTTAACCCATAACCTTGTCTGAAAAGTCCAACGACGTTTCAGGATTATGCTCTGGCATTTTTCGCATTATCCAACGCAAAACCGCGTCACACTTTTGCTGGAAATGCTTTAGTGACCAACCATAGACTCGCCCGAGGCGGCCATGATCTTTTCCTTGGAGACATCAGAACCGAATTCGGCGGAGATGCGTCCACGGTGCATAACGATGATACGATGAGCGATGCTGAGGCATTCGCCGACTTCAGATGTCGTGTAGACGACCGCAAGTCCATCTTTGGCCTTTTCAGCCAGCAGCTTGAACACTTCGGCCTTCGCACCAATGTCGATACCGCGGCTTGGCTCATCCAGTAGAATGACCTTTGGCTCAGTCGCCAGCATCTTGCCGATAACGACCTTCTGCTGGTTGCCGCCTGAGAGCGACCCGATTGCAGCGTCGCCACCGTCCGTCTTGATGTGAACATTCTTGATCGACTGATCGACGATGTTCTTCTCACGTTTCGTTGACGTGAAAAGGCCTTTCGTCATTTCGCCAATGCTTGCAAGCGAAAGGTTTCGGCCAACCGTCAAGGTCTGCACCAGACCGTCGCGCTGACGATCTTCCGGGACCAGGACCAGGCCTCTGTCGATGCGCTGTGCAATCGTGAGGCCAGCCACATCCTGTCCCTTGAGAAGAATGTTACCAGCACTGGCCTTGAGACGTCCTGCAACAGTTTCAAGCAGCTCGGTACGACCGGCACCCATCAGGCCATAGATACAGACGATCTCACCAGCGCGGACTTTCAGCGACATATTATCGACAAGTGCGAAATCGCCGCCTGTTGGGTCCTGAACCGTGAGGTTTTCAACCGAGAGAGCGACGTCGCCCCATTCGTAACCGGTCGGAGGCGAACCGAGATCGAAGTTCTCGCCAACCATGTTGCGAACGATCCATTCAAGATCAATCTCAGCACGCGGTGCATAAGCGGTCATCGCACCATCACGCAGCACCACGGCATGATCGGTGATCTGCAGGGCTTCTTCGAGATGGTGGGAAATGTAAACAATCGCCACGCCACGCGCTGTCAGATCACGAATGACCTTGAACAGCACTTCAACTTCCGATGCACTGAGCGCCGAAGTCGGCTCATCCATGATCAGAATGCGGGAATTGACCGAAAGTGCACGTGCGATTTCGACAACCTGCTGTTGGCCGAGACGAAGCTCTTCGACAGGCGTAAGCGGATCGATATCTTCTTCGAGTTCTGTCAGAAGTTCGCGGGTCAGGCGTTCTTCTTCCGCAAAATTGACACCGGTTGAACCGCGAATTTCGCGACCCATGAAGATATTGTCGCGCACATTCATATTGGGCGCGAGGCTCAGTTCCTGGTGAATGATCGAAATACCGCGATCGCGCGCTTCCGAGGAGGAATTGAACGAAACCGGCTCACCATCGAGAATAATCGTGCCAGAGGTCGGCTGAATAACACCCGACAGAACCTTCATCAACGTCGACTTGCCAGCACCGTTTTCGCCAAAAAGTGTGGTGACCTGACCGCGACGGATTTCGAAATTCACACCCTTAAGCGCGTTGATACGCCCATAAGCCTTCGCTACGTCATGTGCGGAAAGAACGACTTCGCCGTGCTTGCCTTCAATTTTGGTCTGAAGGGTCATTTTACTTCAAACCCCACTGGCGTAACCAGCCAGTTCTTCGGATTGACCAGCTTGAAAACGCCCGTCACCGACACTGTCTTGCCAACGAGATTGTTGACGTCAACACCTTCGAGAACCTGCTTCTTCATCTCATTGTTGAGAGCGGAACCTGCATTCTGGAATTCGATCTGATTCTTGAACTGACCAAATTCGATTGTGCCAGTTGCATCGCGCAAATCAGTACCGTTTACGGCCGGACCAGTCTGGACCCGGATTGCCATGCCTTCAGGGAAACCATCGACCTTGATGACATTATAGTTCGACTTACGCTCTTCAACGGTGCCCGTGAACTTGATCGAAATGACCGGGTTCACACTGCCAACACCATACTTCTTGCCAGCAGCATCCTTGTCAGCAGCAAGCGCGGTGCCAACTTCAACTGCATCGGCGGCGCGCTCTTCAACGCTTGCCTTAACTTTCGGAAATTCCGTAGCGCCATAGGCTTCAGGGGAGAATGCCTGCTGACGCACATCGGCATCTGAACCGATCTTCACGATCTTGGTGTCAAATCCAATCGCACCGACAACCACCACCGCAGCGACCACACTCCAAAGGACTGCGCGGTTCAGCTTGGCTGGCTTCTGTGAAACTTGATTAGCTTGTGTACTCATAATCAAACGCCTTCAGCAAATTCTGCCGGATTGTCGTTGTAAAAAACGGATTACGCCGCGGAACTTACACCGCTTGTAGATTGCACCCGCGATAAGGCACCCGGCCAGCGACGGCTAAACGGATTTTCGCGCAGGCGGCCATGGGAGTGAGAAATTCAATCATAACGACCTCCACATAGTTCCCTGGCTCCGACCCTCCGCGCAGCTTGGAAACAGATGCGCCGCAACCATATGCTATGATAGCGGCATGTTATCAACTTCAATAATCATGTTATAAACACCAATATCTGTCAATCAGCTGTTTTTGAAACCCGCCCCATTTCGCACAATTGCAGTCCAAAAACTCACAATAACGCAAGGGAATCCATCGTCAAAAGACAGCCTTAGATGATGAGCACAGCGAACCGACTTTGTTTCCATACAACTTCGTCCACACCGGGATTATCTAAATTTAGTGTTTCAAAACAGATATATAGCTTTCTTCTACCTCATATTCATTGCCGTAATACCGACGAAACCATATAAAAAAGAGCGAGATTGCAGGTCGAGAATTTCGCGGCAATCACCTTTTGTTGAAAAAAAATGCTTACCCACGAAAATTTTACAGACAGTTCGATACCGTTATGTTATCTCGATCATACGCAACAGCTCTTTTTCATTAAAACAAGAGCCGCGAGCGACAGAATTATAGTCGCGGGAGGAATCCAAATGTCCCTGAATGAGCACTTTGGGAAAGCGTATTTCAGTCATGCGTGGTAAGGGTGATATAATCATCGGTATCGACGCGGGCACATCCGTCGTCAAGGCAGTGGCGTTCGATCTTAGCGGTCGTCAACTGGAATCGGCGGCCGTCCGCAATACATACGAAACCGGAGAACATGGTGCCGCAACTCAGTCTTTGTCCCAGACATGGGAAGACTGCGTAAGCGCATTGCGCGGCCTGTCAGAAAAAGTTCCCGGCTTAAGCGAGCGCACTGCCGCTATTTCCGTCACCGGTCAAGGTGACGGCACATGGCTTGTTGGTCGCGACAATAAGCCGGTCGGCGATGCCTGGATCTGGCTCGACGCGCGCGCCGCCAATACCGTCACAAAACTTGCAGGAGGTCCGATGAACCGCGCGCGCTTTGAAGCGACCGGAACCGGCCTCAATACCTGCCAGCAAGGCACACAAATGGCGCATATGGACAGTTTCGTGCCGGAACTGCTCGATAATGCCGAAGTCGCCCTTCACTGCAAGGACTGGCTTTATCTCAACCTCACCGGCGTCCGCGCAACAGACCCCTCGGAAGCCAGTTTCACATTCGGCAATTTCCGCAATCGCCAATATGACGATGTGGTTATTGATGCGCTTGGCCTGAAAGAGCGCCGTGGGCTGTTGCCCGAAATCGTGGACGGCACACTGACACAGCATCCGCTATCCCCCGAAGCAGCAGCTGCGACTGGTCTTCTCGCCGGTACGCCGGTGAGTCTCGGCTATGTTGATATGGTCATGACGGCTCTTGGCGCTGGCGTTTATTGCGGCACCGCAGATGCCGGTTGCTCGACTATCGGATCGACGGGCGTGCATATGCGCGCAAAGCCAGTTGCCGACATTCACCTGAATGCTGACGGCACAGGTTATGTGATTGCGCTGCCAATCCCGGGTATTGTCACCCAGGTTCAGACCAATATGGGCGCGACGATCAATATCGACTGGATTTTGCAGATTGCAGCCGATCTCATGTCGACCGCAGACAAAAAAGTCAGCTTGAACGATCTGATTCCCCGTCTTGATGAGTGGTTCAATACGAGCCGCCCCGGCGCGTTGCTTTATCATCCTTATATTTCCGAAGCTGGAGAACGCGGACCTTTCGTCAACGCTTTTGCCCGTGCGGGCTTTATCGGCCTTTCAAGCCGCGACCGTTTCCCTGAATTGGTACGCTCGGTCGTTGAAGGTCTCGGCATGGCAACACGCGATTGTTATGCGGCCATGGGCGGCATGCCAGCGGAACTACGCCTGACAGGTGGTGCTGCACGTTCGCGTGCGCTTCGCAGCACGCTTTCCGCCGCAGTCAATGCGCCAGTTCGTGTCTCTTCGCGTGAAGAAGCAGGGGCCGCAGGCGCTGCGATGATGGCCGCAGTCGCAATCGGCGCTTATCCTAGCATGGATGATTGCATCGCAGAATGGGTCGCGCCTCTGCTGGGATCGGGAGAAGCGCCTGATGCCGCGCAGGCACAGCGCTATGAAGAGCTTTTCACCGCCTATAAGGACGCCCGACTAGCCCTGGCGCCCATCTGGGACAAGCTTGCAGCCGACAGATAATTCGACAATCGGCTGTAATTACATATTATTTTGCCGGAGTTCCGGCATCCGAAGGAGCATGAGATGGCTGAACCGGAAACCTACGATCTGTTTGTGATTGGCGGCGGTATCAATGGCGCGGGTGTAGCTCGCGATGCGGCTGGGCGCGGCCTCAAGGTTGTGCTGGCGGAAAAAGACGATCTCGCGGAAGGCACCTCCTCCCGCTCCGGCAAGCTTGTGCATGGTGGCCTGCGCTATCTCGAATATTACGAATTCCGTCTGGTTCGCGAAGCTTTGATCGAGCGCGAAGTTCTGTTGAACGCCGCACCGCATATCATCTGGCCGATGCGCTTTGTTCTGCCGCACAGCCCGCAGGATCGCCCGGCGTGGTTGGTACGCCTCGGCCTGTTCCTCTACGATCATCTCGGTGGTCGCAAAAAGCTGCCCGGCACCCGCACGCTTGATTTGAAGCGCGACCCGGAAGGCACGCCGATCCTTGATCAATATACAAAGGGCTTTGAATATTCAGATTGCTGGGTCGATGACGCCCGTCTCGTCGTACTCAATGCCGTAGGTGCCGCCGAAAAAGGTGCTACCATTCTGACCCGTACGCCGGTTACTTCCGCACGTCGCGAAAAAGGCGGCTGGATTGTTGAAACCAAGAACCGCGATACCGGCGAAGTGCGCAGCTTCCGCGCGCGCTGCATCCTCAATTGCGCAGGTCCGTGGGTTACTGACGTTATCACCAATGTGGCTGGATCGAATTCTTCGCGCAATGTGCGTCTGGTCAAGGGCAGCCACATCATCGTGCCAAAGTTCTGGTCGGGTGCGAATGCTTATCTGGTTCAGAACCACGACAAGCGCGTAATCTTCATCAATCCATATGAAGGCGACAAGGCACTCATCGGCACAACCGATATTGCTTATGAAGGCCGAGCCGAAGACGTGAGCGCGGACGAAAAAGAAATCGATTACCTGCTCACCGCAGTCAATCGCTACTTCAAGGAAAAGCTGCGCCGCGAAGACGTGCTGCATAGCTTCTCTGGCGTGCGTCCGCTGTTTGACGATGGCAAGGGCAACCCTTCCGCCGTTACGCGCGATTATGTTTTCGATCTTGATGAGACCAACGACGCCCCTCTTCTCAACGTTTTTGGGGGCAAGATCACCACATTCCGCGAGCTTGCAGAGCGCGGTATGCATCGCCTCAAGCACATCTTCCCAAATATGGGCGGCGACTGGACGCATGACGCTCCATTACCGGGCGGCGAAATTCCAAATGCGGATTACGAAACCTTCGCCAACAGTCTGCGTGACAACTATCCTTGGATGCCGCGCAAGCTGGTCCAGCATTATGGACGTCTCTATGGTGCGCGCACGAAGGATATCGTCGCGGGAGCTAGCGATCTCAGCGGTCTCGGCCAGCATTTCGGCGGCAATTTCTATGAGGCTGAAGTCCGCTATCTCATTTCCAAGGAATGGGCGAAGACGGCAAATGACATTCTCTATCGCCGTACCAAGCATTATTTGCACCTGACCGAAACCGAACGCGCTGCTTTCATCGCATGGTTCGACAACGCTAAAGTTTCTGCTTGAGGTTCTCATGGCTCTGACATTATCGCTCAATACCAATCCGCTTGTGAACCGCTTTGCAGAGCCGGATGATCTGATCGAAACGGTTGCGCGTGATTTGCGTCTGCGCGATCTGCAACTTACGCATGAGTTCATCAATCCAAGCTGGCAGGCATCAACCGTTCGCCGTCTGACCCGCGATATGGACAAGGCGCTGCAGCGCACTGGCGTTCGCGTCACATCCGGTATGACCGGCCCTTATGGTCGTCTCAACCATTTCGGCCACCCGGATGCAGAAGTGCGCCGCTATTATATCGACTGGTTCAAGACATTCGCCGATATCATCGGTGATCTGGGCGGCAAGTCGGTTGGTACACAATTTGCGATCTTCACTTACAAGGATTTTGATAATCCTGAACTCCGCGAAGAGCTGATCAAGATCGCCATCGACTGCTGGGCGGAAGTTGCCGAACATGCGAGCGGCGTAGGCCTTGATTATGTTTTCTGGGAACCGATGAGCATTGGCCGTGAATTTGGCGACACCATTGCTGAAAGCATCAAGCTTCAGGATCGACTGACCGCTGCCCAAATGGCAATCCCGATGTGGATGATGGCCGATATTGATCATGGTGATGTGACCTCGTCCAATCCGGATGATTTCGATCCCTATGCATGGGCGCGTGCGGTGCCGAAAGTCTCGCCAATCATTCACATCAAGCAGAGTCTGATGGATAAGGGGGGGCATCGTCCTTTCACCGCTGCGTTCAATGCCAAGGGCCGCATTCAGCCGGAACCGCTACTCAAAGCTTTTGCCGAAGGCGGTGCGGTGGACAATGAAATCTGCCTGGAGCTGTCGTTCAAGGAACGTGAGCCGAACGATCGTGAAGTTATTCCACAGATTGCGGAAAGTGTGGCCTTCTGGGCACCGTACATTGACACGGGCACCGCGGACCTGAAGATATAAGCATAGGAAAAATATAAAGAATCGGGGACAGGCAGCGCGAAAATGGCAGATTCAGACGATTCCTTAGCCCTTCGTGCGGCCTGGCTTCACTTCGTCGCCGGAATGACCCAGTCTGCAGTGGCAAAGCGGCTTGGAATACCTTCCGTGAAAGCACACCGTCTTATTGCCAAGGCGGTTGCCGAAGGCGCGGTCAAAGTGACGATCGACGGTGACATCACCGAATGTATCGATCTCGAAAACCGGCTCGCCGAAAAATATAACCTCGAATATTGCGAAGTCGCGCCTGATCTCGGTGAAGAAGCCTTGCCACTTCTATCGCTCGGCAATGCCGGTGCGGAATTTCTGCGTCGCGAAATCGAGCACGGCGATCACGAGGTGATCGGTCTTGGTCACGGTCGCACACTTTCTGCGGCGGTCAATCACATGCCACGTGTTGGCGCAAAGGATTTGCAGTTCGTTTCATTGCTCGGTGGCCTTACCAGAAATTTTGCTGCTAATCCGCATGACGTGATGCATCGCATCGCTGAAAAGACCGGCAGGCCAGCCTATGTGATGCCGGTGCCATTCTTCGCCAATACTGCGGAAGACCGTGAAGTGTTGCTGGCGCAAAAGGGCGTGACCAGCGTTTTCGAAATGGGCTGCCGTGCAGAGCTGAAAATCGTCGGCATCGGCACAGTCGACGCCCATGCACAGCTCGTCACTTCCGGTGTGATCGACCTCTCCGAAATGGAAGAGATCGCGGAGCGTGGTGCCGTTGGCGAAATGCTTGGCCACTTCTTTGATAGCAATGGTACGCGTCTTGAAACCGGGCTGACGGCCCGAACCATTGCGGCATCGGTTGAAAACGCCGATATGAGCCGCATCATTGGTCTGGCAGGCGGTCTTTCGAAGGCAGAAGCCATTCGCGCCGTACTGAAAAGTGGTCGTCTTTATGGCCTCATCACGGATGAACGCACTGCAAAGGTACTTCTGCTGTAGCACACGGCTCGCTTACACATCGATCAACAAAATATCACAAAATCACATTTTATATGGATTGTTTTGTGATTTTGTGATTTAAGCTTGTGCGATAAACAAACATGTTCTGAGATCGGAAATTCCGTGAAACGCGACGAACGAAGACAAGCGATCATCAATCTGCTGATTGAAAATCATGCAGTCGATCTCGATGATCTTTCCGAGCGTTTTGCAGTTTCCAAGATGACCATTCATCGTGATCTGGATTCGCTTGAAGAATCTGGCGTGCTGCGCAAAGTGCGCGGCGGGGCGACTATGGATGCCGGCTCTCAGTTCGAGAGCGATTTCCGTTTTCGTGTTCAGCAGGACAATGAAGCCAAGATTGAGATGGGCCGCGCCGCTCTGGAGCTCATTGAGCCCGGCATGACGGTTATGATCAATGATGGATCAACCGCCGCAGTTCTGGGGAGTATGCTGATTGAAAAGCGTCCGCTGACGGTCATCACCAACAATGCTGTCATCATTGAAAACCTCAAGGGCGAAGGCGGCATCAATCTGATCGCGCTCGGCGGCGTATTTTCTGCGAAATTCAACGCTTTCTTTGGCCTGCTGACCGAGGAGGCCCTTTCCAAGCTCAGTGCCGACATTGCCTTCATTTCCGCGCCTGCGGTCAACGGACGCCTCGTCTATCACATGGACGAGAATGTTGTTCGCACCAAGCGCGCCATGACGGCATCGGCAACGCGCACATGCCTGCTGGTCAACCACCAGCGCTTCCGCCGCACAGCGCTGCATGTGATGGCTGACCTTGGCGATTTCGATGCCATCATTACGGATAAATCACCGGGCGATGCGCTTGTGGCCGAACTTGAGCCGGCAGGCATCAAACTGACGATTGCAGAATAAAACACGAGAAGAAAGAGCATTCGAGCATGTCCAAATTCTTGGCCAAATTCTGGGTTGGTACGAGCTGGAAAATGAACAAGACGCTGGCCGAAGCCCGCGTTTTCGCGAACGCGCTCAAGGACGCCGACGGCAGCCGTTCAGCAGACATTCAGCGCTTTGTCATTCCACCGTTTACCTATGTTCGTGAAGTGAAGGAAATCCTGTCGGAAACATCCGTCAAGGTCGGCGCACAGAACATGCACTGGGCTGATCAGGGCGCATGGACCGGTGAAATCTCGCCACTGATGCTGAAGGATTGCAATCTCGACATCGTCGAACTCGGCCATTCCGAGCGTCGCGAACATTTTGGTGAAACCAACGAAACGGTTGGCCTCAAGGTTGAAGCAGCTGTTCGTAACGGTCTGATCCCGCTTATCTGCATTGGCGAAACGCTGGAAGACCGCGAAAGCGGACGTGCGGCAGAAGTGCTGGCAGAAGAAGTACGCGCAGCACTTTCTAAGCTGTCCGACGAGCAGAAAAAAGCTGAAATTCTTTTCGCTTATGAGCCGGTATGGGCGATTGGCGAAAATGGCATCCCAGCCTCAGCCGATTACGCTGATGCCCGTCAGGCCGAAATCATTGAAGTTGCGACAAGCATTCTGGGACGTCGCGTGCCTTGTCTCTATGGCGGCTCGGTCAATCCCGGCAATTGCGAAGAACTCATCGCCTGCCCGCATATTGATGGCCTGTTCATTGGCCGTTCGGCATGGAACGTGGAAGGCTATCTCGACATTCTGGACAAGTGCGCCAGACAAATTCAATCCAATTAAAGGAGTCTCCCCATGAAAGTAGCAGTAGCAGGCGATAGCGCCGGTGAAGGTCTGGCCAAGGTTCTTGCCGATCATCTCAAGGGTCGCTTTGAAGTGTCCGAAATCTCCCGCACGGACGCTGGCGCAGATGCGTTTTACGCCACCCTCTCGGACCGCGTAGCATCCGCAGTTCTCGATGGCACCTATGATCGTGCAATTCTTGTTTGCGGCACCGGCATCGGTGTTTGCATTGCAGCCAATAAGGTTCCAGGCATCCGCGCAGCGCTGACGCACGACACCTATTCGGCAGAGCGTGCAGCACTTTCCAACAATGCGCAGATCATCACCATGGGTGCACGCGTAATCGGTTCGGAAGTGGCAAAGACCATTGCTGACGCATTCCTTGCACAGACGTTTGACGAAAACGGCCGTTCGGCAGGCAATGTTGATGCGATCAACGAAGTCGACGCCAAGTACAACAAGCGTTGATTATCTGAGCAGCGCCCCAAAGGCGATGTTCTAAAGCACAAAAAGCGGCGGGTTTCCCCGCCGCTTTTTTGCTTTTTAGTTAAGAACTTAGCTGAACTTCGGGTCCAGCGAGCCGTCGCTGTAACGCTTTGCCATGTCCGACAGAGGGATCGGACGAATTGACGAGGCATGACCCGCGGTGCCGAACTGCTCGAAACGATCCTTGCAAAGCTTGGTCATCGCCGCCATTGCTGGCTTGAGATACTTGCGCGGATCAAATTCGCTCGGATCTTCCTGCAACACGCGGCGGATCTGACCTGTCAGTGCCATGCGGTTGTCGGTGTCGATGTTGATCTTGCGCACGCCATGCTTGATGCCGCGCTGGATTTCTTCAACAGGCACACCCCAAGTCGGCTTCATCTTGCCGCCATATTTGTTGATGATTTCCTGAAGCTCTTCCGGCACAGACGACGAACCGTGCATGACGAGATGCGTGTTTGGCAGCTTGCGATGGATTTCTTCGATCACATTCATCGCCAGCACTGAACCGTCTGGCTTGCGGCTGAACTTATATGCACCATGCGATGTGCCCATGGCGATTGCCAGCGCATCGACCTTGGTTTCGCGAACGAATTTCACGGCTTCATCCGGATCGGTGAGAAGCTGATCATGCGAAAGCTGGCCTTCTGCACCGTGGCCGTCTTCTGCTTCACCCATGCCAGTTTCGAGCGATCCGAGAACGCCCAGTTCGCCTTCGACGGAAATGCCACCCAGATGGGACATTTCGCTGACCTGACGCGTAACCGAGACGTTATAATCCCAGTCAGCCGGGGTCTTACCGTCGGCCTTGAGCGAGCCGTCCATCATGACGGACGTAAAACCAGCCTGAATTGCAGTCATGCAAGTGGCGGCTTCATTGCCGTGGTCGAGATGCACGCAAACCGGAATATGTGGATAGATTTCCGTCACCGCGTCCATCATGTGACGCAGCATGATGTCGTTTGCGTAGGAACGTGCGCCGCGCGAAGCCTGCAGGATAACCGGCGCATCAGCAGCATCTGCCGCTTCCATGATGGCGAGTGCCTGTTCCATGTTGTTGATGTTAAATGCCGGAACGCCATAGCTGTGTTCAGCAGCGTGGTCGAGCAATTGCCGCAGCGTAATACGCGCCATGTTAATATCTCCTAATTAGTTGCGCGAACGCGCGTAATACTCACCGAGAACGTCGACTTCTTCCGCGACGCCGAACACCAGCGCACTGCGCTCGTGATAGGTTTCCGGGACGATGTCGAGGATTGGTGTGGAACCGTTGGTCGCTTTGCCCCCTGCCTGCTGGCTGAGGAAAGCAATCGGATTGGCTTCATAAACGAGGCGCAGACGGCCCTTTTCGTAGCCGGGGCGTGCGTCATCCACATAGAAGAAGATGCCACCGCGCTGCATGATGCGGTGCATGTCACCGACAGCCGCACCCAACCAGCGCATGTTAAAACCGCGCCCGCGCGGGCCATCCTTGCCTTTGAAGGCATCATCGACATAGGCCTTCATACCAGTCGACAGGTGATGATAAACGGAAGCGTTGAATGCAAGATCGGACGTGCGCTCTGGCAACATAATGTTCTTGCGGGTGATCTGGAAAATGCCGCTGACCGGATCAAGCGTTGCAAAGATAACGCCTTCGCCAACAGACAAAGCGAGATCGACCGAGTTACCGAACGACACATAGCCTGCTGCAATCTGGCGATTACCCGGTTGGAGAAAAGGCTCCGCCGTATCTGCAGGCAAGATTGAGAAAATGGTGCCAAGCGGTGCGCCAAGACCAACATTGCCGGACCCATCAAGCGGATCGATTGCCACGGCAACTAGTCCATCGGTCTTACCCGCAACTGGCAGATCAGCTTCTTCGGAAAGAACCGATACAGCACCTGCCGCAATCAGCAATTCAACGAAGAGATTGTGCGAACCAACATCGATGCTCTTCTGCTGATCCTGATCGCTGTTGACGCCAACCAGCTTGCCTGGATCGCCGGGAAGCGAACCACGCGCGATGCGGCCAGCAAGGCGGCCCGATCCTGCGAGAATGGCCTTGATTGAATTGCTTGTCGCTAGACGTAAGCTGTCCTGACCTGCCCAGTTGTCGAGATATTCTCCGACTGCCTGAGCGTCGACGCGGTCGCTATCGCCAGCCAGAACCAGTGGCGCAAAATTTCCTGCCATCGTCATTCGCCCTGCTCCTGAAGAAGAAACAGTTGCAGCACGTTGGAAGCGGGGGAAACGGAATTCATTTACTGGCAATCTCCATGCGGATGTCTTCAAGACACGCCCGATAGTGGGCTGAGACACGCAGGACGTAACACCGTTCTGATATCATCACAATGATGTGGATAACATTATAACGATTTAAATGTGATAATGTGTTTTAAAATGATGTTAATTACGGATAAGCTACGTCATCTGCGCACTCTATATGCATGCGGAAGACCTGAAAGCGAGTCGACAACCCGCTCTATTTCAAACATTGAAGCGAATTTTAGTGTTTCAACGCAAATGTGCGGTAGCAGCCTAAATGGCCTGTTGCCGGTTCAATCCTACTTTTTCTTGTCGGGATCAAAAGTCACAAAGAACCGAAACGCCGACCAAAGGCCCATCGCACCAAAAAGCATGGCCCAACCGACACTGCCCATCCAAAACTCGAATGCAGTCCAGGCAAAACAGCTTCCTGAGATTAATACCCGTGTCCATAATGGTCGAAATCGCGGGTCATCAAACTCAAACATTGGCCAGCCTTGTAATGGTTTCACGTCTCTGGAACATTTTTCCAAAGAATTCGCGCCATGTGTAACCAGTTTGCGAGCGTCTCGTAAGAGCTACGTGTTCAATTTGACTGATATTTTGTGATTTTAAGCGGATTGTTGTCTTCCGCCCCCGAACCTTGTCGAAAGACACAACTATCGCTCGATGTAGTGCTGAGCGATCAGGCCGCCTCAGCGCGTGGTGCCAACGCTCCAGTCATCAGGGCCACAGCATCCGACATCGAATATTCCTTGGGATCAACCACCGTCAGACGACGCCCAAGCCGGTGGATATGAATGCGATCGGCCACCTCAAACACATGTGGCATGTTATGTGAGATCAGCACTATAGGCATGCCACGTGCCTTCACATCCTGAATAAGCTCCAGAACGCGGCGCGATTCCTTAACACCGAGAGCTGCTGTCGGTTCATCCATAATAATGACCTTGGACCCGAAGGCTGCTGCGCGCGCAACCGCAACACCTTGCCTCTGTCCGCCGGACAGCGTTTCCACGGCCTGGCCAATGTTTTGAATGGTCATCAGGCCCAGTTCCGAGAGTTTCTCGCGGGCAATCTTTTCCATTGCGCCACGATCAAGCATCCGCAGCCATGTGCCAAGCGGCCCTTTACGGCGAATTTCTCGTCCAAGAAAGAGATTATCTGCAATGGAAAGAGCCGGAGATAGCGCGAGGTTTTGATACACCGTCTCGATGCCCGCCTTGCGTGCTTCCATTGGTGAATGGAAACTCACTGGCTTTCCATCCAGCGTGATCTCGCCTTCGTCGGGACGAACTGCACCCGACAAAGCCTTTATGAGCGAAGACTTACCCGCACCATTATCGCCAATGACGGCAAGAACCTCTCCCGGATAAAGATCAAAATCGGCATGATCGAGGGCGGTGACGCGTCCGTAACGCTTAACCAGACCACGGGCGGAAAGAACAGGCGTAACTGAGGGTTTCATGCGGCAGCCTTTCTGATCCACTGGTCAATAGCAACGGCAGCGATAATAAGCACGCCAATCAGGAGATAGGTCCATTGTGGATCTGTGCCCCAAAGGCGCAGTCCAAGCGAAAAGACGCCCACAATCAAGGCACCAAACATTGTGCCAAGGATAGAGCCCCGCCCGCCAAAGAGCGATATTCCACCAATCACCACAGCAGTGATGGATTCAATATTAGCAAACTGACCGGAGGTCGGTGATACAGAACCAAGTCGCCCGATCATTGCCCAGCCAGCAAGCGCGCAGATAAGTCCAGCCAGAATATAGACCGACATCAGGATCGGCTTGACCGAAACGCCCGACAGTTTTGCCGCTTCAGGATCATCGCCAATAGCGTAGACATGGCGTCCCCAAGCGGTGTGGTTCAAGACAAACCAAAGCACCAACACCAGCAGGACCATGGCGATAACGCCGTAAGTAAAGACCGCTCCGCCGAAACGAATGCTTTCACCAAAGAACTGCAAAATGGGTGCCTCTGCGGTAATTTCCTGCGCACGAATGGTTTCATTCGCCGAATAGAGGAAATTGGTTGCGAGGATCACCTGCCACATGCCCAAAGTAACGATAAACGGTGGCAGTCGAACATATGCGATCAGAAAGCCATTTATAAAGCCGCACAACGCACCGGTCGCAAAGCCAAACAAAATTGAAATTTCCGCAGGTAAACCATAGCGGAAGGTAAATTGCCCCATCACGACTGAGGACAATACCATAATGGCACCAACAGAAAGATCGATACCAGCAGTCAGGATGACCAATGTTTGTGCTGCCGCCACAATGCCGGTTATCGCGACCTGTTGGAGAATGAGCGTCAGCGCAAAGGCGGAAAAGAATTTCCCACCCAATGTAATGCCGAATACCAACAACGAAATCACGAGCACAATCAGTGGCACAGCCGCTGGATTGTGATGCAGAAAGTGCCGGAGGCGATAGAGCACCGAATGATCGCCATCATCAAAAGATGCGACATCACTGGCACTTCGCGACAGCGTGCTCTCATACTCCTGGATTGACGGCTTTACGGGGGGGGAGGTTGCCTCTGGCTCACTCATGTCAGTCTCCTGCTATCTGGTGCAAGAGCATCCGGCAGGAACTGCCGGATGCGAACTATCGCGAGACTATTTAGCCCCAGCACTTGCCAAGAGCTGTTTTGGTGTCGATTGACTCCACACCCTCAACAGGCTTGTCAGTGACCAGTGCCACGCCGGTATCGACAAAGGTCTTACCCTCGGTCGGCTTAGGCTTCTCACCAGTATCAGCGAACTTCTTGATCGCTTCGATGCCAAGGGCAGCCATCTGCAGCGGATATTGCTGCGATGTTGCGCCGATCACACCAGCTTCAACATTCTTAACGCCGGGGCAACCGCCATCAATCGACACAATGAGAACGTCTTTTTCACGTCCCACCGCCTTCAATGCTTCATAAGCGCCAGCAGCAGCCGGTTCATTGATTGTGTGGACGACATTGACGGTCGGGTCTTTCTGGAGAAGATTTTCCATGGCACGACGGCCACCTTCTTCATTGCCATCGGTAAGGTCGCGACCTACGATTCGTGGATCATCTTCATCGCCGAGCTTGGTCTTGTCCTTCGGGTCAATGCCGAAGCCGACCGCGAAACCCTGATCGCGCAGAACGTCCACGCTTGGCTGTGAAGCAGTGAGGTTCAGGAAAGCAACGCGCGCATCCTTGACCTTATCGCCAAGCGTTGCTGCGGCCCATTTGCCTACAAGCTCACCCGCAAGGAAATTGTCCGTTGCAAAAGTAGCATCGGCGGCATCGGCTGGCTCCAGCGGCGTATCGAGCGCAATGATCAACGCGCCAGCATCGCGGGCTTTCTGCAGCGATGGTACAATACCCTTGGTATCGGACGCGGTAATCAGAATACCCTTGGCACCATCTGCAATACAGGTTTCGATAGCAGCAACCTGACTTTCGGAATCGCCATCAATCTTGCCTGCATAGGTCTTGAGATTGACGCCAAGCTCCTTAGCTTTGGCAATCGCACCTTCTTTCATCTTGACGAAAAAAGGATTGGTGTCCGTCTTGGTGATCAGGCACGCGCCAACATCAGCAGCGCTGGCCGGCCCGACTGCGGAAGCGGCAACGCCAAGCGTGAAGGCAGCAAACGCTGCCGAGAGAACTGTCTTCTTCATGAACTCCTCCCAGAGTGAAACCGGTTCCTCTTCCCCCGGCATGCTTGAAGCAAAACACGGCTTCCCGAGAGAGTCAATTAATAAATCCACTTGATTTATTAATTTGCTGTGCCACTCTCTGGCAATCAGAATGAACTTAGCTCACGCGCCATGTGAATACAGTCGCCGTCTAAGTTAATGTTTTTATTTAACATGTTCTACAAAAGGGGACTTTTTCTGCTTCGTCGAATGGAGTAGGCCGGACGGTGTTAAGGCATATCTCCTGAAAGCGGAAACCGGGTTGGGGGTAAAAACATGCATAAAAATAAAATGCTAAAGCGCGGGATCACGCTTTAGAATAGGCGGGACCTGGGAGGGCTTATGGTCAGGCACAATTCAGAACGTGGTTCTGATCAACGCGACGGACCAGCCGTGGCAGGCTCCGCCGTGCCGCAATTTGCCCAAGCCGGAGCAAGCATCAATCGCGGTTCCAACCAGATCGGCGTGCGCGCTTATAATGAGCGTCTTGTTCTTGCTCTTGTGCGCAGACATGGTTCGATGGCGCGCGCCGATATTGCACGAAAAACGGGATTATCTGCACAAACCATCTCCGTGATCATCCGAGAGCTGGAAAAAGATGGTCTCATCACACAGGGCGAACGCGTGCGCGGGCGGGTTGGGCAGCCATCCATGCCCATGCGGCTTGCCGCAGACGGTGTCTTTTCCTTTGGCCTCAAGATCGGTCGTCGCAGCGCCGAAATCATTTTGATGGATTTTCTTGGCAACATCCGCCAGCGCCGCCACATTACTTATCGCTGGCCTGTGCCTGATGAAATCCGCAAGTTCTCCTTCGATAGCATCGGAGCGTTTACAGCCGCGCTTGATGCAGACAAACGTGAAAGGATTGCCGGGCTTGGTATCGCGCTTCCTTTCGAACTCTGGAACTGGGTGGAAGAAGTCGGCGCACCTGCCGCCGATATGAATGCCTGGCTTGATGCCGATCTGATCAATGACTTTGGTTCAGCCCTGCCCTTTCCGGTCTACCTCCAGAATGACGGAACCGCAGCCTGTGGTGCGGAACTGACATTCGGGCGCGGGCCTGAATTCACCGATTTCGTTTATTTCTCCATCGGATCGTTCATTGGCGGCGGCGTTGTTTTGAACAACACACTCTATCCCGGGCGTACCGGCAATGCTGGTGCACTCGGTTCCATGCCCATGCGCATGCGCAGCACAAATGACGCGCGCGAAACCATGCAGTTGATCGACACCGCCTCGCTCTTTGTGCTCGAACGCATGTTGCAGGAGAACAATATTTCTTCAGATGATCTCTGGCTCTCGCCTGAGCGGTGGTCAAACTTCGGCGCTTTGCTCGACGAATGGATCGCGTTGGCAGCACGCGGGCTGGCCCATGCTGCGGTGGCCGCCGCAGCTGTTATTGATTTTCCGGCGGCGATCATTGATGGCTGGCTACCAGAAAGCGTTCGTCATCGGATCGTTGAAGCGACGAAACTCGAGCTTACGCGCATCGATCTGCAAGGGCTTTCAGCACCTGAGATCGTAGAAGGAAAAGTAGGCGTTCATGGCAAAGCAATGGGGGCTGCAAGCCTGCCGCTTTCCCATCGCTATCTTTTCGACCAGAGCGTTCTTTTCAAAGACAGCGCCTGATGGAAAGTGCTCTGACGCTGCCTGCATACAGACAGCGTCAGAGCCTCGTTTACCGATTAGAATGAACGCTGAAAGCGCACTTTCAGACCAAGCGCATCTTGGCCATCAAGCGTGGTGCGCTTGTTGTTCCATTGAACATAGGTGAGTTCTGGTGTGATGTTAAAACCTGGCACCAAAGCATAGCTGATATTACCAGTCGCCATCAGGGTTTCGCTGGCATCATAACCAACCTGCAGGTTGAGCTTTGCTTTTTCAGTTGCCTGATAGGCAAGACCACCCCACAAAGCCCAAGCACCACCCCAAGTTCCGTAGAAGCTGTCTACGATACGATACACCTCGCCGTTGGCATTGGCTTTGTAGTGATCATCATTGGATTTGTAAGCAAACTGCGACCACACTGAGAACTTGTCGTTCACCTTGAGGTCGACCTTGACCTTGCCTGCCCATTCTTCATTGCGCGCATCATAGGCAGCGACGCCAGCAATACTGCCCCATGACTGCGCATATTTAAGACCACCCACCACATGCGGCATGTAATCATCGATGGTGACATCCACATCCGCATCGGTATTACCACCCTGTTCAAGTGATAAGGTCGCGGAGAAACCTTCCTTATTTTTGTAGGTGTAGCTGATGAGGTTTGTGCGATAACCACCCGCCAGAATGACGTCGTCGTTCAGCACATTACCCAGATAATCGGTGAAGGTAACAAATGCAGACTGATCAAGACCAACACGCAGGCCACCAAGCTCAATAAAACCCAAACGCAGAGAACCGGACGATGAAGAGTCTGCACCATTGTACCATTGATAGCGCACTTCAGTGACCGTCTTGAGTGTCCCGAGTTCCGTTTCAGTGCCGGTAAATGTGCGGAAGGTGAAACGGGTCAGCTGCGCATAAGTATCCATATCTTTGGTGCTCGGTACGCGCGCATAAGCATTGTCGCCACCACTGACATCATAACGCACATAACCAGCAAAACGCAGGCAGGTTTCAGTTCCAGGGATATAGAAGTAGCCTTTGCCATATGCATCGCAAACGCGAACATATTCAACGGATTCTGGCTCTGGTGCGATGATTGCGTCGGCAGCCGACGCCGCTTGTGACAATGCCAACACAGCAACGGATGCAGATAGAATTTTCTTCATTTGAGTAGTGTCCCCTTTGATTTTAGGCAATAGGAGTTTTTCGGCGGAAAGAGGCTTTCCGTCGTGCTGAGAACAAGCTGCCGGAACTCGCTAAAACCGGACGCCTGCTATGGCTGTGATTGCTGGATAATTGGCTTGGTCAGGACGGAATGTGCAGCACCGTCATCAACTCAAATCCCCCATCTGGATTTCTAAAGTTTGCAGTGACGCGTCATCATTTCGGCAACGTCATCCCGCCCCTCTTCGCGTAATTTTTTGATAGCTGCGCTCATATCCGCTGAACGCTCGTCTTGCCCCAGCTTGAACTTGATCTCCATTTTATCGATCGGCATTTCGTAGCCGACGATATTTGGCAAGCGTCGCTCAAGACCGCCGGGACCAAGTTCCTTCATCTGCCATGGCTTGTCTCGCCCCTTTTCCATGTGCCTGACGAGCTCGTGGAGATGCTTGGTGGTCGCTGCTTCCGACAATATTTTGGGCGCCCCATGAATATGGGCGACCATAAAACTCCATGTCGGTGCGCTGTCTCTTTCCGGGTAGCCCGGATACCAGGACGAAGACACATAATGACCAGCGTCCATCAGGATCGCGATTGAGGGCGATCCGCGCTTCAGAAACTCAACATGATCGTTTGAGGCCGCGACATGCGAGACCAGCGTGCCGTTTTCGCCTCTAGTCCGATCCATCATGAAAATCGGATGAGAAATTGCAACACCACCCTCATGGCTGGTGATCAAAGTGCCAAGAACCGTTCTGTCAACAAGATCGAAAACCTCGTTTACATCGGGCGGCTGGAAATAGGGCTTTGTATAGAGCATGGCTTGTCTCTTGATTTCAGGCGTGAATTGCTGGCAGGCGGTCAGACCATGGGCACATGGTTTCCAACTGGCCTGCGAGTTCAAATAACAGATTTTCTGCCCCATAGGGGGCAATGAACTGGCTGCCAACAGGGAAGCCATCCGACGTTTCGTGTAGCGGCACACTCATTGCAGGCAAGCCAGCCGCATTGACAGGATGGGTAAAGCTCGTGAGTTCCAGAAACTGTTGAACAAAGCTTTCCCAGTCAGGTGAACGCACGTCGAGCATTCCAAGCGGAAATGATGCGACTGGCATGACGGGGCTTAAAACCACATCGCATCCTTGAAACAGGCGACCGAAACTGCGAGCTGTGCTGTTTGCGGTCAGGCGCGCCTGAATGACTTCGGTTGCGGACAAACCCTCACCATAGGCAGCCAATCCCAGATTGGCCGGCTCGAAATAGAGATCATTGGCGGGCTTGCCAGTTGTAGCTGTAACATCGGCGACTTCAATTGCAGTGTAGACAGCAATCAGTTTTTGCACGGCATCTGCCAGCTGAGAACCGTCAAAATCTGGCTGCACGAAAACGACTGTGTGGCCGAGCTGTTCACAAAACGTAATTGTCGCCTCAAGTGCCGCAGCAGATTGCTCATCCAGATGCTCACGAAGAGCGGATTGCTGCCAGACGCCAATGCGCAACTTACGGGGAGTGGTTTTGGCACTGTTAACAAAGAGATCCGTCTTCGCCGGTGCGGCATAAAGCGAACCCGGTTCTAGCGCATCTGTCAGATCGAGCATCGTCGCGGAATCGCGAACCGAGCGCGTCAACACGTGGTGGCTGACCATCCCGCCCCAGTTTTCTGTCGAGACCGGACCACATGGGACGCGGCCACGTGATGGACGCAGTCCGAAAAGACCGCCGCAGGACGCAGGAATGCGGATGGAACCGGCTCCATCATTGCCATAGGCCACAGGCACCATACGCGCAGCAACCGCTGCTGCCGCGCCACCGGAAGAACCACCAATGCTGCGCTTCACGTCCCAAGGATTGAGGGCCGGACCATGCAAAGAGGATTCCGTTGCAACATTGCAGGAAAACTCAGGCAGATTGGTCTTGCCCACAACGACCAGACCGGCGGCTTTATAGCGCTTAACCAGCTCGTGATCGCGATGCGAAATATTGCCTTCAGCTGCACGGCAACCAAAGGACATGGCAGCGCCTGCATAGGATGGGCAATCATCCTTCAACAAAACCGGGACACCGCTGAGCGGCCCTTCTGGCAGTGTTTTAAGCTGCTCTTCGGCCTCATCGCGCATTTCATGAATGACAGCGTTAAGCTGAGGATTGCACCGATCAATCGCTGCAAATGCTTCCTGAACGGCCTCGCGCGGCGACAGAACTTTGGCGCGAATGGCCTCTCCCAGACCGACCGCGTCAGTCCGGATATAATCAAACGATGTAGACGTCATGGGATTATTCCGATGTGATAAGCTTCAGCAATGGGCGCGTTACTGCATCTTGCTAACCGTCCAGAAACGGTCAGTGTCACCAGCCCAACCCTTGTAATCATTCACTTTTGGGCCCGTCGCCGTAATGGATGGTAAATTTACCAGACCAAGGATCGGCACCTGCTCGGCCATCAGCTTGTTGAGTTCGTTGAAGAGCTTTTTACGCTCCTCGACATCACTTGTCGCTGAAACCTGCTTGAGAAGCTCTTCCGCCTTTGCATCATCCCATTGACGCGCAGCGTCGGCTTTCTTGTCACCAATCATCGATTGGAAAGACAACAATGGATCGAGGCGCGCGGAGTAGGCAAAGACTGCAAGTTCATATGCACCACGGCGATACTGGTCGAGCTGGGTTGCCCAATCGCGCACTTCAAGCTGCGCATTGATGCCCGATCCAGCAAGGAACGCCTGAATAATTGTGGCGACCTGTACACGGTTCTGGCGGTTGGCAACCAGAAGACTGATTGGCTCGCCCTTGTACCCTGCCTTGGTAAGCAGTTCCTGTGCCTTGGCGGGATCATAAGCAGGCCAGGCAGCTGCCTGATTATCCGAATAGATCGTATTTGGTGCGATGACCGATGGATTCGGTGTGTACATGCCCTCGCCAATCGCCGCTGCCAGTTGGTTAAGATCGATAGAATGCGCGATCGCCTGACGGAGCTGCGGATCTTTCAGTTTGTCAGAATCTGACTGGATTTGCAGCACCATCCATGCAGGCGTCTGCTGGACATTCACCTTCATTCCCTTTGCTTCCAGATCCTTGACGCCGGTCGGTTCAACTTCATCGATGAAATCGATCTCGCCTGACAACAGACCATTGGTGCGCGTGCTTGAATCGGGAACCGTCATAAACTGGATCGTTTTCATATGACCCTTTTTGTTACCGGCCAAACCATCCGCTGCACCAGACAGCGCCGCGTAATCGTCAAAACGGGTGAGGTCAAGAAAACGGCCCCGTTCCCATTTGGAAAAGGCATAAGGACCGGTACCAATCGGCTTTACAAACTTGCCATCAGCATCAACAGATTCAGGGCTTAATATCCATGGCGTGCATTGGATGGTCGCCATTGTGATGACGAAATTTGGCGCAGGCGCTGCGAAATTGAAACGCACCGTGCTGTCGTCAACAGCCTCAACCGACTTCAATTCGGAATCCACTTTGCCGTTATAGCGGTTCACGCATTGGAAGCCGGTTTCAGGCTTCAGATAACGTTCGAAATTCCACACTACGTCTTTGGCTGTCAGCTCTTTGCCATTCTGGAATTTCACGCCTTGGCGGAGTTTAAAATCATAGACGGTATGGTCAGCGTTTGCAGTCCAGCTTTCAGCCAGCATTGGCTTGATCGCCAGATCATCGCCATAGGCAACCAGACCTTCAGCAATGTGCGCGACGACCACATCGGCATTGGCGTCACGGTTGACACCGGGGTTAATGCTCGCGACATCGGAATGAAAAGCTACGCGTAAGGTCTCGTCATCTGCGGCATGTGCTTGGAAGGATGTGGCGCAGAGGCCAAGGAGCGCGACGCTAAATGCGGCGCATATTGAAGTTGGATTGAACATTTGATTTCCCCTTTTTGTTTTTGGTTTTGTGACAACGTCAGCTTTGTGACTTCAGAACATCAGCGAAAAACGCCTCCACCGGCTCCAGAACCTTGAAAGGTTCATGTGCCACGTCGGGCACCTGGTCTCTGCGAACTCCGATGCCATGCGTCTCGAAAGACCGGGCCAGTGCTTCAATGCGGTCAATCCGGCAATCGCCCTGCAAATCAGCTCCATCCATCCAGAAGGCACTGTCGCGCGGAATGGCAATTTCCCAGGTGGCGGTATCCTCTTTGCCAATAACCGTTTGCACCGTCACCGCTTTCATCGCTTCAAGATCGATACGACAGCCAAAGCGGGCCTCAACATCGCGCACGCCGACCCACCAGTCGTAATCGGGATTAAGCAAGGTCACGACACCGGGGGCACCAATCGAAACGGCTTTGAGCCGTTGCGGATGCAGTATGAAAAAGCGCTGGCAGAACTGCCCACCGCCCGAAAAACCATACATGATCACGCGATTGCTCTTGAGGCGATATTTGGCCGCCACTTCGTCGATCATCGACAGAAGAATATGATCAAAACGAATGCCGTGAAACTCAATGCGTTTGTAATTGGCGAGATCGTCCTGCACAACAATGCCAGCAGGAAACAACGGTGCCAGTACGATGCAACGGTTCTTTTGCGCAAAACTTGCGAAGTGATCGCGATATTGCGCAGCGGTGCGTCCAGTGCCATGGACGATAATGATCAGCTCGTGCGTTTCCGTGCCGTCTTCGTCGTAGTCTTCCGGCACGTAAAGGCAATAGCTGAAGCGCTGATCGAACTGGCTTGCGAAAAAGGTGGTTGGACCAAAATCATAGAAGCTGAGCTTTTTGCCGTGACCCTGCCGTTTGGTTGCAGGCTGTTCTTCAATGATGGACATGATCGCCCTCCTCCCCGAATTTCGTATTTGCGCCGTCGCCACGCCATTTTAGTTTGACGCCACCCTCGCCCGTCAATTCGAGCACCGGAATGGCCGACAGCAGACGGCGGGTATAGTCGTTTTGCGGTGCGTCAAAGATTTCATCACGCGTCCCCTGCTCGATGATGCGTCCCTCATTCATAACAACCACACGGTCAGCAATTTGCTCCACCACGCCCAGATCATGGGTGATGAACAGACAGCCAAAGCCATAGCTCTGCTGAAGTTTGGCAAAGAGATCGAGAACCTGCGCCCGCACCGTGACGTCAAGCGCCGAGACGGCTTCATCGGCGATCACAAAAGCTGGACGGCGCGCAAGCGCACGGGCAATTGCCACACGCTGACGCTGGCCTCCCGACATTTCATGCGCGTAACGATTGGCGTAATCGCCACCGAGACCCACATCGTCGAGCGTATCGCGAATCCGCTCGGCCTTTTGGCTCGAAGAAAGTTCTTTTGAGAAGCGCAGTGCCTCGCCAACCAGTTCACCCACTTTCATGCGCGGATCGAGCGACGAGTAAGGGTCCTGAAACACCATCTGCGTGTGATAGCGATAGTCGGAGTAATGAACCGAACGTCTTTCAACAGGCTGTCCCTTAAACAGCAGCTTGCCCCCACTCGGTTTGATCAATCCGGCCATAACGCGTGCGGCCGTGGTTTTTCCCGAGCCTGAACCGCCAACCACCGCGACGACCTCATTCGGCAAAACATCAATCGTCACGCCGTGCAGTGCGCGTTTGCCGCCAGCCTTCTTGAACCAGCCGCCGCGCCCTTCAAAGTCGACAACCAGATCGCGAACACTGATCAGCGGCTCTGCCTGTGGCACCTCACGGGCGGCTCCCCGAACTGGTAATGTTGAAAGCAGCTTGCGGGTATAATCATGTTGCGGTTTGGCGAGAACATCAGCGGTATGCCCCGTTTCAACCACCTCGCCATGACGCATCACGACAACCCGATTGGAGTATCGTGCGATCATTGGAAGGTCGTGGCTGATGAGTAAAACGGTCGTTCCGCGTTCCCGCGTGAGATCAACCAGCAACTCCATAACCTCGCGCTGGATGACCGCATCGAGCGCCGTTGTCGGCTCGTCGGCAATCAGCAGATCAGGCTGCATCAGCATGGCGCACGCGATCATGATACGCTGGCGCATCCCACCGGAAAACTCATGCGGAAACGCCTCAATCGCACGATCAGGCTCGGCGATACCAACACGCTGCAGCATCGCTCTTATCCATTCGGCATGTTGAGCTTTTTCCGCCGGAAAATGAAGCTCCAGCCCTTCCTCAAGCTGACGTCCGATGGTCAGCGACGGGGTGAGCGATGTCATCGGCTCCTGAAAGATCATAGCGATGCCATCGCCACGAATGCCGCGCAATGCGGCCGACGACATCGTTGATACGTTCTGTCCTTTGAAGCGGATCGCACCATGACTTGTTTTGATGGACGCTGGAACCAGCCCCATGATCGCCCGCGCGAGCATCGTCTTTCCAGAACCGGATTCGCCAACAATACCAAGGATTTCGCCACGCTTGAGCGCGAAGGAAGCACGCTTGACGATCTCCAGTGTGCTATCGCCAACACGCAGGCTTACATTGTCGATTTCGAGCAGGGGTGCGGAAGTCATGAGCGCTTCCTCATGCGTGGGTCGAGGCGGTCGCGCAACGCGTCACCAAGAAGATTAATACCAAGCAGCGACAGCGAAATTGCAAGGCCGGGGAAGATACCAAGCCAAACGGCCTGCTCAATGAAATTGCGACTTCCGGCTAGCATATTGCCCCATGTCGGCGCTGGCGGCGGCACGCCCAGCCCCAGAAAGCTGAGCGAGCTTTCTGCGAGAATTGCCCAGCCGCACATGGATGTTGCCATGACCAGAACAGGTGCCAGACAATTGGGCAGGATATGACGCACCATCGTATAGATTTCCGAGTTTCCCATGACGCGGGAAGCCTCAACGAACTCCCGTTCACGCAGGCTCAGTACCGTACCGCGCACAACGCGAATAACCGAAGACATATAGGCGAGAGCCAGTGCAAGGATGATGCCGTTCTTGTTGGCGCCAAAGACGGCCAGCAAACCAAGAGCCATCAATATGCCGGGGAATGCCAGCAGCGCATCATTGATCATCATTAGAAACCGGTCGAACCAGCCACGTAAGAAGCCACTGATCGCACCAATCAGAACACCACCCAAGGTGGCGATGAAGACTGTGAAAACGCTAATCGAAACGCTGGCGGACGCGCCTTTCATCAGGCGGCTCAATTGGTCGCGCCCAAACTCATCCGTACCAAGCCAGTGCGCAGCACTTGGCGGCGCAAGACGTGCGGTAAAATCAAGCGCGAGCGGATTGTACGGTGTCCAGAAGGAACCAACGAGTGCCACTGTCAGAAGCGTTGCAGTCAAAGCCCCGCCGATTAGGGCATTAAGAGAGATGTTTTTCATTTCGCCGTCACCTTCGGGTCGAAGAACGGATAAAGAAGGTCCACGATCAGATTGACCAGCACATAGACGCAAGCCGTAAACAGCAAGCAACCCTGAATGACCGGATAGTCGCGGGCAAAAATCGCATCGACCAGCAGCCTGCCGAGACCCGGAATGGTGAAAACAGTTTCCACGACGGCAATACCGCCGAGCAGATTACCAAGGATCAAACCAAGCAATGTCCAGGTGGGACCAAATGCATTGCGGAATGCATGGCGCCACATAACGGTTGCTTCCGACAGCCCCTTGGCGCGTGCGTGGGTGATGTAATCAAGGTTCAGCACTTCGAGCGTCGATGCTCGCGCCATACGCAGGATCACGCCAATTTCATGCAGAAACAGCGTCGTGACCGGCAATACCAGATAGAGAAACGCCTTCCATGGATTTTCGCCGAAGCTGACATAACCAACAATCGGCAGCCATCCCAGCTTCAGACCAAATGCCAGCAACAACAGCAAGCCCATCCAGAATGCCGGGATCGACAACAGTAAAGTGGCGCTTGTCACAAGCGTGAGATCCGTCAGGCTGTTTTGTTTCCATGCAGCGATCATACCGAGTGGAACCGCGACCAGCGTGGAAAGCACGACAGCAGACAACACAATACGCGCGCTCACCAAAAACCTTTCCAGAACCAGTGAAAGTACAGGCTGTTGGTTGGCTATGGAAACACCGAGATCGCCATGCAGAACATTGCCGGCCCAGATCAGAAACTGGGTCATGATGCTATGGTTGAGCCCCAGCTGTTCGCGCAAGGCAGCCAATGTCGCCGCATCCGCAGAATCGCCAAGCATCAGAGCCGCAGGATCGCCCGGTATCAACCGGACAATCACAAACACAGCCACCGCCACAATCAGCAATGTTGGAATGGCCATGCCTATTCTGGAGAGCGCAAAGCGCAGCATTTCTTTAGCCTTCGATAAAGAGGGATTTCGCGCGCGGCGCTGCATCGGCAGGAAGCGGCGTATAATCCTGCAGACAATAAGTCGCAAACTCACGATTCAAGGCTGGCAAGGGCGCGATTTCCATCATGCCGAGAGCAGCCTCCATCACCACCATCGCGACCGTTGCGGTGATATTGTCGTGGTTGCCCGGACGTGGCGGACGGCACACGGCATAAGGCGTCAGGAAGTCATCAAACAGCGCTTCTTTGAGTTCCTTACGGCCAATTTTGCCACCATGGGCTTCAAGACACTGGCGCACACGCCAGTCGCGATAAAAGCTCTCCGGCACATATGGAATGCCCGTGTCACGCAGCTTGGTCAGCGCAATCGGACTTATCCAATGATTGGCATGAACGATAAGATCGTTCTCCGGCAGGATCGGGAAGGACTCATCCGGTGCACATTCAAAATCAATACCAAAGCCCGCACTAGTGGCGATCATGATATTGTTTGAGCAGGACTTCGGCGTCGAAGCCACAGCTTTGATTGCTTTGGCAAAATGCTCCTGCTCCAGCACCTTACGACGCACGAGACCAAGCGGAACGCCAAGCTTCTTATAGTCGCGCTCGCATTCAAGATAATTGGCAGTAATCGAGATACCGGCTTCATTAAAGCCGCTGCGCGCCAGACCACCTGCTTCGACAAAAGTAACGAAATCGGGGCCGTTATTGTTGCGGACACGCAGCACGATACCAGTCTCTACACATTCAGAACGCCAGTCCCAGTTCTGGCCGTGCACAAGATTACCTGAAGCACTTCTGGCGGGCATGATGAGCGCGCCGGTGCAACCGTCGTCCTGCTCTTCCGGATCAGGTGCGCCCGTTTCCGCACGCGCCATCGCAACCACTTCCGTACGTGCATTGATCATGACGATCTGCTCAAAAGGGACACCCGCCCCCTTGGCGATACCGCGCATTTCCTCGACATAAGAAGCGTCGAATTCTTCGATCCTGCTAGCAAAATCCTCGATCAGGCTCTGCTTACGCTCAGGCGAAAGACCGAACGCATCGAGCGTGCCTGAGTAAAGGCCAGCGCTTAGCCGGATACGCTCTTTGGCCAAAACCCCATATTGGCGACCGCGCTCTTCCGGTGCGCCAGAAACTGTGATGAATGGAAATGGGGTAATAGACATTCTTGATCCATATTTTGTATTTTGCATCTTCTTAATACAATTCACATTCAATCATTGCGGAGTCAATAGTTTTTTATTAGAATATGGAACAATTTGATTTATACCCTTCCTATGCAGAGTCAGCCTGTCTTTCCAATGGGATAGGCACTACGAGAAAGAAATAGCCTATTGCGAAATATTCCGTATTCTTTGAATTTAAATTCATGGGGGAACGCACATTCAGGGGGTGCCGGGCGTGAATATGAACATTAAGAGATCGACAGAAGGCGAATCCGGCCTGAGCAGTCTTCAGGCGGAAGTCGCGCATAAAATGGTCTCGCTCATATCTGCGGCCCGCTGGAATATTGGAGACCGGCTGTCTGATGCAGCAATTGCCAAGGAGCTTCGCGTATCGCGTTCGCCTGTGCGTCAGGTACTGAACCTGTTGGTACAGCAAGGCATTGTCAGCCAGACCCCAAATCGCGGCTATCAGTTGCATCGTCTTCCTGAACCTGATGAGCTGAACGACAGGCTTCTTCCACCATCCGAAGCTGAGGAGCTTTACCGACGCCTGATGAGTTCACGCGCCTCTGGTACGGTCGGCGATGAAGTGTCCGAAGCTGAACTTGCAGACCAGTTGGGCGCCACACGTGGTGCCGTGCGCCGGGTATTGATGCGTTTTGCAACGGAAGGTCTGGCAGAACGCCTGCCGGGTCATGGCTGGCGATTTGCCGAGTCGCTCGACAATGAGCGTGCCGTCAATGAAAGCTATGCTTTCCGTCTGGTGATTGAGTGCGGAGCACTTGCCCAAGCCGAGTATGCACCGGACCCAATCCAGCTTGCCGCCCTTCAACGCGAGCAGAAAGATATACTAGTTCTACCACTGCAAAGTCTCACACGCGACCTGTGGTTTAATGCCAATGCAAATTTCCATGAAACCATTGTTTCGTGGGCGAACAACCGCTTTTTCACGCAATCCGTCCGCTGGCAGAACCATCTGCGGCGTATGACCGAATATTCCGACTTCGACCGCTTGGGCGAAGAGCGCATCCGCAAGGCTTGTATGGACCATTTGGGCATTTTGGAAGCTATTGAGAACAAGGATTTCGAATTCGCCGCCGCCTTGCTGAAACGCCATATCAGCCGCTCGGGCGCCGAAGACGTTTAACCGGCAAGGCAGTTGTTAAGCGCGGAGTGTAAAATCCGCGCCTCTGGGTCAAACGCGTTCCAGCGCTATCGCAATCCCTTGCCCAACGCCAATACACATTGTCGACAATGCGTATTGGCCACCGGTGAGCGAAAGTTCAAGCGCCGCCGAACCTGTAATGCGTGCGCCTGACATGCCGAGCGGATGTCCTAATGCGATTGCTCCACCATTTGGATTGACGCGGCTATCGTCGTCAGCAACTCCGAATTCCCGCAACACAGCGAGCCCTTGCGAAGCAAAAGCCTCGTTGAGCTCGATCACATCGATCACATCAATGGCGATCCCAAGCCGTGCCAGAAGTTTGCGTGTGGCAGGCAGAGGGCCGATGCCCATAGTCCTTGGTGGAACGCCAGCGGTGGCCCCGCCGATAATACGAGCGATAGGTTTCAGATTGTATTTCTTAATGGCCGCCTCAGAAGCAATGATTAACGCGGCCGCCCCATCATTGACGCCGGATGCATTGCCTGCCGTTACAGTTCCACCGCCTCTGAACGGTGTCCCAAGCTTTGCGAGTGCTTCCATCGTTGTGACACGCGGATGTTCATCCATATCCACAACGACTGGTTCGCCTTTGCGTTGCGGGATGCTTACAGCGACGATTTCTTGAGCAAGACGCCCGTTGGCCTGTGCTGCGGCAGCTTTCTCCTGACTGCGCAACGCGAAAGCATCCTGATCTTGACGTGAGATATTGTAATCTTCAGCAACATTCTCGCCGGTCTCAGGCATGGATTCGACGCCATATTGTTTCTTCATCAGCGGGTTCACAAAACGCCAACCGATAGTCGTGTCAAATATTTCCGCTTTGCGGGAAAACGCGGCATCGGCCTTCGGCATCACGAATGGGGCCCGGCTCATGCTTTCGACGCCCCCTGCGATGATCAACTCAGCCTCGCCGGCCTTGATTGCGCGCGCAGCACTTATAACCGCATCCATCCCTGAACCACAAAGGCGATTAATCGTGGTTCCAGATACGCCGACTGGCAATCCCGCAAGAAGCAGTGACATGCGTGCGACATTACGGTTGTCTTCGCCCGCCTGATTGGCAGAGCCAAAAATAACATCGTCAACCGCTTCCCAGTCGACCGATGCATTGCGTTCCATCAATGCGCGGAGCGGAATGGCTCCGAGATCATCCGCTCTCACGGACGAAAGCGAACCGCCAAAGCGACCGATGGGCGTACGAACATAGTCACAAATATAGGCGTCACTCATTATGAAGTCTCATGGTTCTGGCATAGCAACAAGATTGGGACGTATTCAGGCCTGCAAATGCGAAACGAATTTCGTATTCTGATAGGCATCCAGCGCGTCGGCACCACCTTCTGTTCCGTAACCAGAATCGTTGATGCCGCCGAATGGCACTTCCGGCAGAGCCAGACCATAATGATTGATGGTGATCATTCCGCTGCGTAAGGACGACGAGATTTTCGCGGCATTGGCTGATGATCCGGTGAATGCATAGGCCGCAAGACCATAGTTAAGCCGATTGGCCTCCCCCAACGCCTCATCCAGCGTCTGAAAACTGTTAAGCAGCGCTACTGGGCCAAACGGTTCTTCGTTCATAATCGCAGCCTCAAGTGGCACATCTGCCAGCACGGTTGGCTGGAAAAAGTTTCCGCGATTACCAATGCGCTCACCCCCTGTTACCACAGCAGCCTTGTGTTCTTTAGCTTCGCCGATCAATCGTTCCATGGCATTGACCCGGCGTGCATTGACCAGCGGCCCCATGGTTGTTTCTGCATCGAGACCGTTTCCGACATTCAACGCGCTCGCATATTGGGAAAGCCCTTCGATCACTTGATCATATGCGGGTTCTTCGATCAAAAAGCGGGTTGGCGCGATGCAAATCTGTCCCGCATTACGAAACTTTGCAGCGGCTGCAACCTTGATCGCCTGATCAATATCGGCATCCGCCATGATGATGACAGGTGCATGTCCGCCCAGCTCCATCGTTGCCCGCTTCATATGCAACCCGCTTAATGCCGCAAGTTGTTTCCCTACCTGTGTAGAGCCAGTAAACGACACTTTCTTAATCACGGGATGAGGAATGAGATAAGACGATATTTCCGCCGGATCGCCATAAACGAGATTGATGACACCGTCTGGCAAACCAGCATCAGCAAAAGCACGCACCAACTCAGCCGGAGCAGCAGGTGTGTCTTCCGCAGCTTTCAAAATAATGGAACAACCAGCAGCAAGTGCGGCCGAAATTTTACGAACCGACTGATTGATCGGGAAATTCCATGGTGTGAACGCCGCTACAGGACCAACTGGTTCCTTAATCTCAGTCTGCATCACATGAGCAAAACGCGGTGGGACGATACGGCCATAGCTGCGGCGCGCTTCTTCAGCAAACCAATCGATCAAATCGCAGGCTGCAGCAGCTTCGGTGCGCGCTTCAGCAAGAGGCTTGCCCTGCTCCATCGTCAGCAAATGGGCCACGATTTCGCCACGACTGCGAAAGATATCAGCGGCTTTTCGCAAAACTTTATAGCGATCAAAGGCCGACACCTTGCGCCAAATCTCGAACCCGCGATCGGCAGCAGCCAGTGCATCATCGAGATCAGTGGACGTGGCTTTGGCTATACGGCCAATAGCCTCATTTGTGGCAGGGTTTAGAACCTCTATCGTCTCGCCACGCGACCCATCACGCCATTTCCCATCAATGAAGAGCTGTACGTCGGAATATTCCACTTGAGTTTCCATCGTCCTCTCCTATTGTCAAACTGTCGGTTGATATTGGTGAATGACGCCAGCATCGATCAACTCGGCCAGCTTGATTTGGTCCATATTGAGAACGTCTTCGAGAATAGAAACACTGTCCTCGCCCAGCATCGGAGGCGCTTTGTAAGACGCCTGCTTTTGCGCTTCCAACCCTTGCGCTGGCCGCACCAGCGATACCGGCCCCAGATAAGGGCTTTCCAGAGTTTGTACGACTTCACGCGCCAATACATTCGGGCTTTCAAAAGCTTCTGGGACCGTTTTCACCTGACCTGCAGGAACACCCATTCGCAAGCATTCAGCCATCCAAAACCCACGTGTATTGCTGGAGAAGCGTTTTGCCATCGGCGGTATCAGATCGGCCCGGTTTAAGGCGCGACCGCTTGCTGTCTTAAAACGCTCGTCAGCTGCGAGTTCAGGCAGATCGATAATCTTTTCGCAAAGGATAGCGAACTGACGATCATTGCCGACGGCAAGCGCAAAAGCCCCATCTGAGCATTCGAAAATCTGATAGGGAACAACAGTCGGATGCGCGTTGCCAAAGCGCTTGGGCACATGGCCGCCATTCAGATGTGCGCTGCCGATATTGATAAGCGTATTAAGCGCGCATTCAAACAACGAAATATCGACAAACTGCCCCACACCAGTGGCTTTGCGCTGATAGAGCGCCGCAAGAATGGATTGTGTACCGACCATCCCGGCAACAATATCCGTCATAGCGACACCAATACGCATCGGTTCACCGTCGGTTTGTCCCGTTATTGACATCAAGCCGCTTTCAGCCTGAACCACAAAATCATACCCCGGACGTTGAGCCTCAGGTCCGGTCTGGCCATAGCCGGAAATAGAGCAATAGATGAGCGCCGGGTTAAGCGCCTTCAAAGTATCGTAATCAATCTTTAATCGCTCGACGGTTCCGGCTCGGAAGTTTTCGACGACAACATCAGCCTGCTTTGCCAGTTCGTAAATGATGTTGAGCCCTTCAGGCGATTTCAAATCAAGCGCCAGACTTTTCTTGCCGCGGTTCGCGCAAAGAAAATAAGTGCTCGCTCCCTTATAATTGGGAACGGACCACGCACGCGTGTCGTCGCCGCCCTGAATATTTTCGATCTTCCAGACCTCAGCTCCCAGATCGGCGAGACTCATCGTGGCCCAGGGACCGGCAAGAACGCGCGAGAGATCGAGAACTTTTATTCCAGCCAGTGGCAAAACAGCGTTACTATCGCCCACAGCGGGAACCTTCAGCTCGTTCATTATTGTCAAAGTCACGTCCTTCTCAAACAACCCCGCAAACGGCGGGAGCCGATAGCCAAACTTGATTGGCGAAATTACTGTTACGAGCGCCATTCCTGCGGAAAATGACACGCCACGGCATGGCCATTTCCCTGCATCTGCAACTCAGGCCTGATCTCGGCACAGACCGCCTCCGTCCTGAAACAGCGCGTACGGAACGGACAACCAGACGGCGGATTGATGGGGCTTGGCACATCACCTTTCAGGAGAATTTGCTGCCGCTTTCGCTCAATCACCGGATCGGCGAGCGGCACAGCCGACATCAAAGCCTGCGTATAGGGATGAAGCGGGCGGCTATAGAGCTCGTTGGCCGGAGCTTTTTCAACGATGCGGCCAAGATACATTACCGCAACGGTATGCGAGATGTGCCGCACGACCGACAAATCATGGGCAATGAAAATATATGAGGTGCCAAACTCAGCCTGAATTTCCTGAAGAAGGTTCAAAACACCAGCCTGCACAGACACATCAAGCGCTGACACCGGTTCATCCAGCACCAAGACCTGCGGATTGAGCGCCAAGGCGCGTGCAATCACAACACGTTGACGCTGGCCTCCGGAAAGCTCGTGTGGATACCGCTTGCCGTGCTCTGGATTGAGCCTAACGAGCCGCAACATCTCTTCCACGCGCTCTTTGCGCTGATGCTGCGAAAGATCGCTGATACGGAGAGGTTCTGCGATGCTTTCCGCAATCCGCATACGCGGATGCAGCGAAGCAAACGGGTCCTGAAAGACAAATTGCAAATGCTTGCGCACCGCACGCATTTCTCTTGGCGAAAACTGCGCCACGTTTTGTCCTTGAAAGAGAACCTCGCCGCTGGTCGGCTCAATTAGGCGCAGCAGGCAGCGCCCTAGTGTTGATTTTCCGCAACCAGATTCTCCGACCAAACCAAGGGTTTCGCCCTTTGCCAGATCAAATGAAATGTCGTCGACAGCCTTCACCTCGGCAATGTCACGCTGAAAGATCGTCCCACCTTTGATTGGAAATGACTTTCGCAAATTACGAACCGAAAGGGCTGCGTCGGATAAGGATGGAGTTGCCGTCTGTGATGAAAAAACGGGATTCATAGTACGGCCTCTTTCGTGACCGGCATATCGGCCTTGCGTTGGTATGCAGGCAGGCTGTCAGCAAAGTGGCAGGCCGATATATGGCGCCCGAAATGCTGGTATGCGGGTGGTGTTGTTTTGCAAATTTCCTGTGCGTGGGCGCAACGCGGATGAAATGCGCAGCCGGTTGGAAACGCACCCAGAACTGGTGGTGCACCTTCAATGGAATAAAGCTTGCCGCCGCTGTCGCTCAGCGTAGGGATCGAAGCAATCAAACCGCGCGTATAAGGATGGCGAGGATTATCGAAAAGCTCAAAAACATCCGCCTCTTCAACCACTTCGCCTGCATAGACTACCGCCACGCGGTCAGCGTGACCAGCGAGCACACCCAGATCGTGAGTGATGAGAATTAGTCCCAGACCCAGCTTGTTTTGCAACTCGCGCAAAACTGCCATGATCTGCGCCTGAACAGTCACGTCGAGCGCGGTGGTCGGCTCGTCAGCGATCAGCAGTTCGGGGTCGTTTGCAACTGCCATAGCAATCATGACACGCTGCCGCATCCCACCCGAAAACTCATGCGGATACTGCTTTACCCGCTGATCCGGTTGCGGGATGGAAACAAGTTCCAGCAACTCGATAGCCCGTGCCATTGCAGCCTTGCGGCTCAGTTTTCTTTGATGAAGTTGCAAAGCTTCAATCAGCTGATCGCCGATCTTCATCACCGGATTAAGCGACGAAAGCGGGTCCTGAAAAATCATGGCGATTTTTGAACCGCGCAAACTGCGCATTTCGCGGCGTGATTTACCGACAAGCTCCTCACCAAGAAAAGTGACCGAACCTGTGACTTTTGAGTTTGGTGGATTTAGCCCGATGGAAGCCAGCATCCCGATGGATTTTCCGGAACCGGATTCGCCAACAATTCCCAAAACCTCGCGGCGGTTCAGTTCCAGATTAATACCTCGGACGGCATCGAGCACCATGCCATCGCGGCCAAAACCGACGCGCAAGTTCTCAATTCGAAACAGACTGGCGTTCTCATTTGGATTTGTCATCTTGTTCTCCAATCACTTCGAACGCGGGTCGAAATAGTCGCGAAGACCATCGCCGATGAAATTGAACCCCAGAACGATCGTCAGAATGGCAATACCCGGCCCCATGGCGATCCACCAATTGTAGAAATAGACCGCACCTTCCGCGATCATCGAGCCCCATTCCGGGGTCGGCGGCGTTGCACCAAGTCCGATAAAGCTGAGCGAAGCGGCAAGCAGAATGACCTGTCCCAAATCCATCGTCGCGCTGATCAATATCGGCGTCCA
The DNA here is from genome assembly GCF_002278035.1 of Ochrobactrum quorumnocens. Lineage (NCBI taxonomy): Bacteria > Pseudomonadati > Pseudomonadota > Alphaproteobacteria > Hyphomicrobiales > Brucellaceae > Ochrobactrum > Ochrobactrum quorumnocens. The sequence goes on along the minus strand of NZ_CP022603.1, from coordinate 1,954,294 downwards.
GCAGAGCGGCAGAATATGCTTCAAGAGAACACGTGTGCTGCTTGCGCCGGAGGCAATGGCTGCTTCCACATGCTCGCGTTCACGCACTTCCAGCACCTGAGCGCGCATCAACCGCGCATAAACAGGCCACCAAACAATAACCATTGCGATGGCAGCATTCTCCAGACCCGGTCCGAGCGAAGCGGCAACGGCCATGGCGAGCAGCATCGGCGGAAAAGACAATGTTATATCGACCAGACGCATGATTGCAGAGCCGATGAAACCGCCCTTGTAGCCGGAGATTGCGCCCGCCAAAGCGCCGATAATCACGGCGCTCGCCACCACAATAAGAGCAATAGGCAAAGAGTGCTTCGCTCCATAGAGCGTTCGCGTCAGCACATCGCGTCCAAGGGCATCCGTACCAAGCCAGTGAGACCAACTCGGTGCCTGCAGACGACGCCCGACCATATCAAGCGGATCATAAGGTGTCATATAGGGGGCGAAAAATGTCGCGATGATCCAGAAGCCAACAACCACGATGCCGATGGCAACTGGCAGGGTAAGCCAGCGTGGTATTTTGATTTGGCGCGGTGCAGTATTTACAGTTGCAACCATTTGTTCCCCCTATCCCAACCGAACGCGCGGATTTGCGAGAACATAGGCAACGTCAGTCAAAAGGTTCGTCACCAGGAACATGACACCACCAACAATGGTGACGCCGATGATTGCAGGAAAGTCTAGCGAACGCGCAGCTTCAACCGCATAGGACCCCATGCCCGGCCAGGCAAAAATGGTTTCGGTCAACACAGCGCCCGTAATAAGATAAGCAAACGAGTAGCTGATGACCGTCAGGACCGGCACAAGAATATTGCGAAGAGCGTGGCGGAACACGACGCGGAATTCACCCGCACCTTTTGCGCGGGCAGTGAGAATGAATTCTCGCCCGATCACATCAAGCATATTGGCGCGCACCAAACGCGAGATCGTGCCAGCAACCGTCCAGCCCAACACCGTTGCCGGCAGAATGAGGTGAGCGAGTGCATTTTTGAAAGCTGCGAAATTTCCCGCAAGCAAACTGTCTATGGTCATAAAGCCCGTAACAGCAACGGGTGGCGCCATACGAGGATCAAGCCGACCTGGCCCCGGAAGCAACTCAAACTTCACCGAAAAAATAAACAGAACAGCGAGGCCCAACCAGAAAACTGGCAGAGAGGAACCCAGCAGCGCAAACAGGCGCGCCACATGATCAATGGCGCTATCGCGATAATATGCTGCCAGAATTCCCAGCAGTATTCCGACGACGGAACCAAGAACCATCGCCGACAACACCAGTTCCATGGTGGCGGGTAAACGCGCCATCAAATCCGTGCTGACAGGTCGCTTAGTGACGAACGACGTTCCCATATCGCCAGTTACAAGATTTTTCAGATAGATGACGTAGCGCTCGGGAAGGCTTCGATCGAGTCCCCATTTTGCCTTTGCAGCGGCCACAACCTCGGGATTATTCATTTGCTGCTCCGCCACAATCGATGTGAGCGGATCGCCTTTGGTTATTGTCGTGAGCGCAAAGGCCATAGTGACGATGCCCAGAATTAGAAATGGCATCGCAATTAGGCGCTTAAAGAGATAATTTGACATGCACGGTTCCCATTCTGGAAATCTGGCGCAGTTTTTGTGCGTCCTTGCACATAGTATTGACAAGCAAATTTGACGCCGTCAATATAAATGAAATTAAATTTCATTTTCTGGAATGACATTCCTGCAAACTGAAATCGTCAACATCGTCCAGGAGACAACGTGAAGAAAAGAGCGAAGCCCAGTTCAGTGGACCTCGATAAAGACAGCGCTCAGGTTTCCAGTGCCCTCGTTCGAGGACTGGAGATTTTGCGCAGCTTCACCCCCAATGATATTTCTCTTGGGAATCAGGAACTTATTGACCGTACAGGATTGCCGAAAGCCACGATTTCGCGTTTGACGCTGACCTTGGTCAATCTCGGCTATCTCAATTATGACGACAATCTCGGTCGCTACAGCATTGGCCCAGCAACCATCTCGCTGGGTTATTCGGGACTAAGCTCGAACGCTGTCGTCTATATGGCCATGCCATTGATGCGAAAGCTTGCAGAAAAAACGGGCGTTGCCGTGGCCATGGGCCTGCGTGAGCAGCGCGAGATGGTCTATATCGCCAATGCGCGCTCCGAAAACCCCGTCTCGCTACGCCTCAATGTCGGCTCAAGATTGCCGATCTGGCGCACAGCTATGGGACTTTCTTATTATGTTGGTATGGAAGAAGCCCAGCGCGAGATTCTTCTCGAGCAAATGCTTGCGGCCGAACCGGAACATGCCGAGAAAATCCGTCGACTGACCAGCCACGCACTTGAGGACTTCGCAAGAGATGGCTTCGTGGCTTCATGCGGCGACTGGTACAGCTATATCAATGCTGTTGGAATCCCTTTCCGGCCAACCGACGGAACCCAGCTCGTCGCAATCACTTGCGGCGGCATCACCGACATTGCACCGCGCGGCGCTTGTTACGCCGAAATCGGACCAGCACTCAGACAACTTACCGTTGAACTGCAGGAACGATTGATCGGCAATACAGACACGTTTTCACATACGTCCTTACCCTAACCTCGCCAGCGGCGACGTAGTAGATTGATGCAGGAAATCTCATGGCCACCGATATTCTATATCCAAAAGTCAGTCTGGAAACCAATTCCGGCACAATCTCACGTTGGCACGTAAAGGACGGTGAGGAGGTACGACAGGGGCAGCTGTTGTTTGAAATCGATAACGATAAAACAGTTGTTGAAGTGGATGCCCCTCACGATGGCACGCTGAAAATTCTCAAACCATCGACCTCCGATGAGATCGACGTCGGTCAAAGTGTCGCGAGCCTGTTCTTGCAGGGCGAAGCAGTTTCTTTCGCCCCATCAAAACTCGCCGCGGAAACCACTGCCGAACAAGCTCCTGAAACGAAAGAGGTTTCTGAGATCCCGGCATCGGATATCCGTTCAAACACCACACTGACCGGCAGAATGGTCGCAACACCACTTGCAAAACGCCTCGCTGGCGATGCCGGGATTGATCTTTCACAGATCAATGGCAGTGGACCGAGCGGGCGCATACAAAAGAAAGATATCATCGCTGCAATAGAGACTGGCAATGTTCTGCCACGGCAAATCAGCGGCAAATCAAGCGCTTCTCATAAGGACACCGTCTTGAACGCCGTCTGGTTGCGCAAGGGTGAAGGCATACCACTGGTGCTCCTGCACGGCTTCGCGTCCGACCATAACAACTGGCGCGGACTTTTCGCGGGAAGCCAATGGCAGCAGCCTTTGCTCGCTATAGACCTGCCTTCACATGGCGCCTCGCCGCTTGAAACCGTTGCAGACCTTGATGCAGTCGCCGGCCTCGTGGAAGCCACCATCAGGCAGCTCAATCTCACAGAAATAATTATGGTGGGGCATTCCTTCGGTGCAGCAGTCAGCGCGCGACTGGCGGCCCGAGGCAATATCGATATCCGTGCTCTGGGCCTGTTTGCACCCGGAGGTCTGGGGCCTGAAATCAATGTTGGATTTGTCGAAAACTTCGTGCGAGCCAAATCGAAAGAGAGTGTAACGCCATGGTTGCATGAGCTTGTGCACGCAAAGGACGTTATCTCAGAAACATTCATCTCTGCAGTTGTTCAGCAACGACAGGATCAGCGCTTAAGCGACGCGATGGCGGCTTTTGCAAAGCGCTTTTTTGCCGATGGAACGCAGACAATTTCGATCATCGACGATCTCGCTGCACTTGAGATACCGGTGCGCGTGGTCTTTGGAAAACAGGATAGAATCCTGCCTTTCAAACATAGTCGCAATCTTCCCGACAATGTGGCCCTTCATGCGTTTGAAGCGTGCGGGCACATGCCTCATCTTGAAAAGCGTAGCCTGTCACTGCGCATCCTCAGTGAACTTACAAATTCGGTTTGCTGATAGAATACGCCGTGAAAGAAAAAAAGGCCGGAGATCACTCTCCGGCCTTTCCAGTTTTTCCACTTATTTGGCGAGTGAAATCTCAGCCAATGGCAAGTTGCAGCAGGCAGAATAGCGAACGCCGTTCACCTTGTTGTTGTAGGCTAGAATGACATCCGGGCTCAGCATTGGAATGATGACGTTTGCGGCGGCCATTTTCTCACCGGCCTGAAACCAGACCTTATCTGCCTGATCGGCGGGCGCTTTGAGAGCGTCGGCCATGACTTGCTGAATATCGCCAATTACGAATGACGGGTCACGCGCTTCACCGGCTCGCTTGGCCCATAGACTGCCCTTGGCCAGGCCAAACGCATCGATATATTGTGATGTGCCGTAGAAATCAGGTGCATAATAGACCACCGTCAACGGTGTGCCATCTCCGTTCACCTTTTCACGCCATGTTGCAAAGGAAACAGGCTGCAGCTCAACCTTGATATTCACCTTCGACAGATCTTGCTGGATCTTTTGCATCATCTGCGTGAAATCAACGCCATAAACATTCAGATTTGGATAGGTTGCCTCAAGTTTGAAGCCATCTGGATGCCCAGCTTTCGCCAGCAGTTCCTTGGCTTTGTCCACATTATATTCAGGGATTTTGTGATCCGAGCCACCGGGAAAGCCGATCGGAATAGCAGCGCCAATCAACTGGCCTTTGTCGCCCAGCATGAAATCGAGCAAAGTTTCACGATCAATGGCCGTGGAAATTGCCTCGCGCACTTCGGGCGTCAGCGGTACTTCGTTCGATTTGGCCCCCGGCGAAAGTGCAATGTAGATAAAGTTATAAGAGTGAATGGAATCGATCTTCACGTCCGGATTGCGAATGGTTTTGGCGGTTTCTGGGTCAATCTGCATTGCAATATCGGCAGAGCCATTTTCAAGCATCTGCGCCTGCGCCACCGCATCCTTCACCTGACGGATAACGACCTCCGCAACCTTCGGAGTCTCGCGCCAATACTTGTCATTGCGCTTCAGACGCAGTTCGGAATTGGGTTCGTAAGCGCCCAGAACGAATGGACCACTGCCAGCCGAATTGGCGAGAAACCATGCCTCGGCATTATCCTTTTCGGCAGCGTCCACACCGTTGACAGCCTTCGCCTCTTCGGTCGCTACTTTACTGTTGACGATACCGAAATAGGGCGAAGCAACCACGTTGAAGAATTCCGAGTTCGGCGCCTTGGTTTTTACAACCACAGTTGCTTCATCAGGCGTTTCTATCGAGCCGATTGTATCCGCAAGAAACGACGGGCTGCCCTTAACATTCTTCAGACGTTCCCAAGACCACTTGACGTCCTTGGCTTCGACTTTGGCACCATCCGAGAATACGGCTTTCGGATTGATCTTGAAGGTAAACTCAGTCTGGTCGCCATTTGCTGTATAGCTTTCAGCGAGAACTGGGATGACCTTATTGTCCTTGTCCAGCGACAGAAGACCTTCATAGACTGCAGAGTCATAAATCTGGCACGTGTCGCAGAAGGTCCGGTGTGGATCGAGTGAATTGATGTCCATGTTACGCGCGATAACAAGTGAATCCGCATTTTGTGCATAGGCTGCCGGAACGGCAGTCAACAGCGTTGCAGCCATTATCACGCTTTTGAAATTCATCGTCAAAAGGCGGTTGAGCCCTGTTTTCCCATTTTTCATTGTGTTCCTCGTTTTTCTCTTTTTATGATCAATTCATCAGGCAGTACGCGTGATTTGTTCAAGCGCCGCCCGAACTTTTTCCGCCGACCCTAGAGCCGCCTTATTCAAGACCAGTGAAACTACAGGCGAGGACAGACTGCCCGTCACATGAAGAATTTCGTGGTCAAGATCGTTGAAGAAACGCCGCTGGATTTCAGCGGCCCAATGCCGTCCGAGTGACAACCCGCTCGCGACCTGCTCGGCAATCACCACACGATTGGTCTTCGCGATAGATTGACCAATAAGCTCCCAGTCGATGCCGGTCATGTCGAGGCTTCGCATATCGATAATCTCGGCATCAATACCGGATTCGTCGGCAACTTTAACCGAAGCCTGCACCATCACCGATGTCGCGAGCACGGTACATGCCGAACCAGACCTGACAACTCGCGCCTTCCCGAGCGGAATGCAATAATCGCGATCATCCTTGGGCACCAAGCTCTCGCGCTGGTAGAATTCGACATGCTCGATAATTGCCACAGGATCGTTAGACCGGAGCGCGCTGTTCATCAGACCGACATAGTCAAAGGCATTGGTTGGTGAAACGACGCGCCATCCCGGAAACATTGCAAACAATGCCGACGGATCGCCTGAATGCTGCGAACCGTAACCTGTATGCGGCGACACACGAACGCGCAAAACAATCGGAACGGGAAACCCATCGCCGAACATGTGGCGGACTTTCGAAATACCGTTTGCAATCTGATCTGCTGCAACGAAACAGAAGTCACCAAACATGATTTCTACGACTGGCCGCAGCCCGCGTAATGCCGCTCCCAAAGCAACACCCGTAAAGCCATTTTCGGCAATCGGCATGGCCAGAACTCTGCCGGGAAACTGTTCAAGCGCGTTTTTGGTAAAACCACTCACACCACCGGCAAAGCGATGAACATCCTCGCCCATCACGATGATTGTGGGATCTTTTTGCATCGCCCGACCAATGACGTCAGACGCTGCAGCAGCAAACCGTATCTTCTCCAGCTCATTGGGAGAATAGTCCTCAATTTCGCGAAAGCGAGCATCGTCAAATTCTTTGCCGTCACCGAGGATGCCTTCATCGACACTCTGCGGCGAAGGCCACAAGGCGTCTGGAATACGCAGAACATTGCTGCCGGGTGCAGTCTCCGTCAGACGCCCGCCAGCAATCTGCACCGCAGCGCTCACCTTTTCGTCGATCTGAGCAAATTCAGCATCGCCTGCAATGCCGAGTTCCTTCAGTCGTCGCTCTGCCTGCGCGATAGGGTCCCGACGCTTCCATTCTTCTTCTTCTTCGCCGGTGCGATAACCAAAATCACTGCCTGCCTTGCTTCCGCTTTGATGCAAATAGCGATAGCATTGCGCTTCGATAACGACAGGGCCGCCCTCTTCTTCGATGATCCGGCAGGCATCACGCATCGCCTGATGAACGGCAACAACATCCATTCCATCACATTCAATGCCGGCAAAGCCGAGCATCGGACCACGCGACGCAATACGGGTTTCGCGCGTGGCGTCTTGAATGTGGGTCGATACAGCGTAGAGATTGTTCTCAACGTAGAAAATGACAGGCAAACTGTAGAGTGCGGCGATGTTCATCGCTTCATAAGTGGCCCCCTGCAGGGAAGCACCATCGCCAAAGAAAGCGACCGATACACCTTTCCTGCCAAGAAGCTTGTCCGCAAGTGCGTAACCGGCGGCATGCGGAATATTTCCGCCGACAATCGCGCTCGTTCCCGCAATGCCTGATGCAGCGTCACGCATATGCATAGAGCCGCCACGACCACCGCAATATCCGGGATTAAGCCCCATGATTTCCGCCATCAGACGATAGACGGCATCATTCATGTCGTCGGTAAAATCAGATTGAAGAATATCGAAATCGGATGGTGCCTGTGCGTTTATCAGCTTTGTGAGCACCTGATGATGCGCACGATGCGTACCATTTATCTGATCGTCGGAACCGAGCATTGACATGGCACCAACTGCGGCGGCTTCCTGTCCGATACTGGCATGAGCAGGTCCGTGGACCAGTCCGGCTTTTTCAAAGTCGAGTATTTTTTCTTCAAAGCGCCGGATGAGCTTCATCTGGCTATACCATTTCAAAAGATCACCGGCTTTCGCAGCGCGCCAATCCTCCTCGGTCACATTAAGCCGATACCAGGGCGCAGAAGGTTTCAGATCAATTTTTTCGGCCATGATAAAGGTTCCCTAATTGTATTCTGCGAGCGGCAGTTTCAGTTCGGCCCTGCGACGCAACCAAAGGCTGGCACGATAACGCGGGTCACCGGTTCTTTCATGAATGGCATCGAGAATACGGACAATCATGTCCGCACCGATCCTGTCGCCCCATTCGAGCGGCCCATGCGGATAACCGAGTCCCAAACGCACAGCAGCATCGAGATCATCAACTGACGCAATCTTCTGATGAACAATGTCGGCTGCAATATTCACGATCATCGCCAACACACGTTGGCAAACAGTTCCGCATGTGTCTTCGACCACCGACGCTTTGACACCGTCGGATTGCGCAAGAGCTAAAGCTTGTTCTCGCACATTGTCAGTTGCTCCCGGCGAAGCAATCAGCGTCCGATGCTTGTCGACGCCGAATAGCGGATCAAAACCAATCGTATTGGCGGCGTCGAGGCCTTCGCGGACGATTGTCGAGGTCAGATCATCGCCAATCAAACCAATCAGAACCAGTGGACTCGAACGCGCATCGTCACTGATTTGAACACCTGCCAGCTCCGCAACTTTTTGCAGCGCTTTTTCGGGCGTATCGCCGATGATCGTCACCGATTTCGGTAGACTGCCTTGTTCATCAGTGGTCGTGATCGTAATTGAATCGTCAGAGTAGTCATAAAAGCCGCGCCCACTCTTGCGTCCGAGCAGACCAGCATCAAGGCGCTGGCGCGTAATCACTGAAGGTCGATAACGCGGCTCTTGATAATATTGGCCGTAGATCGCTTCCATCACCGGATGGGAGACATCAAGACCCGTCAGATCGAGAAGCTCGAAAGGCCCCATACGGAAACCCGCAGCATCCCGTAAAATAGCGTCGATAGTTGTGAAATCCGCAACGCTTTCGCGGATCATCGCAAGCGCTTCGGTCCCATAGGCGCGACCGGCATGGTTGACGATAAACCCCGGCGTATCGGCCGCCATGACTGGTCTATGGCCAATCCGCTCTGCAAGTTCTTTCAGACGCTCTAGGACCGCATCACTTGTCAGTGCACCTTTGATCACTTCCACAACCCGCATCAGCGGAACAGGGTTGAAGAAATGAAAACCCACCACGTGTTGCGGGTTTTCAGCTTTTCCCGCGATTGCAGTCACGGATAAAGACGATGTGTTCGTCGCGATAATCGTTTGAGGCGATAGATGCGCTTCCAGGGATGCAATCAGCTCGCGCTTCACACCCAGATCTTCCACAATGGCTTCGATAACCAAACTTGCCGAAGCCAACTCCTTCAAGGCGGCAATAGGTATAATCTGGTCCAGAGTATTCGCTGCTTTAGCAGCTTCCAGTTTCCCACGTGCAACTCGAGTGTCCAGACGTTTTGAAAGGTCGCGCTTCGCTGTCTCTGCTTTGCCCGGAAGCTGATCGAACAGGTAAACTTTCAAATCGGCAGCAGCCATTGTTTCAGCAATGCCGATGCCCATAATCCCAGCGCCAATGATACCAACTTCACTGATGGGGCCTGACATCACATCCATCTCAGCGCCCCTTGAACTCTGGCTTGCGCTTGGACAAGAAGGCATCGATTCCTTCCCTCTTATCTTCTGTGTCGAAAAGAAGTTGGAATGCCTTACGCTCCAATCTCAAAGCGGTTTCCAGAGGCGCATCCTCACCATATATTACCGCTTCTTTGATCTGCTCTGCCGCAAGCGGCGGCATCAACGCTATTTTCCCGGCAAGCTTCAGAGCTTCCTCGAGCGCTTTTCCCTCATCCGTCAACCGACTGACAAGGCCATATCTTTCGGCATCGACCGCTGAAAGCATTTCGCCAGTCAACGTCAATAACATGGTCTTATATTTACCTATCGCCCGCAAAAGCCTCTGCGTGCCGCCCGCGCCCGGCATAAGCCCAAGCTTGATTTCTGGCTGACCGAAGTTCGCAGTCCGCGATGCAATGATAATATCGGCATGCATCGCAAGTTCGCATCCTCCACCCAGCGCATAGCCTTCAACGGCAGCAATCACAGGCTTCGGGCAGTGCGCGAGACTTTCCCAGTAACGGTGAAGCCGCTGCGCAAGGATTTCTCCTGCACCAGTTTGCGCGAACACTTTCACGTCTGACCCAGCGGCAAAATTTCCGCTTTTGCCGGCGATGACGATCACTCGCGTTTCGTGATCAGCAGCAAGGCGATCCACAGCTTCAGACAGCTTCTGCCGAATATCCATATTCAAAGCATTGAGTGCTTCTGGACGATTGATCTCCAGTAAAGCAACACCAGTCGCCGGACGGCTCTCAATCACCACATCGGTAAGCTCGGTCATCCTCTCCCTAACTTCCCCTGAACCAACTCCAATCACAGCCAAAACTACAAATGGAATTTAATTTCATTTTATATTGTTTCGAACTTTAATCTATGAAACATTCCCTTAGCAATAGGATATTTCTGCAAAACGCGACGTGTTTCATCTTTGTTGAAATCGTGTGCGAAGGGGCAACTTATGATCCGCGATCCGGAGACCTTCCAATCTCTCATAAATACGATCAGACGCTTCGTTCGGGAGCGGCTGATGCCTGTCGAAAGGCAAGTGGAAGAGACAAACAGCATCCCGGAAGATGTCATCGATGACATGAGGGCGATGGGCTTGTTCGGGCTTTCAATCCCGGAAGAATATGATGGGCTTGGCTTGACGATGGAGGAAGAAGTTCTCGTCGGTTTTGAGCTTGGCTATACCTCACCAGCATTCCGCTCCGTCATCGGAACCAACAACGGCATCGGGTCGCAAGGGATTATTGTTGACGGAACTGAAGCCCAGAAAACCTATTGGCTACCCAAGCTTGCGAGCGGCGAGATTATCGGCTCCTTCGCTTTAACTGAACCAGATGTGGGGTCCGATGCAGGCGCGGTTAAAACCACGGCGGTCAGGGACGGCGATGATTACGTTCTCAATGGCGTGAAGCGCTTCATAACCAATGCACCAATTGCCGGTGTTTTCACACTCATGGCGCGAACTGGCGAAGCCGGGCCTTCCGGCGTCACGGCCTTTCTGGTTGATCGCAATGCGCCCGGTCTGACTGTGGGAAAAGCCGACCACAAGATGGGCCAGCGCGGTACGCAGACCTGTGATGTCTATCTGGAGAATGTTCGCGTCCCTGCAGAAAGCATCATTGGCGGGATAGAGGGCCGAGGCTTCAAGACGGCAATGAAAGTGCTCAATCGTGGAAGATTGCATATATCTTCCGTATGCACAGGCATGGCAGAGCGATTAATTGACGAGGCCGTCGACTTCGCAAAAAGCCGGGTTCAATTCGGCAAGCCGATTGCAGAACATCAGATGATACAGGCTATGCTTGCTGATATGAGCACAGAGGCCTATGCCGCACGCTGCATGGTGCTTGATGCTGCACGCGCTTTCGATGACAAAGACCCGACCATCATCCGCAAAGCTGCAAGCTGTAAACTTTATTGTTCGGAAATGGTGGGCCGCGTTGCTGACCACGCTGTTCAGATACATGGCGGGTCAGGTTATATGCAGGACTATGCTGTCGAACACTTCTATCGCGATGTGCGCCTGTTTCGTCTTTATGAGGGCACTTCGCAAATTCAGCGGATCATTATCGCACGCGAAATGACGAGGGCCTAACCCATGGAAGTCACTGGCAAAAGTAAAATCCTTTTCGTTCTGGCGCATCCGGTTGGCCATGTTCGGGCAAGCCACGTCTTCAACACCTATTTCAGCAAAACAGGCAAAAATGCTGCGGCAGTTCCGCTGCATGTCCATCCAGAAAATCTTGCACAGGTCATTGATGCAATTCGCAAACTAGGAAATGTGAGCGGGTTCGGAGTGACTATTCCGCACAAGATCGCAATCATGCCTCTTCTGGACGAAGTGTCCGATGCGGCACGAGAGATCGGCGCGGTCAATTTTGTTCGCCGTGAAGAAAGTGGGCGTCTCGTTGGAGATAACATTGACGGTCCCGGCTTTATCGAAGGCTTGCGCAACCATAATATCGAACCGAAAGACATGACTGTATTGATGCTGGGTGCAGGCGGAGCTGGACGCGCTGTGGGATTTGCTCTCGCCAAGGCAGGCGTGCGAACTGTATGGATCACCAATCGTGACCAGAATAAAGCCGCAGCACTCGTCACGGATATACAATCCGCCTATCCTGACTGTAAGCTCAAAAGCGGACCACATCACGGTACGCAATTCGATCTGATCGTCAACACAACTTCGCTTGGTATGGCCGAAGAGGACGAACTTCCGATTGATCCCATTGATGTTTCGTCTGACACGATTGTATCGGATATAATAGTCAATCCGCCGATGACGCGCTTGTTGCAACTGGCTCAGGCAAAAGGCTGCACGATCATCAATGGTGTGCCCATGCTTGATGCACAGATGGTTCTGGCCTGCAAACATATGGGCATTTGAGTAGTGACATTGAATTGATATATTCGGCCGCTCGACAAGGATGTGTCCGGCAATTGGAGTCTATTGATGAACTTTGTAAATGAACCGGACAGCAGCTTAACTGAAGCCGACGACACAACCGCGGAAGAAGCTCAGGCAGAATCTGGCGAGGTGTTATCAAACACCGTTTACAATACGCTCAAATCGCAGCTGATGCAGGCGCAGCTGCTGCCGCTCCAACGGCTTAAAGTTCGTGATCTTGCACGCTCGCTGGGAACATCTGAAACGCCCGTTCGGGAGGCACTTATCCAGCTCTCCCGCGAAGGCGCAATTGAGATCAAGCCGCGCTATTACATCCGCGTGCGGAAGCTTTCGGCCGACGAGTATGAAGAAATTCGCGCGATGCGTCTTGAACTCGAACCGATGGCGGCGGAGCGCGCTTTACCGCATATTACTAACGAAGATATCCTTCAGCTCGAAGACCTGCATCACCGCTTGATTGCCGCCGAACAAAGCGGAGATTGGCCCGAGGCGCTGCAGACCAACTTCGATTTCCATTTCATCATCTACCGCCGTTCAGGCATGAAACATCTGATAGACGTGCTCGAAGCGCTCTGGATGCGTATCGGCCCCATACTTTCAGAACTTTATCCGCACGCCATGCCAACCTATGCCGGTCCGCACCAACACGAAGTTGTCCTCTTAGCGTTGCGCGACCGCGACTCCTATGCCTTGCGCATGGCAATTCGCATGGACCTTCTTGAGGGTGGAGCGGCACTCATCCGGCACCTGAAGTCCTCGGCCTATACAGTTTAATCCAAACAAAAGCCGACGCCACAAGAGCGTCGGCCGGAGATTGCTTGAAGCATTGCTTATTCAGCAAGCCAGTTCTGCCAGCGCTCACGCAGCATATTGCGATTTTCGCCGATCCACTTGAAATCCGGCACCAGCAATAATTTGTAGTTATCCGGTGACGTAGCGTAATTCTTCTGTTCAGCCTCAGGCAACAAAGCCACGCCTTCCTTTGAATGCGTCGCATAATTGGCCGTCTTGATGAAGGCTGGGTGGCCTTCGGCATGACCATAGAAGTAGTTGATGAACTTCAATGCGCCTTCTGGATTTGGCGCATCCTTGAGGATCGCGAAATAGCCCGTATCCATCACGGCATCGTTCCAGCTTACATTGAACGGCGCGCCATCATTCATCGCGCTCAATGCTCTGCCGGAATAAGACATGGTCATAGCAACTTCCTGATCGCGCATGATCTGCGCCACCTGGTTGCCTGTCTTCCACCACACGCTGATATGCGGCTTTATTTCATCGAGTTTTTTGTAAGCGCGATCCAGATCCATCGGGAAGATTTTATCGCGCGGCACGCCATCAGCGATCAAGGCGATTGCAGGCAACCACCAGTCACGGTCGCCGGTATCAGGCAATCCGCGAGGGCCGGGAAAGGTTTTGACGTCCCAGAAATCAGCCCATGTCTGAGGAACCTTATCCTTGTAAACTGACGTGTCATAAGCAAGCAGCATACCGCCAGTCGTTCTGGCAACGCCCTTTTCCTTGCAAGAACCTTCAACGCCTTTAGCTTCAACATTGGGTAGCTTGGAACAATCAATCGTCAATAGAAGATCGGCCTTGTCGACCAGATCAGGACCAGTCGCAGTCACGATATCAAACTCATATTTGTTCGTGCGTTTCATGGCTTCGACTCGTGCCCACTGGTCCGGCACTTCGATATCGAACGGCACGACATCAGTGCCGCTTTCTTCCTTGAAAGGTCCGTAAAACTCTTTCTCAAGCGTCAGGCGCATCTGGCCACCGGTCGTTGCATAGACGACGCTGTCGGCTTTTGCGGTCGACGCTCCACCGGCAAGCATAAATCCGGCACACATCAATAGTCTGGTTGTTTTCTTGAACATGTTTCCCTCACATCTATTGTTTTATTTATTCTTCAGACACAGTCTGTTGCGAGCGCATGGCAAGCGCTCGAAGTCCGGCAGCACCCACCAGAACGATGATTGAAAGCAGTGTCAGCATCACAGCAATCGCAGGAATAATCGGCGTCAGATTTTGCTCGATATCGTCGAACATCATGCGCGGCAGGGTCTTGTCGCGCACGCCTGCCAGAAAGAAAGAAATCACCGGCTCATCGAACGAGATAACAAAAGCGAAAAGCGCCCCCGATAAAACATTCGGCCAGATAAGGGGCAAGGTGACGGCTCGAAACGCCGCGAATCGATTGGCCCCACAGCACATAGCAGCGTCCTCCAGCGCAGGATCGACTTGCGAAAGGGCTGCAACAATCGTGAACACGCTGAATGGCAATGCGATAATCGTATGAGCGATGACGTATCCAGCCGTGGTCTCAGACAATCCAACGCTTTGGAACAGCAGGTAAAGCGCGATTGCCAAGGCGATATGCGGAACGACGATTGGACCAATGAGCAAGGTCTGGAACACCGTTGCCAGCGCACCCTTCCCGCGCACAATTGCATAACTTGCACAAAGGCCAATTACAGCACTGGAGATTGCCGTGAAGAAAGCAATCCGAGCGCTGAATGCGGTGGCACTCATCCACTGTGCGGACTGGAAGAAGGCTCCAAACCACTGCCACGTAAATCCTCTTGGCGGAAACGTGATGTAATCCGTTTCACTGAAAGCCATTGGCAGAATGATGAGGATCGGCACCACGAGAAAGCACAGTACCAAATAAACATAGGCATTGAGGAGCAGATTGCGGGTGTTCATGCACTGCCTCCCATCATTCGGTTAAACTTGAAGACGCGACCGAAGATCAGCGAAACCGCCATAACAAGAAGCGTGAGTATGCCGACCAAAGCTGCTGCAAAAGGCCAATCCAGCGTTTCGCGAAGCTGCTGGGAAATCAGCGTTGCGATCATCATTTCCTTCGGTGATCCCAGCAACGAAGGAGTGATAAAGTAGCCAAGTGCCGTCAGAAAGGTGAGGATCATGCCACCCATCACACCCGGCAGTGTCAGCGGGAAAATAACCTCAAAGAAAGTCCGCACAGGACCAGCGCCAAGAATGGCCGCCGCGCGTGCATAGTCGCGGGGTACATTCCGGATGGCGCCATAGATCGGCAGCACAACGAAAGGCAACAGAACATGCGTCATCGCGATCAGGACTGCGGTTTGCGTGTAAAGAAGCTTCAGCGGCTGATCGATGAGGCCAAGCTGAAGTAACCCCTGATTGACCAATCCATTGCGCTGTAAAAGCACAGCCCATGCAGCCGTTCGCACCAACACCGACGACCAGAACGGCAATAGAATACAAGCGGTTATGAAAATCAGCTTGGGGCCGCTCGAATGCGCCATAAGCCAGGCAATCGGGTAAGCCATAAGCAATGCGATCACGCTGACCAGCGCGGCAATCAATACGGTTCGCCCAAGCACATTCAGATAAACCGGATTGGAGAAGACCCGCTGATAATTATCAAAGGAAAGCGATGGCTCCGTAACAGACAGAGCCAGCAAGCTGACCAGCGGATAAATAAAGAACAGCAACAATAGCGAGAAGAAAGGCAATAGCAGGAGAAGCATCCCGCCTTTCGAGAGCTTGCGTCCGTCCGGCTCGAAAAACATTTTTAACATCGGCTTAGCTCGCTCGAGAATAAACGAGGCTGGCTTCAGGCGCGAAACCTAAACGCAGCTTTTGCCCGGCACCAATGTCGGAAATTGCAGCGCTCGCCAAACGTGCGCGCAGTTCGGTGCCGTCGACCATAGTGCCCAGAATGGCAGTATCTGGGCCGGCATAAATGACATCACGCACGGTGATCTCTAGCCCCTGCTCCGCAGGTATCAACCGCTCCGGGCGAACCGCCATCAGCGCGTCACTGGATTGAGCGCCCATGACATTTTCTGACGGTATGGAAACGACAGTGCCATCGGCAGCCCGCGCCTGCACACCATCCCATGTGATGGGTATCAAGTTCATCTCACCAATGAAGCTCGCAGAAAACAGATTTGACGGGCGATTGTAGAGTTCGCGCGCACCCGCGATTTGCTGGATATGACCGCCCTGAAGGATCGCAACGCGGTCAGCCATTGTGAGCGCTTCGCCCTGATCATGGGTCACAAACACGATTGTCATACCCAGTTCGGCATGAAGGCGCTTGATCTCGATCTGCATTTCTTCGCGCAGGTTTTTATCAAGCGCGGACAAAGGTTCATCCATCAGAAGAACACGCGGCGAATAGACAATCGCGCGGGCCAATGCGACACGCTCCTGCTGCCCACCGGAGAGCTGTTTCGGACTGCGATTGGCGAAATCTGCGAGCCGCACGCGGGCAAGCGCCTCGCGGGCGATACGATGCCGCTCCTCTTTTGGCACACCACGCGTTTTGAGTGGGAAAGCAACATTGTCGAGTACACTCATGTTGGGAAACAGCGTGTAATGCTGAAACACCATACCAATATTGCGCTTATGCGGCGGAACGCGCGTATAGTCGTTGCTACCGAACAAGATACGCCCCTTATCGGGACGCTCAAACCCGGCAAGCATCATGAGGATTGTCGACTTTCCGGAACCAGACGGCCCAAGCAAGGCGAGAAATTCACCAGGTGCAATCTCCATATCGAGATCGTCAACAGCCGTAAAGCTTCCATAGCTTTTCCTCACACCCTGAATGCTGATGCCCAGCCCGGAATCGGGCGTGCTTTTATGGCTAGCCATGCTTTCCCCTGATGTTTTTGTTGTTGGATGAGCTTAACCCGCATTCCACTTCTTTGTCTAGAATGATATATCAAATTTATCGAACTTACCGGCCAGGCTGCAGCCTTCCTGCTGTTTTCTTTCGGAAATCTCCGCTTTTCGCGGCCAGACCCCGATATTTTCGCTAAATGACCCATGAAGTACGCTACTATAATAATATTTACGCATCTTTACGGATTCCATCTTGACATATCTTCATCGTCAGGATCATTTTTGATATATCATAATTCGACGTGACGAGCGTAAAAACGTCGTCAAATGGGAGACAACCAATGCATGCGCATTCCACTTCGGCCCAAACCTTGAACGCACACAATCTCGACGCTGAGCTGCGCGAGCGCGCCGAACGCGTCATCCCCAACGGCATGTGGGGACATCAGCGCGCATCATCTCTCCCAGAGGGTTACCCTCAATATTTTGCGTCTGGTGAAGGTGCCCATGTCACCGACGTTAATGGTAGCAGCTATATCGACTTCATGTGTGCTTGGGGTCCAATCATACTGGGTCATCGCAACACTCTCGTGGATGCAGCAGCGCTCAGCCAGATACAAGCAGGTGACTGCCTCAACGGCCCAACAGCCCACGCAGTCGAACTTGCAGAACTGCTTGTTGAGACAGTGCCGCATGCAGATTGGGCATTGCTTCAAAAGAACGGAACGGATGCCACGACCAACTGCGTTACGATTGCACGTGGCGCCACCAAGCGTCGTAAGGTACTGGTTGCCAAAGGCGCTTATCACGGTGCTGTGCCATGGTGCACACCATCGATTGTTGGCGTAACAGCGGAAGACCGTGCGCATCTTATCCACTATGTTTATAACGATGTTGAAAGCCTGACAGCGGCAGCCAAGCAAGCGGGCGATGATCTGGCCGCAATCATTGTTTCTGCTTTCAAGCACGATCTTGCCATTCCGCAGGAACTCCCGACATCGGAATTTGCAATGACGGCGCGCGCACTGTGTGATGCAGCGGGTGCAGCACTCATTCTCGATGACGTTCGTGGCGGCTTCCGCATCGATCTTGGCGGAAGCTGGCGTGGCACAGGCGTTGAGCCAGATCTGGCTGCCTATTCCAAGGCAATTGCCAATGGTTATTCGCTTGCAGCCATCACTGGCACCAACCGCTTTCGCGAAGCTGCAGGACAGGCCTATATGACCGGCTCGTTCTGGTATGCGGGAGCATCAATGGCCGCGGCAGTTGCTACCATTAAAGAACTAAAGCGCATTAATGGCCCTGCGCTCATGAAACATGCGGGCGAACGCCTGCGCAATGGACTGGATGCACAAGCCCGTGCTCACGGATTTGAACTTCTGCAAACCGGACCTGCCGCAATGCCTCTCGTGCAATTCATCGGCGACACAGATGCGCAACTTGGTGCTCGCTTCTGCCGCGAAGCTTTAAACCGTGGTGTCTATCTGCACCACAAGCACAACATGTTCATATCTTGTGCGCACACGGATGCGGTGATCGATGATGCTCTTTCGCGAACGCAGGATGCCTTCAAGGCAATCTCCGTCAGATAAGGACAAAGCGTGAGCGAACAGGCGGGCGACGATCGGGACAACCTTTCTGACATCGTGTATCAGCAGCTCAAATCGGGGCTGTTGCGCGCGCAGTTCAAACCGCATCAGCGGTTCAAGGTTCGTCAACTGGCTTTGTCGCTGGGCACATCGGAAACGCCTGTCCGCGAAGCGCTGATGCAATTGTCACGCGAAGGCGCGATTGAAATCAAACCGCGCTTTTATATTCGTGTACGACGCTTGAGCCTTGCAGAATACAAAGAAATCCGTGCAATGCGGCTCGTCCTTGAGCCTCTCGCTGCGGAACACGCGCTGACGAATATCTCAGATGAAACCATCGCCAAGCTGGAGACTATCCATCGTGAGTTGACCGAAGCCGAGCGCACCGGGGATTGGCCAGCAGCCTTGCAGATCAACTCGGATTTCCATTTTGCGCTCTATAAGCAAAGCGGCATGGCGCATCTTATCGATGTGCTTGAAAGCCTCTGGATCAGGGTTGGACCCTTGGCATCCGAACAATACCCCTCGGCAAAGCCAACATATCCAGGGCGTCATCAACACGAAAATATTCTTGCCGCTTTGAAGGCGCGCGATAGTTACGCTCTGCGTCTGGCGGTCCAGCTTGATTTGATTGAGGGCGGCACTGCTTTGATAAAGCATCTGCAAGAATACGAACAAAACAATCATGTCGATGCCGATACTGAAATTGGACATTAGACGCAGATCGAAAACGACATTTTATAAATGCCTAGGAGAGAGCTCACTATGCCCCGCGACAAGTTTAAATTTCCTGAGATGGGACCACACGCGATCAAGCCTTGGGCCGTTCGCAAAGGCTATGCGGACGAGCATTTCCTCTCCGATTATCGTTATCAGTTTCCGCGTGAAGACCCGAACCTTCCCGAAGTCTTCGTCTATACCGAAAAAATGTCTTACGATCCCGGCGAAACAGTCGAATTTCATGGCTCCACCACAGCCAAGACATGGTCGATCCAGATATATCGGGACAGCCATGAGCCCCAGATGATGGACGAAGCTTTCGACCTTCCCGGAAGCTTCACCAAAACATCGGAAACCGCCTATATGGATGGTTGCGACTGGCCGGTTCTCTATCGCTGGAAGATTCCAGACGATGCTCGTTCCGGTTTTTATCGCGTTGTCTCGACGTGTATGCGTCCGGATGGCGAACGCTTCGTCCAGCATCACTTTGTCGTCGTGCGCCCCACGAAGAAAACCCGCTCGGGTCGCATTCTCCTCATGTTCGCAACCGGCACCTGGACAGCCTATAATGATTGGGGCGGTGCCAACCACTATTTTGGCACTTGGGGTCCCAACAAGAACGAGGGTTCACCTATCTTGAGCCTGCGCCGTCCATGGTCCAAGGGGATGTGCTGGCTACCGGAGGGAGCTGCGCGCGTCTGTAATCCAGTCTGGCAGGACATGGGCGATGCAACCCGTTACCCATCTAAAGAATGGGGTTATACGATGGGCTTCTCACAGTTTTATTCTTCTGCTGGCTATGCACAATACGAGCGCTATTTCGTGACTTGGGCTGAAGCAGCAGGCTACCAGATCGACTACATCACTCAAACCGATCTCCATTATAACCCATCAATCCTCGATGATTATAATTGTCTTGTGACCGTTGGGCATGATGAATATTGGTCGTGGGACATGCGCAAGACCGTCGAGGGGTTTGTCGCACGCGGCGGGAATCTCGCTCGCTTTGGTGGTAACTTCCTTTGGCAAATCCGGCTTGAGAACGATGGGCAGACGCAAGTGTGCTGGAAGACCAAAGCACCCACGCAAGACCCCATCATGCAGACCGATCAGAAACACTTGTGTACGGCAAACTGGGCAAGCGGCGCCGTAAACTGGCCCGGCGCATCCACGGTTGGTGTTAACGGTGAAAACGGAATGTATGGCAGTTGGGGTGGCTTTTCTCCACGGGGCTCACGCGGACTTACTGTCTATCAACCCGAGCATTGGATCTTCGAAGGCACACATCTGCGCTATGCCGACATCTTCGGCCATGAAGCGCAAATCTTTGGCTACGAAGTCGATGGCCTCAATTATTCGTTCAAGAATGGCTTCCCATATGCCGCGGAAGAACATGGTGTGCCGACCGAGAAGATCGAGATTCTGGCCATGACCCCGGCTTCGATCTACGAGTACGAACTCGACGGCCAGGGACATCGTTACTACGTTCGGGATAGCGATCTGCAAGGCATCTGCGAAATGGCTCCTGATGGCTATGAATCCGCGCGAAAGCGATTGGCCCATGGCGCTGGAATGCTCGTATCAATGAAGCAGGGTGACGGGGAAGTGGTAACCGCAGGGCTTTGTGAGTGGGTGATGGGCCTAAAGCGCAACTGCGCCTACACAACCACCATTACCCGCAATGTGCTCGACCGGTTTCAGGAAACGGGACCAGCTGCTGCGTAACTGGTAAATCAATTCAGGCCCGAATGTCTCATTCGGGCCTGTCGCGATTGCCTATCAACGAGGCATCGGTTTGCTGCCATAATATCCATAGCGTGCACGCACTTCATCAAGCTCGTTTTCGCTCAGGATAGCCGGATCGCCGACCTGACAGGCCAAAATATACTGACGCGCCAGAGTTTCAAGCTTTTCAGCCAGAAGCGTCGCGTGAGCCATATCCCGGCCCCACACGACCATCCCATGACTTGCCATCAGACAGGCGCGATGGTTGCCCATAGCACGAACGATTTCATAGGCCAGAGCATCAGACCCGAACACACGATAGTCAGCGCATGGAACCTTACTGCCGCCAAAGGAAGCGATCATGTAATGGAAAGCTGGCAACGGTTTACGCAAGCAAGAGAGCGCAACGCAATTATCTGCGTGCGAGTGGATCACGGCACCCGCTTCGGGGTGATTGCGCATGATCTCTGTGTGAATGCGCCATTCGCTGGATGGAACCTTGCCTGCCAGATGCTCGCCTTCGACCGACACAAGGCTCATATCTTCGGGCTTCATAAGCGATGTGGCACCCGTTGGCGTCACCCAAACATGTTCGCCCTCACGAATGCTGATATTGCCGCTGCTACCGTGATTAAAACCCTTGTTTTCCATATGGCGCATAGCATCCACAATTGCGCGGCGCGCAGTAAGGTTCTGATCGTAGTCGGTTGGCATCGTGTATTCCCCATCTGTTTGCAGCCAAGAATTTTTGATGTCGCGTAGAGCGCGTTTCGATCTGATTAAATCAGATCGGTGCTCTCATTGTTCGTTTTTACACACATCTTATCCGAAAACCGCTTCACACTTTTCGGAGTGTGCGCCAACTTCATAATCCCGGTAATTGACGTGGTCTATCAAAATGATACTTGTTTGGAATTAAATTTCATTATCACAGAAATAGCGTTGGATATGGCCTGATATGAGGATAAAAATGGGGAACACAGCCACTCTGGGTATCATTGCCGACGACATGACTGGCGCGTTGATGGTCGCAGCCTATTACGAGACAGCAGGAATTAAAACTGCGGTAGTAACTGAAATCGACGCAATCCGGGAATGTGACGGTGAAACTGTCGTTATATGGGCTGGAAGAACACGCCTCGCCGATCCGGAAGAAGCATGTTTGCAGATTACCCGCGCCGCCGGCGCTTTCGATGCGATTGGATGTGATCAGGTCATTTACAAAGTCTGCGCCAGTTTCGATTCAACGGAACAGGGAAACGTGGGGCCTGCTGCTGACACATTGCGTGCGCGCTACAATCCAAGCAGCCTATTGTTCTGCCCCGGCTTCCCAAAGTTCAATGCTACGGTACATCAAGGCTATCTCTTCTACCGAAGCCGTCTCATCTCCGAATCTGTCAAACGCTATGACCCTGCCACCCCGATGAACGATCCAGACATGGTACGCTTCATCGGCAAGCAGACAGCCGAACCTGTCGGCCTTCTGCCCCACTCCGTTCTGCTCAAAGGCAGAGAGGCCGCACAAGCACATCTTGATGCGATGGCAAGAGGTGGCACCTGCTACTGCGTCGTCGATGCAAGCGATGATGGCGATGTCAAAATCGCTGCAGAACTGGCAAGAGCGCAACCGACAATGGTCAGTTCTGACGCCGTTCTCATCCAGCTTGGGATCGACCGTTTCGCACCCAAACCAGCCATATCTGTTGCGCCGCCATCACCGAGCAACGGCACCGCAGCCGTACTGGTTGGAACCGTTGGACCTATTGCAGATGGGCAGATTGCTGTCTTTGCCGCAAAGCATCCAGTGTTAACGCTTGACCTCATAAAGGATGGTAGCGTTGAAGAGATGGTTTCAAAATCAATGCAATGGGCGAAAGCTCACCATGGAAATCAGCCTTATCTTATATCCACTACAGTACACGATACGCGCGTGAAGGAAATTCAGGCCGAGCTTGGTGTTCGCGGCGCCAGTGAAAAAGGCGAGCGGCTGATATCGGAACTGGCTGCAGCCGTTTCCGAACTTGGCATAGACAAGCTTATTGTGGTGGGTGGCGAAACATCCGGAGGCGTCATAAAGCGTCTTGGCTTGCAGCGGCTTCGCGCGTTTCCTGATAACGGTATCGGGACGGGATTTTGCGAGAGTGATGATAATCATCATACCCGGTTCTTTTTCAAGTCCGGTAAGACCGGAACTGAAACGGTCCTTCTTGATGCCTTGGCCGTTATGTAAGCCGTTTCGATCTTTGAGGTCTTGAAACTGAACAAGTCCATTACCAATTAATGGACACCTCCCGTTATGACGTTTCCTGCTGCACTAGTCATGCAGTGTTCGAAGTCGTCCGGGTAAGAAAAAGGGCGCTCCCCATTGGGTAGAGCGCCCTTTTTTATCTTGAGAATAAAGTCTCGGATCAATTACCAGGTAATCTTGAGACCACCCGAAACCTTGCCAGCGGCATTGGTGGAACCACCGAACTCGACAGCACCGCGGCCGAACAGGCTGACATTTTCCGAAACACGGGCAACCACGCCAACACCGACATCATAACGTGTGCCACCCATATCATTACCGATGCCAGTGCCTGAAGCCACAAGGCCATTCTTGCCCTTGAACTCACGCCTGACGTTAGCATCCGCATAGGTCGTAACGGACTTCACGAACTTCTTCTTTTTAGGAGCCTCCGGCAGAGGAGCAATAACCGTCTTTGCCTTTGCACCCTTCTTGCCCTTCGCGTTCTTAGCAGGCTCATCGGCTTGGCGGGGGCAGCTTCAAGCGTCTCTTCTTCACCACCGAAATAGAAGGTCTTTTCAAGACGCACACCAACACGACCGATCAGCGATTCCGCTTCCTGACCATGGACAGCAATGCCGTAGGGATCAGTGAAGCTGTCTGCCTTGATCTTTGACCAGGTCAGCTGAGCCTGTGGCTGCAGCACAACATTGTTGCCAAGATCAAAGCCATAGCCTGCTTCAATAGACGCGGAGGTTGCCTTGCCCTTATAGCCATTTCGCAGATCAAAACCCGATACAGACTTGGCATTCACGCCAAAGTCGAGCCAGTCTTGCTTGACGACGGCATCTACATAGGCGCCCGTTCCAGGCTTACGGTCAGTTGGAGCTTTCTGCTGCCAGGTCACATAACCACCAAGTCCTTTTGAGGATATCGAACCATCGGCTGTGCGGCCACGAACATCGAAGCTCGAATTCACATATTCTCCAAAGATGCCGACTGTGAGCTTATCGCCAGCCACAAAGACATCGCCCTTTGAATAGTCAGCACCGATCTGGACACCGGCCGTGGTCATGTCAAACCCATGGCCATTATAACCAGTGATGCTCTTTGGCGAATAGGAACCGGTCTTGCCGATACCGCGCATCCAGGCATGAAAGCCATCCTGCATATCTTCTGAGCGCAGTTCGCCCAAGCGCTCATGGAACGTGTCGAGCGTGGTCAATACGTGGTTTTGCGCAGCAGACAGAGCGATCCGGGGCTTTCGGTTACGCCGTGGTCGTGGATGTGCTCGCAGGTGTTGCCGAAGGCTATGCCAAGGGCGGTTATTTTGTCGTTGTGGATGGAAATCGGCCCTTGGTTTCTGCAACCGTTCAAGACAGTCGCCGCGCCACTCCACTACGTTGTACCGGCCGCCGTTAGATGCGGCCATTCATCGCTGTCAGGAACGTGGTGGCGACACGTTGACCGACCCAGAGCCTATCACCGCACCCCTTCAACAATTCTCATCGCTAGAGCAGCATGTTCCGCCTACCGATGGACAAACCCGTCATGAAACGCTGAGCATGATGATCAAGGCTATAGAGGGCGGCAAGTTTCGATTAGCGACATAGGCAGCGTTGAGAAGCAGCCACCAGTCGCTGACTTTTGATACGTCGTAAAAGTCAGCGTATTATCTCGTGTCTGCCGCTTAACTCGCAAGGAGCACAGTTATCGGGGGCAACAAATGCAGTCTCCTGCGTGTCATTTTTGCGCTTTGCTCTGGATCGGGGGGCAACCGAATTTGCGCGAAAACGCGCGGGAAAAGGCGGCGGCACTACCGAAGCCTACCATGACGGCGACAGACTTGACGCTCCGTCCAGAGCGCAGTTCGGCACGTCCCAACGCCAAACGCCAGCCATTCAGATACGCTCCCGGCGACTGACCAACGGTTTGCTTGAAGGCTACAATGAATTGCCCGCGCGACATTCCCGCGATGGCAGCCAAGTCCGCAATCTGCCAACGCCGCACCGGATCGTCGTGCATGGCGACAAGGCTTACGTGAAGTTTGGGATGAGCAAGCCCCGCCAGCAACCCGGCATCGACAGTGCCGATCGCTATCGCTTTGCGGATCGCCAGCACGACGACGATCTCGCATAGCCGCGCCTGAATCGTACCGCCACCGCAGCGAGTGACTTCGACCTCGGCCATGATCAACTCGGACAGCCAAAGCAACTGCGGCTCGTCGGTCAGTGAGAAGCACAACTCATCTGGCAACGCGCCGACCAACGGATTTGCGCTGCCGCCAAAATCCACCTTGGCGGCAGCGAACAAGGCGGCCCCGTCCGGCAGCGCGGCTGTGGATCGCGCCCGGTAAAGCAGATGGGTCGGTCCACCGGAACCATTGACGTTGACGATTAGAAGATTCGCTTCCTTCGCGGATTCACAATGCGTTACGCTGAGGGTAAAGGCTTTTAGAAAAGCGATCAGTCGATCATGCTTTCGCTCGATATTAGAATTTTCGATCATGTACTTATTCTACATCATGATCCTAAATCGTCTATCCTTTCACCAGCCCACAGCTGAAACGACCGACAGGAAATCATATGACATCGGATTCCGCCGCCAAATTCGACGCCTCCCGCGCCGAGGAGTATGCACGCCAGAGCCGGATCGCGTTAGCCGGATATGATGCCTGCCATGAGCTTTCCGCTTGTATGTTGTCTGCCGCCCTGGGTGAAAGAAAGCAGGCCCGAGTTCTGATTGTCGGAGCCGGAGGAACGGCGGGTGAAATCATTGCCGCCGCGCGGCTGGAGCCGGAATGGTCCTTTGTCGCCGTCGATCCGTCGCCGCCGATGCTGGATCTCGCACGCACACATCTGGTCGAGGCCGGAGTGTCCGACCGGGTGGAGACTGTTCATGGCACCGTCGCTGACATCGATTCAGCCCCATCATTCGACGCAGCGATCATGATCGGCGTATTGCACCATCTGCCGGGAGATGCGATGAAGCAGGATATTCTGGCGCAAATCGCAATGCGGTTGAAGCCGGGCGCGCCCTTGGTCATCGCAGGGAATTACCGAGCTTACGCTTCCCAGCCGTTGCTCATGGCAGCTTGGGCCACCCGTTGGCGAATGAACGACGCAGGACCGGAAGAAGTCCAGTCTAAGATGAACAAGATTCTGCAAGGTGCGGAGCCGCCCAGGTCGGAGGAAGCGGTAATCTCCTTGCTAACGGAAGCCGGTTTCGAGGAGCCACTTCGGTTCTTTGCCAGCCTGTTCTGGGGCGCTTGGTTGGCTCGACGCATTCCAAAAATCAAGTGAGCGGCCTGTGTGGGCGCGCAGGTTCGCTAGCCCCGCGACTTCAACGGTGCTTCGATCCCGTTCGTACCTGTCGCAACACTCCTGAATTTGCCGCCAAGTCGCCGACACTGAAAAATCTGTGACTTTGATCGCTATTTGGCACTAATTATCAGCGCTAAGTGGCACCGATTACGAGGACTGATCGCGCCGCCTCCACCACGTCATCCGTGATCGCGTTGAGCTCATTGATGCGCAGGATGCGCTCGATCTGGACGAACAGGCGATGAACGAGGCGGAAGTTGCCGCCGGTGATCCGGACGATCGTGGCGATAGCCTTGGTGTCGGTAAAGTCGGCATCATCGAGGTTGAGCCCAAGCTGCCGCCAGCGCCGGGTGAGAACGAATGTCAGTTCTTCATCCTGCAAGGGCCGGTAAGCATGGGCGAAGCCGACCCGGCTGTAGAGCTGGGGCCTCATCTGAATGCCGGGCATGCCGATTAGGATCAGGCCGACGCCCTCTCGATCAAACATGTCCCGGAGATATTCGAGCGCAGTCGTTGACAGACGCTCTGCCTCGTCAACGATGATGAGTTCGACATGGCTGGGACGGCGGTGGGAAGGAGAACAGCCCGGCGGACTTACATGCTGGTCCACGCAGATATCGACGCGGGAAAGCAGGCGGGGCAAGTCTTTGCGCAGCTCGCCGAGCGTGGCCCCGACTGTCGGCGTGTAGAAGACCGAACGTGACCGGGCGAGTGCTGCATAGACCTTTGCGTCCGATTCTTCCCTTGGCCCCCATTCATTCAGTAGGGTTTGGGCAACATCCCATCGGGCATAGCGCCGGGCGGAAAGTGTTTTTCCGACGCCGGCAGGGCCGTGACAAACACCGATATAGCGGTGCTTGCGAACAGCGTCGGCGAACTCGGAGAAACGACGATGCTCCCCGGTGACGATGAAGGTTCCTGTTCGCTCGCCACCCTGGTGCACTCTCATCCTCTGTCCTCGGCATAAAGGCGCAGACGTGGCCGAGTTGGTAGCGCTGCTTCCGGTTTCGGTTTTGCAGGAGCCGAACTTGGGACGGATGGAGCTGGCAGCAGATCGGCGACACGGCCTCGCTTCTCCTTGATGTCCTGCCGCACTTTGCGGCGATGGGCGGCGCGAGCGGTCTGCACGTCCTTCAGCGTGACGCTCCGATCGGTATGTTCGGCGTTGACGGCGCGGCAGAGGAACGCATTCCGGTGAAACACCCGTATCTCGCCCATGTCGCGCGGGTCGTAGCGGACGGTCACAGGCTCGCCGACATAGGCCGCGAGTGTCGGACTGAGGAAGCGCAGCCCCTCGAAATGAATTCCGTCCCGGCGGATGACGCGGGGCTTGGCGACCATGACCAACAATGTGTCGAGCGCTTCCAGATCGTCCGGCAGGCGAGGTAGCCAGCCTTTGCCGCGCCAAGCTTCGATCGGGGCTACGCCGATCGCGCTGTGCTTCCTCATGTTGTAGATATTCACGATGAAAGTACCGATCGCCGCGTCCAGTTCCGGCAATGACAAACGGGGCATGGAGGCGACTTTTCCTTCGAGAAGGTGCCCCGGCAGCTCGGGCAGCAATTCCGTATTGATCGTGCCAAACAGCCGCTCGACCTTGCCGCGCCCCTGGGACGGGCAACGGTAGAATAGATGATCTGAAAGCGAAGATCGGCGGACGCCTGGTCGAGATGAATGCTGGTGAAGTCGGACCCATGATCGACATGCAGCACGTCAGGAATCCCGCAAACCGGCCAATCGGTTTGCGGCTTTCTCCAGATCGCCTGGCGCAGTGCCAGCGACGTATTCAGCGCCGATGGGGCTCCCAGGAATACCATGTATCCCGCGACGGCGCGGGAATAGTCATCGATCACGGTCGTAAGCCAAGGCCGTACTTCTTTGCCGTTCGCGTCGAGGATCAGGATGTCAAGCTGGGTGTGATCGGCTTGCCATGTTGCGTTCGGCCGCTCGGCACGATGCCGATGGATGAGTTCATATCGGTCACGGAACGCGGCTTCGCCTTCATGGGCGAGTGTCAGGGTGGCCGGACCGATCCCGCCGACGATTGAATGAACGCTCGCGTAGGACGGCGGCCGCAATCCTCGTTCCGCCGCGACTTTGCAGATCCGGCGATGAATGGTCGCGATCGACAGGCGCGGTCTGGTGAGCGCCAACCCTTCGACCAATCCTATAAGATTGGCATCAAGCCGCCGATCACCGGCATCCGCGCGCTGCTTGCGTCTGAGAGCTGCAGGGCCGCCCTCCCGCATCCGGGCGATCCAGCGCCGGGCGGTGCGGAGCGGGATGCCGGCGGCGGCAGCCACCTTCGTCAGTGGGGCTTCGCCGTCGATGTAGGGGCGCAATACCGCGATGCACATCGCGGTATCTGCATCGCCATCCTCTGCCTTGCTCATTCATCCCTCTGTCCGAAAGAGGATCGTTCAACGGACGGTTTTCCCCGCACTTACCGGCACGCCGGAAAGTCCGCTTTTGGTGGAGTGACGTTCGTCTCATTTGAATGGTACTATATTTCTTGCGTTGAAGGAGCCCCTTACGTTACAGATTCAAGTATGACGAACACGCTCATTGGCTATGCCCGCTGCTCAACCGACAAGCAGGACCTCGCCGCCCAGAAGGACACTTTGATTAAGCTCGGCGTCGCGGGGGATCGCATCTATACCGATCACGGATTCACCGGCGCGAATCGAGCCCGGCCCGGTCTCGACCAAGCGCTTGCGGCGGTGCGTAGCGGCGATACGCTCGTCGTGCCCAAGCTCGACCGTCTCGCACGCTCTGTCCCTGACGCGCGCACAATCGGGGATGATCTTGCTGCGCGGGGTGTGAGGTTGCAGATCGGGGCGAGCGTCCATGATCCGTCCGACCCAATGGGCAAGCTGTTCTTCAACATCCTCGCCACCTTCGCCGAGTTCGAGGCCGACTTGATCCGGATGCGGACGCGCGAAGGAATGGCGGTCGCCCGTTCCAAGGGAAAGCTGCGAGGCAAAAAGCCGAAGCTCTCCGATCGCCAGCAAAAGGAGCTGCGCCGGATGTATGACACCGGCGACTATTCGGTCAGCGATCTTGCAGAAGTGTTTTCCATCGCCCGCCCGACGGTCTATCGCACGCTTGCTCGTCATGCTGCAGATAGCACGTCAAGATAACAGCAGACTTCGATTTCCCCTCATCATTTCCACGAGTTCAAATGAAATTCCTTATTGACCCTAGCGCAATCCGTGTTGCCGCAGACCGCATCCACCACAACGTCGTCCGGACCGCAACCATCGAGAGCCCTGGTTTGTCTTCCATCATCAAGCGGCCAGTCTACCTCAAATTAGAGAACACGCAGGTTGGCGGCTCTTTTAAGGCGCGGGGTGTTTTGAACAAGTTCGCTGAAATTCGATCTCAGCTGCCCTCCCAACGCTTTGTCGCAGTCAGCGGCGGCAATTTCGGGATAGCGGTCGCGCAGGCGGCTGCAAGCCTGAACGCCAATGTTACGATCATTATGCCGCAAACAGCGCCTGCTTCGTCCATCGCAAAAATCCGGGCGCTTGGCGTCCCCGTTGTCGTGACAGTAGACGTTCGAGAGGCTTTTGCGCACGCGGAAATGCTTGCACAGCAGGGCTATGTTATTCTCGATGACTGCGACGATACGGCGATTGCTGAGGGTCACGGGACATTGGCTTTGGAATTCATCCAGGACTGCCCGGCTTTAACTGATGTTTTTGCTGCGGTGGGAGGTGGTGCAATGCTGGCTGGTGTCGCGACGGCTTTAAAAGCCATCAAACCGGAGATTCGGATATGGGGCGTCGAGACCGATGGTGCGAACTCTATGGATCGGGCACTACGCGCCAAAGCTCCTGTAGAAATCGCAGTAAGCTCGATTATCTCGACGCTCGGTGTCCCGATGGTCAGTGATCTGATGCTGCATCACGCCCAGACCTATCTGGAAAATGTTGCAGTTGTTTCCGATCTCGAGGCCATCGCTGGGATGCTCTGTTATGGCGAGAGTGCAGGGCAGTGGGTTGAGCTTGCGTCGGGAGCCGCCCTCGCAGGTGCTATTCAGGTGGCTAAGAAGCTTCCCTCTGACGCAATCGTCGGGTTGATCGTTTGTGGAGGCAATATCGCGTCAGAGGATATGAGGAAATGGATCGCTTATAGATCCCAGGTCTCATGAGCATCAGACTGTCGCCAATCGGTGCCAAATAGCGCTGATAATTAGTGCCAAATAGCGATCAAAGTCACAGAAAAATCAGGGGAAATTCGGTCGCAAAAGCCGTGACATTCATGGGACTTTTGCGACATCTGACGGTCGTTTCATCGCCAACCAATCCGAAAGCTGCCCGACCGGTACCCACTACTCACAGACATTTACCGAGTTGTAGGTATGGCGTCCGCTTATAGGTGTTCCAGACAATCATTTTAATGACTGATAAGCGGGCGCGTTGCCTACCGGCAGTTTTCGACCTTGATGGTCCCCGTCCCCAAGGCTATGAGTTACGACCGAAGCCTGCCGTTCGTCCAGAAAGACTAACGGTACAGTTTGGACTGTGAGCAAATTGGTCTGCAAAAAACTGCCTTTCCATCGGCAAGATCATTTTCTTGAGACGCGGTAAATGATTTCTCTAAGCCAGAGCATGACGTTGTATTTCTCTACCCACGGTATCGCAGAGCGTCGATGATGACTTTGAATGCGGGCAGATTCTGGCGGCGGCTGGGATAGTAGAGAAAGTAGCCATCGAATAAGGGCGACCAGTCGTCCAAAACTTGGATCAGCTCGCCGGAAGCAATGTGCTGCGCGACGATGTTTTCAGGCACATAGACGATACCATAACCACTAACCGCTGCATCAATCATGGCGTATGAATTGTTGAAGGTAAGCTGGCCAGACACACGGACGCGCAGCTCCTGTCTCTCTTTCTCGAATTCCCAGGCATAAAGGCCGCCGCCAGTCTCATGACGCATGTTGATGCAGCGGTGCCGGACTAGATCCTGCGGATGTTCCGGCACGCCATGTTTGGCGAGATAGTCGGGCGAGGCCACGGCCACCAACCGCCAGTCCGGTCCGATCCTGACCGCAATCATATCCTTCTCGACGCTCTCGCCCAGCCGAACGCCAGCGTCAAAACCTTCCTCAACTATATTGCGGAAGGTGCTGTCCAGGATCAGCTCGACGGCGATGTCAGGATATTCACGTAACACCGGCTTCAGGTTCGGCCAGACCACGCTTTCCAGCGCATGATCGGAAAGCGTCAGCCGGATCGAACCGGATGGTTTGTCGCGGAACGTCATCAACGCGGCGATCTCGTCCTCGATCTCGGCCATTCGAGGGGTGATCGTCTTGAGGAGCCGTTCCCCCGCAGGCGTCGTGCTGACGTTTCTGGTCGTGCGCGTCAGGAGGCGGATACCCATGCCGGCTTCCAACTGTTTGATCGCGTAGCTGAGGGTCGATTGCGCGACGCCGATCTTTGCTGCCGCTTTGGTGAAGCTCTTCTCCTCGGCAACGATTCTGAACCAGGTCAACTGGTTGAAATCCGTCTTCTCCATGTAATTCCACCCATTCCTGTGGGCCTTAGATTAATCGATCATATCGATTGATCCAATCAAATTGTAACGGCTAATCGGTCGCAGGTCGATAGGCTATATTGATGTGCAGACCTCATAGTTTCATTTTAGGAATACGCAGAGAATGGTTTCCACTGAGGAAAATGCCGGCGGCAGACCCGCTGCCTGGGGCGCGGTGCTTTCGATGGCGCTCTGCGTGGCAATGCTCATTGCTTCGGAATTCATGCCAGTGAGTCTATTAACGCCAATGGCAGAAGGGCTGCACGCGACCGAGGGGCAGACCGGTCAGGCGATCTCAGTGAGCGGCTTTTTCGCTGTCGTTGCCAGCTTGTTAATCACGACGGCTGCTGGCACGCTGAATCGGAAATGGGTTCTGGTGGCGATGACCGCGCTTATGCTGGCATCGCTGGTTCTGGTCGCCACCGCGCCAAACTTTGCTGTCCTTATACTCGGCCGCGCGCTTCTCGGCGTCTGCATCGGTGGTTTCTGGGCTTTGGCCACAGCCGTCATCATGCGTCTGGTGCCGGCCGCGGACGTGCCCCGGGCGCTGGCTTTGATGTATGGCGGCCAAGCCATCGCCGCGGCCTTTGCCGCGCCGATTGGAAGCTACCTAGGCGGTCTGTTCGACTGGCGTGAGGTGTTCTGGGCGCTGACGCCAATTGTAGCTATCAATCTCGTATGGCACGTTGCGGCACTCCCGTCCCTGCCCGCACGCGAAAGGCAGGACTTCCGATTGATGTTAGCCTTGTTGAAGCGGCCATATTTTCAACGCGGACTTGCAGCCTGCATGCTGTCCTGGGGCTCTGCCTTTACGATGTTCACCTATCTGCGCCCGTTTCTGGAGCAGGTTACGCGGGTTGATGTAACCACACTATCGGCTCTCCTGCTGCTTCTGGGATGCGCCGGTTTCATCGGAACATGGGCGGCGGGACGCTTCCTGAAAGGCGACGTTGCCCCCTTCCTGAAACTGCCGGCCCTAGTCATGGGCGGGGCCACCCTCGGTCTCCTGCTACTTGGCTTCTCGATCATCGCCGCCGGCCTGTTCATGGCTGTCTGGGGTGCAATGAACACCATGTTCTCCGTCATCTGGATGACGTGGATGTCGCAGAACGCCGATGACATTCCGGAGGCCGCCGGCAGCTTGATGGTCGCAGCGATCCAGATGTCGATCCTGCTCGGGGCCCTAGTCGGCGGATTGCTGCTCGACGGCATCTCCGTTCATGCGACTTTCATCGGCAGTATCGTTCTGGCGGTCCTGGCAGTCATGATGATCGGCAACGGCAAGCGGATGCTGAAGCCGGAGGCGGAGGCGGCCTGACATGAGCCCGTTCTCATCGAGATCTCGACGTCGACTGCTGGCAGCGGGCGCTGCCAGCCTCTTCATCCCCACTTTTGTTTCCGCGTTGACGGGGAGAACTCAAGCACAGGGAGGAACGGCTATGCGCCTCAGACTGACCTTCGCCGACCAGGATTTCATCGCGACGCTGGAGGACAACCCTTCGGCACACGACCTGTTCGCGATGCTGTCGCTCGTTCTCACGATCGACGATTATTCGACCAATGAGAAGATTGCCTATCTGCCGCGCAAACTGACCGAAGAAGGCAGTGGTCGCTTCGGCAACGAGGCGATTGGCGACCTTTGCTACTACGCGCCGTGGGGCAATCTGGCGATGTTCCATGGCCCTTACCACTGGTCGCGCGGACTGATCCGGCTTGGCCGGCTGGACAAGGGAGCCAAGCCACTCCTGGTGCGCGGCGAATTTCCGCTTCGCATTGAAGCGTCGTCCTGACGCGCGACGCCAATCTCGTGAGGAGACCAGCCCGTTTGAAACCGCAAGGAGAACCTGCAATGAAACAGAATGTTGAATCCGAAAACGCACTCCATCATCAGGTAGCGCCCGATGCCGGTCGCCGCAATCTTCTCAAAATGAGCGGCGTCGGCATGGCCGCTCTCGGCGCGGCGTCACTTTTCGATATTTCCAACGCGAATGCTCAGAATATATCGCAAGAATGGGACAAGGTTTTCCCTAAAAGCCAGAAAGTCGACCATCAGAAGGTCACGTTCAGGAACCGCTACGGCATCACGCTTGCCGGCGATCTCTATCTGCCTAACGATCGCGCCGACAAAAAGCTGCCAGCCATTGTTGTCAGCGGTCCGTTCGGCGCGGTCAAGGAACAGTCATCCGGCCTCTATGCCCAGACCATGGCCGAGCGCGGCTTCGTCACGCTGGCCTTCGATCCGTCGTTTACCGGCGAAAGCGGCGGTGAGCCGCGCAATGTCGCCTCGCCGGACATCAACACCGAGGATTTCATGGCGGGCGTGGATTATCTAGGCCTTCATGATTCCGTCGACCGGGAGCGCATCGGCGTTATCGGCATCTGCGGCTGGGGCGGTATGGCGCTGAACGCCGTTGCCGCCGACAAGCGCGTGAAGGCCGTTGTTGCCAGCACTATGTACGACATGACCCGCGTCATGTCGAAGGGCTACAATGACAGCATGCCGCTCGAACAGCGCACGCAGGCACTGAAGCAGTTGAGCCGGCAGCGCTGGGAAGACGCGGCGAATGGTGCCCCAGCCTACCAGCCGCCGTATAATGAGCTGAAGGGCGGCGAGACCCAGTTCCTGGTCGATTACCACGATTATTACATGACGCCGCGCGGCTACCATAAGCGCGCGGTCAATTCCGGCAACGCATGGACCATCACGACGCCGATGTCTTTCATGAACATGCCGATCCTGAACTACATCAAGGAAATCTCACCGCGGCCGGTACTGTTCATCCATGGCGAGAAGGCGCATTCACGCTACTTCAGCGAAACCGCCTATGCAAACGCTGCCGAACCGAAGGAACTGGTAATTGTCCCCGACGCCAACCACGTCGATCTCTATGACAAGGTGGACATGATCCCATTCGATAAACTGACCAGCTTCTTCAATCAGCATCTCGCCGCTTAAGCTGAGTTGGCGCCTGCACCATGGGTGTAGGCGCCGCAATTGGTTGGGAAACATCAGTGACCGTGTTCCCAAAAGACTGCGTATCTATTGCGAATTCCAAGAGCCGTCGGATGGATCCACCTCTTCGCAGGCATTTACTGGAGACGCCGACAGAATGTCGCCTTCTGGATGTGCCCGGCAAAAACACCAATGACCGGAAATAAGACGCGTTACTGACCGGCAGCTAGCGCCCACCCACGGTCAAAACAATGCGCTGGAGTTAACCAAAAAACTGACATTCGTGGAAGCCCTGCCCAGTGCGGCCACTTTCGCGAGGTCTGCGTCTAGCTCATTTATGGTAACGTTGAAACCATGAGGACTGGCTCCCTTAATTATATTGTAATCGAATTTGCATAGGGCGAACGCATCGCGGTACTTAATCCTACGAGGCTAGAATGAATAATCGTTACGGAAGACTGGCTTCCTGGGTCTATAATCTCGATAAACCGGTCGGCCGCTCATTCGGCGATGTGGAATATTATCAGCAACGCCTTGCGAAAACCGAAGGTCCGATCTTGGAACCTGCCGTCGGCAACGGTCGTGTTTATGTGCCGCTTCTGGAGTCCGGATTTTCGATAGAGGGATTCGATGCATCTGACGAGATGCTGGGGTACTGCCAAGATGAATGCAGGAAGAGAAACCTTTCCGCGAGCCTCACACGACAGACATTCGAAGAATTCTCCTTTAGCAAACGCTTTGCTGCGGTTATTATTCCGGCGGGGTCATTCCAGCTGGTCACGGATACGAAATCGGCGATTGCTACGCTAAAGCGGTTTTATGATTGTCTAGTTCCTGGGGCAAAACTGATCATAGATCTCGATCCAATAGGCAGTTTCATTGGGACGACCGGTTCTGTTCGGCGTTGGAAGACCGAAGGTGGAGATTTGCTTACACTGACAGAGCAAAGGGTTGAGACCGATTATGTCGCGCAAACCACGCTAGCCCATCTGCGTTATGAACTCTGGCGAGACGGAGAACTTGTTCAATCCGAGCTCGATTTGTTTAAGCTGAGATGGTGGGGTGTCGAAGAGTTCCTGATGGCGTTGCAGTTCACTGGGTTTGCCGATGTAGTGGTGTCGGGCAACTACCAGCACGGAAGAGCACCACACAAGGACGACGAGATCATTAGTTTCGAGGCTCTGCGGCCCAAATAGGCTGAGATGCGTTTTTGTTGCCCTGAGACTTCGATGTCCGCGACGGGCCGACCGTCAAGGCGCCCGCAGCCAACGACCAGTTCAAGGTCCGCTTACGAAAACCCCATTCCGATACCCCCCCTTCGGCTTTCAACCCTAACCGCCGCCCCTCATGACTTAAGCGGATCGAAAGCTTTTAGCTTGCTCTTAGCTGGCGGCCAATGTCCGGAATGAAGACGCACAGCCGACAGGCAGCTAAGAGGCCGATTTCGCTCGTTATTGAAACCCGGTAGCGCCCTCGGAAGTTGACGTTGCATCCGTAATCGTTTCAATCCAAGCGCCGTGCGGGTCGGTCCATGCTGTAGGTTGATTGTTGACCGACAGCAGGAAGGCACCTTGCGATGGAGCGTCTGCAGAGGCGAAGCCAGAATGCGACACGACGCCCGGTGCCTCGTTGCAGATCCATATGTCGGATAGCGCAGAGACT
This sequence comes from Ochrobactrum quorumnocens, assembly GCF_002278035.1. NCBI lineage: Bacteria > Pseudomonadati > Pseudomonadota > Alphaproteobacteria > Hyphomicrobiales > Brucellaceae > Ochrobactrum > Ochrobactrum quorumnocens. The sequence goes on along the minus strand of NZ_CP022603.1, from coordinate 1,917,646 downwards.
TGGTCGGCAAATTTCACGCGGTCGCCCTTGTTTGGGACGTAGGCGAGAACGGCGGTATGGAAGACCACCAGCGTGGCATCCTGCGGAGCTTGACGGCACAGAGCTTCGAACTCAGGTCCCAGGAGATCACCCTTTGCGATCTTCGGCTGCTCTCCTGCCACGATATCTAGTGCCAAACGAAGCCGGCTGCGGCGCTCTTCCTGTTCGGGCCAGATAAGTGTTTCGAGCCAGGCAGCATCGTCTGGGTCGCCAGCGTCCAGCGGATTTAGATCGAGCCCAGCCCGCCAAACGATCTGCGGAAGCGTGTCAGGGAGTTGGATATTTGCGGCAGCCTTACATGGGAACACGGGATGCGGTTTGGCCTCCGCCGAGGGCCGAAGGCTACGTGAGGGGTACTCGTATCCGTAGCGATCAGGGAATAGGCAAAGCCCAGCGGACGCTCCGACTTCCAAAAGCGCCAGAGGCTGCGGCAGGCTCGCTAAAACCGGCAGAAGCACAGCGCACCGTCCCGGCTCGTTGGTTTGCGTCGAGCGCTCAAGCATGATGGAGCGAACTCCATCGAAGCGATCCACCAAAACTTGCCTGAACTCGCTGTAGTTCGACGGCACACCGAAGAGGTGTCGGTAGGCGGCAAGAAGTAGGTTGGGCTGCTGCTTTGGTTGAGGCAAGGCCGAAATCAGGCTGAGGACCTCTGCGTCTTTCGATACGCTCATGGTGAGGTGCTCGTATAGCGGAGACCGTCCGCTAGCCTCACGAACTGCAAAACGATGGTAGCGGCAGGACAACTCATCTCGATCCGCGTCCATAGTCATGCTAAACTCCTTCGTGCCACTGGTTGCCAACGAAGGCCAGCTTATAGCATCCGGTTGTAAAACCTGAATCTTCCTCTTTCCAGCCTTTCACGAACGTTGAAAGCAGGATAAGCGCAACGGCCGCATTGAACTGCCTGAGAATGCTGTGCTGACGACTGGAAGGACGGCGCGAAGCGGTCATTGGTGTTTTCCACTGCTGGCTTGGAAATATCTTCCGTCTGCCGGGTAAGTCGATACAGTGGCATCGCATCGGCACCCGCTTTAGCTTCGTCGATCAATTTGACCTCGGTTGTTGGCCGGTTTCAGCAGGTTATCGACATGATGTTTCGGCCAGACCTTACCTTGCAAACGTCCGACTTGCGCATGAATTGCAGGAGCGATCCTGCGTAATAATCTCCAAGCCCGACATCGCCTCCGGCGCGCGCCCTACGCAGGTTCCAAATAACTTAGCCCCGCTCAACTAAAGTTTGCCGAGGTTGTTCTTTATGGTGACGAGCGGACTGATCACTAGGACTGCCCTTTTACGATTATCTTGTGTGCTCTTTCTAGGGGTACTTCAGCGAGCTGCGGCGGCTTGGATCTGCTCCTTTTCCGCTGTTCATTTTATTTATCGGCAAGTTTTCGTGGGGTGCTTGCTTGGTTTTTTGATTATTGTTTAGATTTGGTTTGCTTTAAACGCAAAAAGCCCCGTCGGAGACGGGGCTATTTTTGATTTGGTTGCGGGGGCACGCAACCACCGATACCGACATTCGTTGCGAGTGGCAATTTAGGCTGTAAACTGCAATGGCTCTTGCCTTCTCTCTGAAGTTAGCCGGTAGATTCGCTTGAATGTTGATTTTGCGCTGAGCGCTGACCACTCCTCAGCGCAAAATCAACATTCAAGCAGATGAGAAGCGTCCCGAACAGAACCGGCTTACGGTTTGTCATGCTTCGTTTTCCCACATCGTCAAGTTTACGATGTCCTTCCAAGGTCATCAGTCGCGCGCCAAGGCTTCGATCGGGTCAAGTTTTGCCGCATTGCGGGCGGGAAGGAAGCCGAAGACGATTCCGATCAGGGTCGAGCAGGTGAAGGCCATTATGATGGAGCCCGAAGAGAAGACCATTTTGAAGTCGGAGCTCAGCAAATTGAAAAGAGCGCTGATCCCGAGGGCGAGCATCACTCCCATGAAGCCGCCGACAAGGCAGACCATGACGGCCTCGATCAGGAACTGGGAGAGGATGTCGCTGCGGCGCGCGCCGACGGCCACACGAACCCCGATCTCCTTGGTGCGCTCGGTCACCGACACCAGCATGATGTTCATCACGCCGATGCCGCCGACAATCAGCGAGATCACGGCGACTGAGGATATCAGCAGCGTCAGGGTTCGCGTGGTGGTCTCGATGGTTTCGCGAATGGTCGCCGAGTTGGTGAGGAAGAAGTCTTTCGCGCCGTGCCGACGCTCGATAAGGCGCGAAACCGCGGCCTCGACATTCCCCGGATCGACACCGTCGCTAATGCGGACCGTTATGCCGTCGACATTCGGACGGCCCAGCATACGGCCCATGACGGTTGTGTAAGGCGCATAAACCGTCAATGTATCAACCGCCGGGCCGAAGGACTTCTCCTGCTTTGTCACGCCAACGACCCTCGCCGGCATTGTACCCAGAAGGATGACCTGTCCCACCGGGTTCACCCGGTCGGCAAACAGGTCTCGCGCGGCATTTGCATCAATCACCACATTCTGGCTGTAGCCGGTAACGTCCCGGGCGTCGAACAGATGTCCCTGCGCCAATTCAAGGCCCCTTGCGCGAAAGAAATCCGCGCCGACCCCGGTGACTGCCGCATTAACTGCCACGGCGGCGCGCTTGACAGTCACGTTCGTCGCGACGGTTGGCGTCACGCTGTCGACATAGGGCTGGTTCGCCAGGGCTTCCGCATCGGCAGGCACCAGAGTCCGTATTCGCCCCGCTTCCAGATCGCCGAAGCCTTTCCCGGCTCGCACCTCTATCGTGTTGGTGCCGAGCGAACTGATACTGCTCAGGATTTGTTGCTGCGAGCCAGCGCCCAGGGCCGAGATAGCCGCCACCGAGGCGATACCGATGATGATGCCGAGCATGGTCAGAAGCGAGCGCATCTTGTGCGCCCAGATTGCCGCGCCAGCCATACGAAAGGCCTCAGTCATCCGATCGATTGCGCCGCGCCAGCCAGCGCCCGGCGCGTGCTCGCGGATGGGACGGGCCGTCGCAGCGGACTTGGATATATTGCGCTCGTCGGAAATGATAACGCCGTCGCTGATCTCGACAACCCGATCCGCGTGGTCGGCGATCTTCTTGTCGTGGGTGACCAGGATGATGGTGTGCCCTTCGGCGTGAAGTTCGCGCAGGATCTTCATAACCTCGGCGCCACTGTGGGTATCCAGTGCTCCGGTCGGCTCGTCGGCCAGAATTATCTCGCCGCCATTCATCAGGGCGCGGGCGATCGATACCCGCTGCTGCTGGCCGCCCGACAGCTTGCCAGGGATATTGCCCGTCCGCTCGGCCAGGCCCAGTCGGCTCAACAAGGAGATGGCTCGCTTGTGCCGGTCGGATCGGCTGCGTCCGGCATAGATGGCCGGCACCTCGACATTACTCGCTGCGCTGAGGTCGCCAAGCAGATGATAACGCTGGAAGATGAACCCGAACCGCTCACGGCGTAGCGCAGCCAGTTCGTCCACAGCCATCTTCGACGTCTCGCGCCCTTCGATCCAGTAACTGCCAGTCGTTGGACGATCGAGGCAGCCAAGGATGTTCATCAGTGTCGACTTGCCAGAACCCGAGGCACCGATAATGGCCATCATCTCGCCGGCCTCGATGTCGAGGTCGACGTCTTTCAGCACGCGCACCATCTCGTCGCCTGCGGGAAAAGCGCGGGATACCCCGCGTACGCGGATCAGTGGCTCCGTCATGACACCGCCCTACCGCTGCGCCGCGGCCAGTTGAGACTGACCATCCGTGCGCTCGTCCGTGGATGCTCCCAGGACGATGATCTCGCCTGTCTGAAGACCGCTAAGGATCTGGATGTCCGCGCCGTTGTCGACACCGACCTGCACCTGCCGGATCTGAACCTCGCTCGCCGCGTCGAGCACCCGGATGCGTGCCGTGTCGCCAGCTCGCGGCGCACCCTCCACAGCACTCAGCGGCACCAACACGGCGCCGCTGACGCGGCTGAGAACAATGGACACCTGCGCCGTCATGGAAGGCCGCAGAACCCCGTCCGCGTTTGCGACGTCGATCAGCCCGGTGTAATAGACAGCACCTTTGGTTGAGCCAGGCCCGCTTGCAGCAGTGCTGCCTTCGTTGGCGATGGAGGCGGGAGCCGGTTCCACCTGGCGCAACTCCCCATCGAAACGACGCTTCGGATCGCCAAGAATGCTGAACCAGACCGGCAGGCCCCGCCGGACACGCACGACGTCAGCCTCGGAGATATCCGCGCGCACCTTCATTCTGTCCAATCGCGCGATCATGACGATGGTCGGCGCAGTCTGCAGGGCATTGACGGTTTGACCTTCGTCGGTGACGATCGCGACCACTGTGCCGGCGATTGGGGCAGTGATGCGGGTATAGTCCAGTTCTATACCCGCAGACTCCAGCGCGACCTGCGCTTGGGAGACCTGAGCGTCCAGCGACTGAACCTCAGCCCGTGCGGTGTCTCGCATCGCAACCGCGGCGTCATACTGGGCGCGCGGCGTGGAACCACCTGCCAGCAGGTCACGCTGGCGCTCGAAATCCTTCTCGGCTTTCACCAGTCCGGCCATACGCGCGGCGTGAACGGCCCGGATGTTGGCCAAGGCGGCCTCCCGGTCTCGCAAGGTGTTGCGTCGGGTCTGGGAATCGATCTCGGCCACCAATTGGCCAGCTTCGACAACGTCACCGATCTCGACCGCCAAACGCTCAACGCGACCCGACGCCTGAGCGCCGACACGCACCAGCTCGAGCGGTTCGAGAACCCCTGTCGCCAACACGACCTCTTCAATGTCACCCGTTCTCGCCTGCGTGGTCACCAGTTCAGGTTTCGCCGGCGGACGCAGAAACAGGGTCCAGACAACCAGCAGACCCACAAGGGTCACTGCCGCCAGGATCAGACGCTTGCGGGTAATGTGTCGTGTCATCAATTCATGGTCCGTGCTATTGAGAATTGCGGGCTTTCTCCGTCACGAAAATTACGCAAAAATTACGGAGAGCGGCCGTCCCGGCTGGCCGCTGGTCAGGAACCCGACATCACCTGGCTGTTGTCACGCCTGGTGTGTTTGGCGCCCATTGCAAAGTCGACCGGTCGGCAAAGAGTGCTTGCCAGATTGATGGCATGCCAGAGATTGCCCGCGAGACATTGAGTGCGATAACGGCCCTATCCACAAATGATACCGTCTCATCGACCAGCCGGCGCAACCGGCGGGTTCCCTACGGCTGGCGGAAAACGCGCATGTCGCGCCAGCGCACCACAAAGGTGCTGCCCTTGCCTGGCGCGGAAGAAAGCTCGACGTAACCGCCATGGCGGGTCACGATCTCGTTGACCATACTGAGCCCCAGGCCCGCACCTGAGCCGTGAGGGTTGACCCGGTAGAACGGCTCGAATATGCGCGAATGCTTGTCGCCGGCAATTCCGCAGCCCTGATCGGCGACAGTCACGCTGCCGTCAGCCTCAATACCGACCGATATCTGTCCCCTTCCACCTCCGTACTGAACCGCATTACGTACCAGATTGACGAATGCACGCTCCAAAGCTTCGGCATCACCGGGAACGAACATGCCTTCCGCGTAGCTGTCGAACGAGATTTCGTAGCCTTCGGCGATGGCCAAGGGAGCAAGTTCGGCGACCACCTTCGACACAACGTTGTTGAGATCGACAGGTACATTTTGCTGAGGTTTCTGCCGGTACTTCTCAGTGTCGAGAAGCTGGTTCGCGATCGCTGTAAGTCGTTTGATGGCCGTCTGTAGGTGTGTCTTGTCCGAACCTGGTGAAAGGGTGTCGATTCTCACCTGCAGGATAGCGATCGGCGTTCGAAGTTCATGCGCCGCGTTGACGAAGAAGCGCTCCGTCGCCTCGAAGCCACTATCGAGACGACGTAACGCCCTGTTGATGTCACGCACAACGCGAAGAACTTCGTTGGGCAAGCCACGCTCTTCGACCAGGGCACCGCGAGTGTCGAGATCGATCCTGTCGAGACGCCCGGTCAGGTCGCTGAAGGACCGCAGCGCCCAGCGTGTGACGAACGGAACGCCAATGAGGGAGATGGCGACGAGGATCAGCGCCGGCACGCCGATGGCAAGGTTACCCAACAGCACGGTCACACCATATTGGGACATCGAAACACCGCCAGCGAAAATCGTTGCCTCACCGGCCTCTGTGTCGAAACGCTCCATGCGGGCGACACTCAACGGATCCTTCAGATCACCATGGAGCTCGACGCTTCTGAACGTCCGCAAGAATGGTATGTTGTCGGCAATTTTCCCGGGAGGCACGCCGTGTGCAAGGACGATATCTTTGCCCAGGTCTGCCACGAACCAAAGGTCAGGCGCTTCCTCCATGATCTCTTTTAGCTTGGCCGTCGGCACCAGCTGGGGCCGGCCATTCGGCTCGAGACGAACCGAATCTGCTATTTCCTGAGACAGCCAGATGGAGGTGATCGCCACATCGGGCTTGAGGCCAGAAAGGAGATAGAAAACCAGGCTGAGCGACGCGACGACCCCGCAGAGCTGCAGGACAATAAAACCAAAAGTGAATCGCCAACGAAGGGATGTGCTGGTCATCCTATTTCTGCTCATGAAGGTAGTAGCCTATGCCACGAATGTTCTTGATAACAATGTCGGCCTCCGCTTCGCCAAGCTTTCGGCGCAGGCGAGACATATTGGATTCCAGTGAGTTCGACTGGATCTCATCGTCAAATGAATAGACCTGCCCCTCAAGGGACGAGCGCAACACGGTACGGCCTCGGTTTCTCAGAAGTGTTTCGATAATGAGCAGTTCCCTGCGGGTGAGCGCAAGCCGGACGCCGTTGACATGCACATCGCATGAAACACGATCATAGGTGACGTTTCCTGCCGACAGGACGAACGGGCCGGTTGTCGGCGCCCGCCTCAGCACAGCGCTCATTCTGGCAATCAGCTCGGGAATTTCGAACGGCTTCGGCAAATAGTCATCAGCACCGTCATTGAGCCCGGAAATTCGCTCGTCGGTCGACCTCAGAGCGGAGATGATGATGGATCGCGTATTTGAACCCGCGCGACGCAAATCGGCGAGGAAAGTACTGCCATCACCATCCGGCAGTTGCCGATCAATAAGGACAATATCGTAATCCGCCATGGCGATTGCTTCCCGCGCCGTTGCCAGATCTCCAACGGCGTCAAGAACGATGCCATGCTGCGAGAGAGCTACCCTCAACGCATCCGTCATTTCCGGATCATCTTCGATAAGTAGAAGTTTCATAATCGTCTAATGATTTAAGTCTCGAACTATCATTCCTGATAGTCTCTACAGCAAAACTAAGACTCTGGTTCAGATAAAATCGACGGGCGCGACGTTCTGACCGTCAGGTTGTTGTACATCATGAGATTGCTGCGGGCGTGGAGACCGGAGAAACCGAAGTTCGTCCGCTATCCATTTCGCCTTTGACGCGCGCCGCCCAGCCAGCAATCCTTATCGACAACGACCGTAATGATCCCGGTATTTGCAGCCGTAATTACGTCGGTCCCGTTGCTCCCAGCGGTTGCGGCGGTTCCTGTCTTTATTTTCGCTGATGTTGCCCACTACGGCCCCTCCCGCGCCACCTGCAGCGGCTCCCACTGCAGCGCCTTCCCACGTCCCGCTTGCCAGCCCACCGATGATAGCGCCGCCCGCCGCACCAATGCCTGCACCCTTTTCCGTCTGGCTGCACGCTGTCAGCGTCAAGCAAACGAATACGCCTGCAATAATCTTTTTCATGCCTGTCCTTTCGATCCATCGCCGCTACGGCCGTCCGTCGACCGTTGAGAAGCACCAAGACAGAGACGTATGGCCGCCGAAAATTACGTGGAAGTTACGCGGAGTTTGACCTGCCACTGAGAATTTCCTCCAGAATGGATTAGAGTCCTGCCCATTGATGTGGTCGTGGGCTTTAAAGCATCAGGGCACAAGAACGATCTTGCCGTGTAGCCCGCCTTCTACGATCAGGTGATGCGCTTGGTCTGCCTGCTCGAACGTCAGTGTCTGAGCGACGACCGGCTTGATGTTCCCGGCTGTAACGTCGGCGAAAATCTTTTCTGCGGCGCTGTTGAGATGGGCATCGGGAACGGTATCTAGGCTGAGCGTGATGAGAGACCGGGACCGCCTGAAGTCCGCGAGCAGGGAACTAGCGAAATCCGCTGGCGGCATGCCTGCAGAAATTCCTGCGATCACGTAGCGACCGTTCGCATTGAGCTGTTCGATAAAGGCGCCTGTGTCCGATCCTGCGACGAGGTCGATGACCACATCGGTGGGTGCAGGTGAACTGCCTCTGGGGCTATCGATCAATTGGGCCCCCAAGCTTGCCGCCATTTGGACCGCGAGGTGGCCAATACCTCCCTGCGCACCCCGTACGAGAACATGTTCGCCGCCAATCACCTGCGCCTTGGTCAGACAAAACTGGGCAACCAGCGCATTGACCCCCGAAGCGACCGCAGCTTCGAAAGACAATCCCTCCGGCAAGGCGACAAGCACAGCGCTGCTGACGACCACCTGATCGGCATAGGCACCAGCCTTTGTGCGCGAAAACACGCGTCGACCGAGCCATTGTGGATCGCAATCAGGACCTGCCGCCAAGACGATGCCCGCAACCTCGATGCCAGGTACGAAATCCGCCGAAATTATCTCTCGCATGATCAGGTCGACGCGGCCAACGCCGATCGCGCGAACATCGATGACCACCTCCCCGACACCTGCAGCCGGCGGTTCCACCTCGACAATTTTCAGTTCGGTCCGGGGTCCTTTCGAAACAATAGTTCTCATGCTTGTTTTTCCTTTGAGTTGCACCTAAGATAGGAGATATATCTTGTATACTAACTGCACAAGAACGCACTAAAGGGTCATATAGTAGCCATGACGATACTGCCCCCTTACGACGATCCGCCCCCGGAACTATCCGAAGGGGCCAGAAGCCTGATGGCACTTCTGGCTGAAAAGTGGACCTTGTTGATCCTCGTACAGCTTTGCCATGGCCCGCTGCGCTTCAACGCACTGCGACGTTGCGTCGGGCCGGTAACGCCAAAAGCCTTGGCGCAGACCCTGCGCAGGCTCGAGCGAAGCGGCCTTATATCGAGACAGATCATTGCTGGATCGCCACCGGGCGTGGAGTATCGTGGCACCGAGCTTGGCTTTGCGTTGGCTCCCGCCATCAGATCGCTGGTGCGGTGGGCGTCGACGAACTTCGAAGAGATTGAGCAAGCACAAACGCGATACGACGCAGCTAATAGTGGCTAGGTGCAACGGTTATCCGACGGTGCCGACGCCGGACAATCGATACTGACGTTGGCGGAGCCATCGCTAAGGCGGTGACGCGAAGAACGATGCGTTCGACCCATTTAAGCGCGCTGAACAGCAGGCTTGTGTAACTGTGCTCACAACGCGCGCCTTCCCAGTGCGTCAGGGAGGACAGGCTCGATCAATGCTTCGCACGTCCAAAACGTTCACCGAAGCTTCGCCGTACCCACCTTACCGCCAAGCTGGAATCAGGACGATGTTCCTAGAGATGGGGACGACGGCCGGCACCCAGACGAGTGGACAGAGGAATATGAGAGTTGAAGATAAGAGCCCGCGCAGATCTGGCGTCTGCTGTTTCCATACACTGCTGCAATGATGCTTTTGCCTCAGGTCGCCAGGAACCCCGACGAAACCAGCCTGAAGGCTTCTAATGCTTTGGGCAGTGTTGCATGCGGATCGTCACTCGCCGCGACCCAAAGTGCTGCATTCAGAGCCGCCCCGTTCAGCAGGCGTGCCGCGGCTTCAATGTCAACTGGCTTGAGAACACCAGCCCCGGACATATTGGCCAACGCCACGCGGGTATCCTCAAGACATACGCATTGGCTGGGCCATTGCGATGGATCGCCTAGAAAGGCCGGCCCGTCTAACAGCACAATACGCTGAATTTCGGGATCAAGTGCCGCCTCGATGTAGGCTACGCCCTGTGCTTCCAGCGCTGCCCAACCGGTTACTGCCTTTTCTCCTGCCAGCCGAGCGCGCTCGGCCATCTCTCCATCGATCTGCGCCACAACTGCGGCAAACAACCCCTTCTTGTCGCCGAAATGGTGATACAGAGCACCCCGCGTCAGTCCGGCAGCTGCCGTAAGATCGTCCATGGACGCTGCAGCGAAACCCTTCTCAGCAAAGGCACGCCTTCCCGCAGCGATCAGTCTAAGCCGAGTTTCCTCCATCATCGAAGACCGGCTTCTGGACGTGCTTCTCACCACTAGGTTGCCTTTCTGTTGCACACACGATTGACATACGAACCGTATGTCAGTTACACATACGCATCGTATCTGAAACCTTGCCTAGTGTGAAGGCTCTCGAACCCAAGAGGTAAGAATGACGACCCCTACCCCTGTTTTCCCCGCCGACCGCCATGCTCTTTACGAAGCGCATGGCTATTCGGCTGCAATTCGATCCGGTGATCTGCTTTTCGTATCTGGGCAGGTCGGCAGCAGAGAAGATGGTAGTCCTGAACCAGACTATCCGGCACAAGCCCGCCGCGCCTTCGCCAATCTCAAAGCCGTCCTATCAGCAGCCGGATGCGGCTTTGCCGATATCGTTGATGTGACCAGCTTTCATACAGATCCGGAGAAACAGTTCGAGGCCTTCATGACGGCGAAGGCCGAGGCCTTCCCAGAAGCGCCCTATCCAAACTGGACAGCTGTTGGAGTGAACTGGCTTGCAGGGTTTGATGTTGAGATAAAGGTTATCGCGCGCATCCCCTCCGTGTCATAAAATTGAGTGACCGCGTTTTGGTCTGTGCCCCACCGGCATAACTCGCCCGATCAAAAGGGCGGGCGAGTTGTGGAAACGGAGCGTCACGCGGGACGACCGAGGCAGCATTTTTTAAAGCTGTGCTCCAATAATGATGGGCTGCTCGCCCTTATCGTCAACCGGATCGTCTTCGCCATCGCTGAAGTAAAAAGCAGTAAATCTTCAGTTCCGGCTGCGGTTCGACATGTTAAATGGCCGCGAACCACAGGGCCTGAAACCAAAGACCCCGGGGGCCGAACCATTCAGGCGACCGCATAGGTGATCAGCCATAGGCCGTTGAAAACGGCATGCACGACAAGGCCGGGCCAAATCGAATTTGTCTTGCGAAACAGCAGGCCGGTGAGGACGCCTATAAGAAATGCGTTGAGGAAGACCACACTTGGCCCGTGAATGGCAGCAAAGATGAATGCACTGCCGCCGACGCCGGCCCATCCGCCATAGCGATTCAAAGCGTTGGCAACGACGCTGCGAAACACGGCTTCTTCGCCAAAAGGCGTAAGAATCGCGCCACTCACCAGCAATATGAGAAACGAGAGCGCCCCGTCAGTTGCGGCGGCCTGAAAATCTGCCTGAGTGTTTTGCTCGGCGATGTAGGTGAAATAGACGGCCTCCATGACATGACTGATGCCATAGGCCGCAATCCCGATCACCGCCCCCGCAAATAGCCACGTCACGGCAACGCGGCGAAGGCCGAATTTTCTTAGGCTGCGGATGCGCATGGAAATCGCCGCTGCTAACGCGAGAACACCCGCTATACCATTAGCCACCATGCCAAAATTGCCACGCAATACGGCATTCTCGTCGGAAATCCGTGCCATCATGACGGCAATGACGGCTAGCAGCATCAAATAGATGAGCAAAGCGACTGCGACTTCTGGCCAGCCGGGCCGGGACAATTGCATCCCCTTGCTGCGAATCTTCATTCCCGTCTCCTTTGTATTCTCATGTCTGCTTTTGGGCGACACGAGCACCGCTTCGATCACATCGCAGCTAGGGCAACAGAATTACGCGAAGATTACAGCCAGATGGGATGCAAGGTTCTGGCTCGAACGTATTTTTTCCGGCTGCGACACGCTGGTCAGGGCCGGCCGACGCTTGCAATCCAACCACGAAAAGACAGAGCAGCATAAAACAGGGCGATTTCCGTAAAGCCGGCTTCGCGCAAGAAACTCTCTTCATCGGCGGGAGACAATAACGTCAACCGCTCGATCATCATCCTGCCCGTGGTCTCGGCCTTCTCCCAATCAAGCCCGTCTCGGTCACCAAAGGCGACAGATCGCGTCATCCACCGCACAGGGTCGGGGTCAGGAGCCGTATGCTCAGTGATGATAAGGCTAGCCCCTGGTGTGAGACGGCGCCGGATGCCCTCCAGCGTTCGTAGCCGTTCGCCTCCGTCGAGATGATGGAGGGTCAATAGGCAAGTTGCACCATCGAACGGGCCATCGGGGGCCTGCGCAACCGTGCCCTTGCGTAGATCGTAAGCGCTCATTTTAGTGCACGTCGAGGTGATTTGACGGAACTGGAAGCCGCTCGACTGGGTTATTTTTTGAATTTAAATGGCAGCAGATCTTCCATATCCGCATCGTTTGAGCGTTGTGGCAATTCGGTGAGGACGTGCTTCAGCCATTCGAATGGTTCAACACCGCACGCGCGGCAGGTCAGCATGAGGCTGTAGATGACGGCGCTGGCCCGTGCTCCGTCGACGGTATCGCTGAAGAGCCACGATTTTCTTCCAGTGGCAAAAATTCTGATGTCCCGTTCCAATAAATTGTTGTCGATCGGCATAGTGCCGTCTTCAGTGTAACGGGTCAGGTATTCCCACTGATTGCGCGTATAGGAGACAGCATCTTCAAGCTTGCTCTGTGGCAAAACCTTGGGTGCAATTTTATCCAGCCATTGCTTGAGAGCTTGGAGAACCGGAACGCTGTGTTGCTGGCGAAAGCGTCGGATGCAGTCAGCTTGCGTTTCACCGTCATCCGGGTTTTCGTCGCGGGCCTGTTTTTCAATCCGGTAAAGCTGCTCGTAGAATTTCAGCGCCTGCTCTGGTGGCCCGCCGCCTTTCTTTCTGGCGCGCAGCGCTTCGACAAAGCGCCGCCGCGAATGCGCCATGCAGCCGATATGCGTGGCTCCTTTCAAGGTGCGCCAGGCCGTATAACCATCGCTCACCAGTATGCCACGATAGTCGCCAAGAAAGGCCTGCGGGTAAATCTGCCCACGACCAGGCTGATAATCGAGCAGCACGATCGGTTGGGCACAATCCTGACTGCTTCGGTACGCCCACATGTAGGATGTACTGGTGGGAGCTTTGTCCTTTTCCTTCAGTACTTGAACTGTAGTCTCGTCGCCATGAATGAGAGGCTGGGATCTCAGCCGCAATTTCAGCACATCATAGATACGGGAAAGATGCTTTTCACTGGAACCGATCACCCAATGCCCCAGAGCACCACGGCTGACAGGAACGCCCGCACGCTCGAAGGCTTTCGCCAGACGATAAAGCGGCGTGCCGTCGACATATTTGTGAACGAGCGCAAATGCCAGCGTCGAGGCCGTGGCAATGCTGCCTGGCAAGGGCTGAGCGTGTATCGGTGCGATCACAATCGGGGTTTTGATCCCGGTGCGATCGCAGTTGCGACACGCATATTTGGCCCGCACGTTCTGCAAAACCTTGACCTTCACCTCAATATGAAGCTGTTCGGTAACGAGCTCACCCATGCGATGCATCCGATAACTGCAACACGGACACATCTTCTGATCATCGGGAAGGTCATATTCGACACGCTCGCGCGGCAGATTGGCAGGCAGCGGTTTACGCCCGCGCTTCTTGCCTTGCCGCGCTTCGGAGTCTGGCAACCCCGTTTCGGGCAGTTCAACGGTGTCCGCGTCGCCTGCATCATCCTCAAGAGCAGCCTGTTCAGCTTCATTGAAGACACGGTCAGTGTGCTTTTCGCTGCGCGGCGCAAAGCGATGTAATCTTGCGAGCGCCAGTTCTTCCTCAAGTGTGAAGACCCGCTCGTTCAGTTTCTGGTTTTCTGCTTGCAGCGCAGCGATCTCGGCAGCCTTCGCCGCCAATAGTGCCATCAATTCCGCAACATCAGGTGTACCTGTCCGATTCATTCCAATGTTTGAATCGAACGTAACGCGCCACGTCAATAAATGAATGCTGTTTCCGTTTATATTTATCCGCTGAGCTTAATACCCATCAACCAGCAATTCTATATTGTCGTACCGGGTGACGAACCATCGCATCGATATCAATGCCGTCTAGCAACCAGTGCAATTGCTCAACGTCAAGCTGCATGATTGTTTCCTGACGCTGCGGCCAGCGGAACTTGTCGTCAGTTAATCGCTTCAATATGAGTACAAAACCTGAGCGATCAAAGAACAAAATCTTCATCCGGTCGCGACGGCGGTTGCAAAATGCAAAGATCGCCAGTGCAAACGGGTCAAGCTCCATCTCCTCCTGAACAAGAACCGCAAGGCTATTGATCCCGGCTCGGAAGTCGATGGGATCACGGTGCAGATAGACCTGAACTTCAGAAGCAAAACTAAACATCGCTCACGGCTCCGATGACCGCCGTTAATGCCCGCACATCGTCGCATTCCAGCGACAGCTTTATCCCATTGGGCAAGGACACAGTCAGCCTCGCTACAGAGGAGAACGAGGCGATCTTCGCAGGCGTCGGCCGCATCTCACCAGAATTACGGGATTTCAGGGCCAGCGCGCGAGGCCTGTCACTTCTCGTCACGACATCATCTGCAGCAGATTCAACCCGAACCGGAATAAAGGCTGACCCTAAAGGCGGCGATGGCTGCAGGGTATCCATCTGCGCCTCCTTATGCTTACGCACCCACTTGCGCACAAGGTTCGTATTTATCCCGTGATCAATGGCAACACGCGATAGCGAAGTGCCCGGCTCGAGCGCAACCGCAACAACCTGCTTCTTCCATTCGCGATCATAGTGATGGTTCCCTTGACGGTCCACAAACGTAAGCGCTCATTTCCCTGCATGTTCTTGGGCAAAGTAATGAGGTCTTGTAACAAAGCCGCTGTTGCCGTCTGATCAAACTTATGCTCAAGCTTTTTGGGAAAGCGCTATTAGCTTAAGGAGTCCAATTTGGAGATCATCGGTTATCGGACAGAAACTGCGGTCGGCACAGCGGCTGAGCAACTCGCTGCAATCCGGGTAGAAGCCATGCGTCCAAGCCTTGAAGCCGTCGGAAGATTTGATCCGGATCGCGCTCGGGAGCGCTTCTTGTCGTCCTTTGATCCAAAAGATACAGAGATCATCTATCTAAATGACAGAATTGTCGGTTTCTATGTTTTGCGTAAACACTCCGATCATCTTTACCTGGACCACCTCTACATCGTTCCCAACTCTCAGGGGCGCGGCATCGGCCAGAGGGTGATCAAGGCTCTAAAGAGGCAAGCGGAGACATGTGGATTACCCATCAGGCTTCTGGCCCTGAATGGAAGTCCGTCCAACAAATTTTACCGCTTTTGCGGATTTGAATTTGTTTCTGCTGATACGCTTGACACTATTTACGAATGGCGACCTGCGCAGTCTGTGAGCAGCGGATAAAGTGATAAGTCGCTTGGCCAAAACCAGCATGCAATTCAATATACGTTGTGGCGATTTGACGGTGCCATTATCGGTTGAGCCTTAGGCTATTGAAGTTGAATGGCAGCAGGTCGACAATATTGGTATCGTCGGGTCGCTGCGGCAGTTCGGTGAGGACGTGCTTAAGCCATGCAAATGGTTCAACGCCGCATGCACGACAGGTCAGCATGAGACTGTAGACGATGGCGCTGGCCCGCGCTCCGTCTATGGTATCGCTGAAGAGCCACGATTTCCTGCCGGTGGCAAAAATTCTGATATCGCGTTCCAGCAAATTGTTGTCGATCGGCACGTTGCCGTCTTCGGTGTAACGCGTCAGATATTGCCATTGATTGATCGTATAGGAGACCGCATCCTCAAGCTTGCTTTCCGGCAAAACCTTCGGAGCTATCTTGTCGAGCCATTCCTTGAGGGCATTCAGGACCGGAATGCTGTGCTGTTGGCGAAAGCGACGAATGCAGTCTGCCTGCGTTTCACCGTCATTCGGGCATTCATCGCGAGCCTGTTTTTCAATCCGGTAAAGCTGCTCGAAGAACTTCAGCGCCTGCTCTGCCGGTCCACCGCCTTTCTTTCTGGCACGCAGCGCTTCGACAAAGCGCCGCCGCGAATGCGCCATGCAACCAATATGTGTGGCACTTTTCAAAGTGCGCCAGGCCGTATAACCATCGCTCATCACTATGCCGCGATAGTCACCGAGAAAGGCCTGGGGATATTGCTGCCCGCGACCGGGCTGATAATCGAGCAGCACGATCGGTTCAACGCTGTCTTCGCCACTCCGGTATGCCCACATGTAGGACGTGCTGGTGGCAGCCTTGTCCTTTTCTTTCAGCACCTGAACCGTGGTCTCGTCGCCGTGAATGAGTGTCTGCGATCTGAGCCGGAGTTTCAGTGCGTCATAAATACGAGAGAGGTGCTTTTCGCTCGAACCGATCACCCAATTGTTGATTTCCACGTAGAAGTGAGCCGGAATTTTCACCGAGAAGTGAGCCACCATTAATTATGGATTCCGGCTTATGCTTAGGTCAAGTCATTGGTTTTTTCCTTTGTCTTTTTGAGCTGCTGCTGCAGAACTCGCTTTAAATCTGAAGCTATCGTTTCCAGTTTCCAGGATATGACAGCGGTGCGTCAGTCTATCGAGAAGTGCCGTCGTCATCTTTGCATCGCCAAAGACGCTGGCCCATTCGCTGAAGCTGAGATTGGTCGTGATGACAACGCTGGTACGCTCATAGAGCTTGCTGAGCAGGTGGAATAGAAGTGCTCCCCCTGACGCACTGAATGGCAGATATCCAAGTTCGTCCAGGATCACCAAATCCAGCCGTGTTAAGTTCTCAGCAATCTGGCCTGCCTTACCCTTGGCCTTTTCCAGTTCAAGTGCGTTGACGAGCTCAATGGTTGAGAAGAAACGAACCTTGCGCCGATAATGTTCGATGGCATGAACACCGATGGCTGTTGCGGCATGGGTCTTCCCTGTTCCCGGTCCGCCAATCAGCACGATATTCTGCGCCTCATTGAGGAACTCACAGCGATGTAGCTGTCGTAAGCTTGCTTCATTGATCTCGCTGGCTGCGAAGTCAAATGCCGAGAGGTCCTTATAAGCAGGGAAGCGGGCTGCTTTCATGTGGTAGGCAACAGAACGAACTTCTCGTTCGGCCAGCTCAGCTTTGAGCAGTTGAGACAGGATCGGAACTGCAGCTTCAAAAGCGGGCGCACCCTGCTCGATGAGGTCAGTAACCGCCTGTGCCATACCATGTATCTTCAAACTGCGAAGCATGATGACAATAGCCCCACTGGCAGGATCATGACGCATGACGGCCTCCCGTTAGCTGCATGCGTAGATCATCATACCGCTCAACGTTGGCTTTAGGCTCATGCTTTAAGTTCAATGCCTGCGGAGTGTCGAGGTTTGGTCCGTTGCTTGTCTTACCATCAATCAGTCGGTGCAACAGATTTAGCACATGGGTTTTGGTCGCCACACCTTCGCAAAGAGCGAGTTCCACAGCCGTAAGTACGGCCTGCTCATCGTGTTGCAACACCAATGCCAGTATATCAGCCATCTCGCGATCTCCGCCGGGGCGACGAAGCATAATGTCCTGTAACTGTTTGAAGGCAATCGGTAATTGAGCAAAGGGCGCGCCATTGCGCAAGGCACCTGGTTTGCGCTGGATCACTGCCAGATAATGATGCCAGTCATAAATTGTGCGTGCAGGCATTCTGTGTGATCGGTCAATGATACGTGGATGTTCACATAAGAACTGCCCTTCTGCGACGATGACAAGTCGATCAGGATAGATCCGCAGACTAACCCGACGGTTCGCAAATGATGCCGGTACACTGTAGCGATTACGCTCAAAGTTAATCAGGCAGGTCGGGGAGACACGCTTGCTTTGCTCAACAAAGCCGTCAAATGCTACTGGCATTGGCATCAGTGATGATTGTTCACCCACCCAAACATCCGCAATTGATCCAGTAAGAGTGCCATGCGGGATCTCATTCCAAAGCTCAATACAACGCTGTTCCAGCCACCCATTAAGTGCATCCAGATCGGGAAAGCTGGGTATTGGTTGCCACAAGCGCGGGCGAGCATCTTGCACATTCTTCTCGACCTGCCCCTTCTCCCATCCAGCAGCAGGGTTGCAGAACTCTGGCTCGAAGACATAGTGGTTCGCCATGGCAAGAAAGCGCATGTTGATATGCCGTTCTTTGCCACGGCCAACCCGGTCAACTGCCGTCTTCATGTTATCGTATATACCGCGTTCGGGCACACCACCCAGGACGCGCAACCCGTGCCAATGGGCATCGAACAGCATCTCATGGGTCTGAAGCAGGTAAGCCCTGACCACAAATGCTCGACTGTGAGACAATTTAAAATGCGCAACCTGTAACTTGGTGCGTTCTCCACCCAGCACAGCAAAATCCTCACTCCAATCAAATTGAAAAGCTTCACCCGCGCGGAAAGTCAGCGGAATGAAGGTTCCGCGCCCGCTTGTCTGCTGCTCCCGTTGGCGATCTGCACGCCAGTTCCTAGCGAAGGCTGCAACCCGGCCATAAGATCCGTCAAAACCAAGAGCGACCAGATCAGCATGAAGTTGCTTCAGATTACGGCGTTGTTTCCGCGATTTACCTGCTTCAATTTTTAGCCATGCTGCAAGCTTGTCTGCGTAAGGATCAAGCTTGCTGGGTCGATCCGGTGTCGCAAATTTAAGCTCAATCGTACCCGAGGAAACATGCTTTGTAACAGTATTGCGTGAAAGACCAGTCCGCCGTGCAATCTCACGGATCGAGAGCTTGTCCCGCAAAAACATGCGGCGAATGATGTTCAAAAGTCCCATGTGGATCACTCCGTTGTCCTCCGCTGCACAAAACAGTGGAGGCAGGGTCACATGGCTCAGTTCTCAATGGAAATTACCCGCAATTCCGGGGGTGCGGACGAAAACTTGGACTATCATGGAGCTAGTTCATGTATTCCTACGAAGACCGGATGCGAGCAGTTGCGCTCTACATCAAGCTTGGCAAACGCCCGAAAGCGACTATTCGCCAGTTGGGCTATCCAAGCAAGAATGCTTTGAAGGGCTGGTACCTGGAATATGAGCACCTTCTTGATCTGCGTTTAGGATTTGCGCCCCGAGCCCCAAAGTTCACACAGGCGCAGAAGGAAGCGGCTGTTGAGCACTACCGCACACATAGTCGTTGTGTTTCTGCAACGATGCGCGCCTTAGGCTATCCAGGTCGTGCAACGTTGACAGCATGGGTTCGTGAGGCGTTTCCTGAAGCTCGAAAAGCGACAGTTGGTAGAGTTGGTCCTCCACGATATCCGGAGACGTTGAAGAAGGCTGGCGTCGTCGGACTTTATAATCGGCAAGAAAGTGCGCAGGCCCTGGCCGAAAAGCTCGGCGTATGCAGACCGACACTGTATAACTGGAAAAACCAGTTACTTGGTCCGGAGGCTCCCGCAATCATGAAACGCAAGAACAACTCACCGCCAGTGCCAGAGCGAAAAGAATTAGAGCGCCAGCTCGAAACACTGCAGCACGATATTCAGAAACTGCAGCTTGAGCACGACCTTTTGAAGAAAGCGAATGAAATTCTAAAAAAAGACCTGGGCGTCGATCTGCAACTCCTGAATAATCGGGAGAAAACGCTGTTGGTTGACGCCCTAAAAGATCTTTATCAACTCCCGGATCTGCTTGCTCAGTTGGGACTGGCGCGCAGCTCATATTTTTACCATCGAACCCGCATGAGGATGAGCGACAAGTACCTCACTATTCGTCAAAACATCACCGAAATCTTCGAAGCCAACCGTCGATGCTATGGCTACCGCAGGCTACAGGCGTCATTAGCCAAACAATGCGTTACAATCTCAGAGAAGGTTGTGCAGCGCTTGATGAAGCAGGAGAACCTGATCGTTGCCACGCCAAAGCGGCGGCGATACCGCTCTTATCTCGGAGAAATCAGTCCGGCACCCGAGAATCTTATTAATCGCGACTTTCAGGCCACAGCCCCAAACGAGAAATGGCTGACCGATATCACTGAATTCCATATTCCGGCTGGCAAGGTGTATCTCTCGCCCATCATCGACTGCTTCGATGGTTTGGTCATCAGCTGGTCTATCGGAGTGAGACCAGATGCGGAATTGGTCAATACGATGCTTGATGCCGCCATAGAAACTGTCACAGGTAGAGATGAGTGGCCAATAGTACATTCTGATCGGGGAGCACACTATCGCTGGCCGGGTTGGCTATCGAGGATCAGTGATGCGAAGCTGGTGCGCTCAATGTCCCGCAAGGCGTGCTCCCCAGATAACGCTGCATGCGAAGGCTTCTTCGGAAGGCTGAAAACAGAACTCTTCTACCCCCGTGATTGGAAGACCACCACACTTGAGCAGTTTATCAAGGAAGTCGATGACTATATTCGATGGTACAATGAGAAACGGATCAAAATGTCACTTGGCGCACGAAGCCCAATCGAATATCGAAACAGTCTTGGCATTGTAACGTAAAACCAGTCCAAGTTTTTATCCGCACCCCCTCCGGCTCACTTCTGGGTGGAAATCAACACCAGTCGCTCAGAAACATCTTCGCCAATGCAATGCATGCAACCACCGCAGGCGCAAATCAGACTTTCCGGTTCTATCACTTCGTCGATACGTGGCAGGTGCTTTGGAAGAGAACCGCGATTGATGGCACGTGGCTTTGAGGCAGGCTTGGTGGATGCTGTATCCGCTTCATCCTCCGCATGGATCGCCGCAATAGCTGTTTCCAGATCTTCCAGGGCCAGATCAAACTGCTCTGGATTAATCTTCTCTGACTTGCGTCCAAAAGCGGCCTGTTTGAAGGCTGCAACCAGCTTCTCCAGCCGCGCAATCCGATCATCCTTACGAAGACCGAGCGCTGTTGCTGCAATCAGAAGCGCCTTCAACTCAGCAATATCATTGGGAAGATCAGAGGCATCCAGCATGGGCTAAACTTACCAAATCCGGCCTTGATATGCTTGAGGATTATGCTGCCAGAGTCATCGTGCCGCAGCTATGAGACAGGTGCTCAATAGCTATTCAACCGTAATCGGCGCTCTCACCTCCACTGCGCGCACACGTCGCCAGTCAAGCCCAGCAAACAAAGCCTCAAACTGTGCATGGTTCAACGACATCAGCCCATCCCGGATCTCTGGCCAGCTGAACGTATGGGCTTCCAAACGCTTATAAGCCAGAACCATACCTGTGCCATCCCAGTAGATCAGTTTTAGCCGATCGGCCTTGCGCGAGCGAAAAACAAATACAGTTCCAGTGAAAGGATCTTTGCGCAATTCGTTCTTCACCAACGAAGCTAGCCCGTCATGCCCTCTGCGGAAGTCAACAGGCTTTGTTGCCACCATGATCCGCACCCGATTGGAAGGAAATATCATGATGAGACTGCCAGTCCACGTGCAACTGCAACAATACGCGAAATCGGCGCACCCGATTCAAGACGTACTGTCACTGAACCAATGCATATCTCCACGCAGCTGGTGTCAGAGCCCGGTTGTTCCGCCAAGGGCTCGCTGATCACCAACCCTGCGAATTCTATTCCGTCTTCCGGTGCTGGCAAAACCAGTTGACCGCGCTTGGCTAGCGTTCGCCACATAGATAATCTGTTTGCTCGAACACCATAACGCTGCGCCACATCAACCACACGGGCACCAGGCCGAAGCGTTTCTGAGACCAGTCTGGCCTTGAATTCCGGCGTCCATTTATTGCTTCCCCCGCTAATACTCTTCTCAGGGGTGAGAAACTCCACCGTAGGCCCCATGGGGAAACTCCTTCATCCATCCATGAAAAGCCCTTCGCAGATCAAACAGCGCGAGAAAATGTGGGGCCGAAACAGCGGTTACTATTCACCGGAAATCTGAGGCGATCACGCGGGGCGCGCGCATGCTGCGCACCGCCCTTGGCCCCGCCATCGCCCGGTTTCTGGAAGACCCGTCGATCGTCGAGGTGATGCTCAATCCTGACGGCCGGCTCTGGATCGACCGGCTTTCTGAAGGCCTCTCCGATACCGGTGAACGCCTGTCACCTGCGGACGGAGAACGGATCGTCCGTCTGGTGGCGCACCATGTCGGCGCTGAAGTGCATTCCGGCGCTCCACGTGTTTCAGCCGAACTCCCCGAGACGGGAGAACGGTTCGAGGGCCTTCTGCCCCCCGTTGTCGCTGCGCCGAGCTTTGCGATCCGCAAGCCGGCCGTCGCTGTCTTCACCCTCGACGATTATGTTGCCGCCGGGATCATGAATGTTGGCCAAGCCGAGGCATTGCGGCAGGCCGTTGCGTCTCGCGCCAATATTCTTGTCGCGGGCGGCACCTCAACCGGCAAGACCACCCTCACCAACGCGCTACTCGCCGAGGTCGCCAAGACCTCCGACCGCGTCGTGCTGATCGAGGATACCCGCGAGCTGCAATGCGCTTCGCCGAACCTTGTGGCCATGCGCACCAAGGACGGCGTGGCGTCGCTCTCCGATCTCGTTCGGTCATCGCTACGTCTGCGCCCCGATCGTATTCCGATCGGCGAGGTGCGCGGCCCCGAAGCGCTCGATCTCCTGAAGGCCTGGGGAACCGGCCACCCCGGCGGGATCGGCACCATCCACGCTAGCACCGGCATCGGTGCGCTGCGCCGTCTCGAGCAGCTCATTCAGGAAGCCGTCATCACGGTGCCCCGCGCGCTGATCGCCGAGACCATCGATCTGGTCGCCGTGCTGTCGGGCCGCGGATCGCTGCGCCGTCTTGTCGAACTCGCCAGCGTCCAGGGCCTCGGCCCCGACGGCGACTACCGCGTCATCCCCGCAACCGATGCCCCCAGCCCAACAGGAGACCTTTCATGATCCGCCGTCCCTCGCGTATCCGTCGCCACATCGCGACGGCCGCCGCTGTCACCTACGCCACCCTGGTCCTCGCACCGACCGCCCATGCCTCCGGCTCATCCATGCCGTGGGAAGCCCCGCTCCAATCGATCCTGCAATCGATCGAAGGCCCGGTCGCCAAGATCATCGCGGTGATCATCATCATCGTCACCGGCCTGACGCTTGCCTTTGGCGACAGTTCTGGCGGCGCCCGCAAGCTGATCCAGATCGTCCTTGGTCTCTCGATTGCGTTTGCTGCCAGCTCGTTCTTCCTGAGCTTCTTCAGCTTTGGCGGCGGAGCGCTTGTCTGATGGCGAGTTCGCTTGAAAACCTGGCCGAAGTGCCGGGCTTCATAGTGCCGGTCCACCGGGCGCTGACCGAGCACATCCTGCTCGGCGGAGCCCCGCGTTCCATAGCCATCGTCAACGGAACGCTCGCGGCCGCCCTCGGCCTCGGGCTGCGCCTCTGGCTGGTCGGCATCGCGCTCGGACTGCTCGGCCACTTCGCTGCCGTCTGGGCGGCCAAACGCGATCCGATGTTCGTCGATGTCGTGCGCCGCCATCTGCGCATCCCCGGCCATCTCGGCGTTTGAGGAGCCACACCATCATGATGAACCTCGTAGAATATCGCCGCACCGCCACCCGCCTCGCCGACTTCCTGCCCTGGGCAGCATTGGCCGGTGACGGCGTGGTGCTGAACAAGGACGGCTCCTTCCAGAGGACCGCGCGGTTTCGCGGGCCGGATCTCGACAGCGCCGTGCCCGCCGAACTGGCGGCCGTTGCCGGACGGTTGAACAACGCCTTCCGCCGCCTCGGCTCCGGTTGGGCAATTTTCGTCGAAGCGCAGCGCCATGCCTCCGCCACCTATCCGGCCAGCCGCTTTCCCGACGCGGCATCAGCCCTGTTCGATGCCGAGCGCAAGGCGGGGTTCGAGGAAGACGGCACGCATTTCGAGTCCAGCTACTTCCTGACCTTCCTTTATCTCCCACCCGCCGAAGATGCGGCGCGCGCGGAGAGCTGGCTCTATGAGGGCCGCGAGCAATCCGGCGTCGATGCACGGGAAATTCGCCGCAGCTTCGTCGACCGCACCGACCGCGTGATCCAGCTCGTCGATGGCTTCATGCCGGAATGCGAATGGCTCGATGATGCCGAGACCTTGACCTATCTGCACGGCTGCATCTCGACCAAACGGCACCGCGTCCGCGTGCCCGAAACGCCGATGTATCTCGATGCGCTTCTGGCTGACCAACCGCTAACCGGCGGGCTGGAGCCGCGCCTCGGCGCCTCCCATCTGCGCATCCTCACCATCGTCGGCTTTCCGACCGCGACAACGCCGGGAATTCTCGACGAACTCAACCGGCTGGCCTTCCCCTACCGCTGGTCGACGCGGGCAGTGATGCTCGACAAGACCGACGCGACCAAGCTGCTGGTCAAGATCCGCCGCCAATGGTTCGCCAAGCGCAAGTCGATCGCATCGATCCTCAAGGAGATCATGACCAACGAGGCCTCGGCTCTCGTTGACACCGATGCGTCGAACAAGGCCGCCGATGCCGATCTGGCGCTTCAGGAACTGGGCGCGGATTTCGCGGGGCAAGCCTATGTCACCGCGACCGTGACAGTCTGGGACAACGATCCCCGGATCGCTGCCGAAAAACTCCGGCTGGTCGAAAAGATCATTCAGGGCCGCGACTTCACGGCGATGGCGGAAGGCATCAACGCCGTGGACGCCTGGCTCGGCTCCCTGCCCGGCCATGTTTATGCCAATGTCCGGCAACCACCCATCAGCACACTCAATCTCGCCCACATGATCCCGCTCTCGGCGGTGTGGGCGGGGCCGGAACGGGACGAGCATTTTGCAGCGCCCCCTCTGCTCTTCGGCAAGACCGAAGGCTCGACCCCGTTCCGGTTTTCCCTTCACGTTGGCGATGTCGGCCACACCCTGATTGTCGGCCCCACCGGCGCGGGCAAGTCCGTCCTGCTGGCGCTGATGGCCTTGCAATTCCGGCGCTATCCCGGCGCACAGGTCTTCGCCTTCGACTTCGGCGGTTCGATCCGGGCAGCCGCACTCGCCATGGGTGGTGACTGGCATGATCTTGGCGGGGGCTTAAGCGAAGACGCCGACGACAGCGTTTCGCTACAACCGCTCGCCGGCATCCACGATGTCCCAGAACGCGCTTGGGCCGCCGACTGGATCGTCTCGATCCTCACCCGCGAGGGCGTAACCATCACGCCGGAAGTGAAGGAATATATCTGGACGGCGTTAACCTCGCTGGCCTCCGCCCCAGTGAATGAGCGCACTATCACCGGCCTCGCCGTGCTGCTGCAATCCAACGATCTGAAACAGGCGCTGCGACCTTATTGCGTGGGCGGCCCTTATGGTCGGTTGCTAGACGCCGAGGCTGAGCATCTCGGCGCGGCATCCGTGCAGACCTTCGAGACCGAGGGGCTGATCGGCACGGGTGCGGCCCCCGCCGTGCTCTCTTATCTCTTTCACCGCATCGAGGACCGGCTCGACGGTTCGCCGACCATGCTGATCATCGACGAGGGCTGGCTGGCGCTCGACGATGACGGCTTCGCCGGTCAGCTCCGCGAGTGGCTGAAGACCCTGCGCAAAAAGAACGCTAGCGTCGTCTTCGCCACGCAAAGCCTGTCCGACATCGACGGTAGCAACATCGCTCCCGCCATCATCGAAAGCTGCCAGACGCGGCTTCTGTTACCGAACGAGCGGGCAATCGAGCCGCAGATCACCGCGATCTACCGGCGCTTCGGTCTGAACGACCGGCAGATCGAGATCCTCGCACGCGCCACGCCCAAGCGGGATTATTACTGCCAGTCCCGCCGCGGCAACCGGCTGTTCGAGCTGGGCCTGTCCGACGTGGCCCTGGCGCTCTGCGCCGCCTCTTCCAAAACCGACCAGACCGAGATTCAGCGCATCGTCGCTGAACATGGCCGCGAGGGCTTCCTCGCCGCATGGCTGCGCCACCGCGATGTGGCCTGGGCCATCGACCTCATCCCCGACCTCACCCTCCAGGAGAAACTACCATGATCATCCGTCGCTCCCGCGCGGCCCTCATTGCCGCCACCCTTTTTGCCGTGCCGGTGGCGCTGTCGCCGGTCTTTTCAGTGCCCGCCCATGCGCAGTTCGGGCGCATCGTCTATGACCCGACCAACTACAGTCAGAATGTGCTGACGGCGGCGCGCACGCTCCAGCAGATCAATCAACAGATCACGTCCCTTCAAAACGAGGCGACGATGCTGATCAATCAGGCCCGCAACCTGGCGAGCCTGCCCTATTCCTCGCTCCAGCAACTCCAGCAGTCTGTCCAGAAGACGCAGCAACTTCTGAGCCAGGCGCAGAACATCGCCTTCGACGTCCAGAAAATCGATCAGGCCTTCCAAACCCAATATGGCAATGCGTCGATGTCGGCGTCGGATCAGGCGCTCGTCGTCGGCGCGCGCGACCGCTGGCAGAACACGGTCGGCGGTCTTCAGGACGCCATGCGCGTGCAGGCCGGTGTTGTCGGCAACATCGACACCAACCGCGCCGAGATGTCGGCGCTGGTCGGCCAGAGCCAGGGCGCGACCGGAGCGCTGCAAGCGACCCAAGCTGGAAACCAGCTTCTCGCCCTTCAGGCCCAGCAGCTTTCCGACCTGACTGCGCTGCTGGCCGCCAACGGCCGCGCCGGCGCTCTCTCCGCTGCCGAACAGGCTGCGGCGGCCGAACAGGGCCGCGAGCAGCGCCGCCGCTTCCTGACGCCCGGTTCCGGCTACCAGCCGGGCAACGCGCAGATGTTCAACAACGGCAACTGAGCCCGGAAAGGGAAACACCATGGACGGCAAGATGCTGGCCCGCCTGGGCGCCATCATATTCGTCGCGATCGCCATTACGGCGACCGCCATCGAGATGACCCGTGAGGAGGAGATGCCCGCAGCCCCCTCCGCCCGGCAGCTTCAGCCGTCCAGCGCCGATCCGCTGCGCGCCGGGCAGCGGCGCTGCCAGCTCCTGGGTGAAGCTGCGACCCGCGATACGGAATGCCTGGGCGTCTGGGCCGAGAGCCGTGACCGCTTCCTCGGCGTCCCCTCACCCGTCGCACCCGTATTGCCGGCCGCGCCGCATCAGAACGAAGGACAATAATCATGGGCGGCACTGGCGTCATTGACCAATTCCTCCAGGTCTTCACCAGCTACATCGACAGCGGCTTTGGCCTGCTCGGCGGCGAAGTCGCCTTCATTGCCACCACCCTGATCGTCATCGACGTGACGCTGGCCGCCCTGTTCTGGTCCTGGGGCGCCGACGACGACATCGTCGCGCGCCTGGTCAAAAAAACCCTGTTCGTCGGCGCCTTCGCCTACATCATCGGCAACTGGAACAATCTCGCGAAGATCGTCTTCGACAGTTTCGCCGGGCTTGGCCTCAAAGGGTCAGGCACCAGATTCACGACCGCCGAATTGCTGTGCCCCGGCAAGGTCGCCCAGACCGGCCTCGATGCGGGTCGACCGCTGCTCGAATCGATCTCCGGCCTGATGGGCTACTGGTCCTTCTTCGAGAACTTCATTCAGATCGCCTGCCTGATGTTTGCCTGGGCGCTGGTGCTGCTCGCCTTCTTCATTCTCGCCGTCCAGCTCTTTGTCACGCTGATCGAGTTCAAGTTGACGACATTGGCCGGCTTCGTGCTCATTCCCTTCGGCCTGTTCGGCAAATCAGCCTTCATGGCCGAGAAGGTGTTGGGCAATGTGATTTCTTCCGGCATCAAGGTGCTGGTGCTCGCCGTCATCATCGGCATCGGATCAACCTTGTTTGGCCAGTTCACCGCAGGGTTCGGGGGAGCAGCGCCTAGCATTGATGACGCCATGGCGATCGTGCTGGCGGCACTGTCCCTTCTCGGTCTCGGCATCTTCGGCCCCGGCATCGCCAACGGCCTCGTCTCTGGCGGTCCGCAGCTTGGAGCTGGCGCTGCCGTCGGCACCGGGCTTGCGGTTGGCGGTGCGATGATGGCTGGCGCTGGTGCTGCCGGTCTCGCGGCCAGAGGCGGCGCTGCTGCCCTGTCCGGTGGAGCTGCCGCCGTTCGTGGTGGCGCCGCGGCCGCCGGCGGCGCATCGACCGCCTATAGCCTCGCCTCTGACGGTCAAACCGGCGCAGGCTGTGTGGCCTCCGGTCTCGGCGGTGTGACGAAAGCCGCAGGCTCCGCCGCCGTCTCGCCCCTCAAGCGCGCCGCGTCCAAAGCCACCAACAGCGTCAAAACCAGCTTTTCTGACGGCGCCAAATCCGCCTTCGAGACCACGGGCGGGTCCTCTGAGGCTGCATCTCCTGCCGCATCTGGCGGCGAGCCGGCCTGGGCAAAGCGCATGAAGCGCTCGCAATCGATGTCCCACGGCGTCTCGGCCGCCGCCCATGCCGTGCGCTCCGGCGACGCCCATGGCGGCGGCTCTTCCATCAACCTTTCTGAAAGTGACCGCTGATGAGCATCTTCAAACGCCCCGCAACCCACTATGGCAAATCACCCGAACCCGAAACACCCTACCAGAAGGCCTCTCAGGTCTGGGACGATCGCATAGGTTCGGCGCGCATCCAGGCTAGGAACTGGCGCTTTATGGCCTTCGGCTCGCTGATCCTGTCGGCCGGTTTTGCTTCAGCCTTGGTCTGGCAGTCGGCGCGCGGCACCGTCGTTCCCTGGGTCGTACAGGTCGACAATCTCGGCCAGTCGCAGGCTGTCGCCCCGGCAACCGCCGACTACCGGCCGACCGATCCGCAGGTGGCCTGGCATCTCGGACGCTTCATCGAGCAGGTCCGTTCGATCCCCGCCGACGCGATCATCGTTCGCCAGAACTGGCTGCGTGCATATGAGTTTACCACTGATCGAGGAGCGGCCGCGCTCAACGATTACGCCCGCGCCAATGATCCCTTCACCAAGGTCGGCCGGGACCAGATCGCCGTCGAGGTATCGAGTGTCATCCGGGCATCGCCCGATAGTTTCCGCGTGGCCTGGACGGAGCGCCACTATGAGAACGGCCAGCTCTCCGGCACGCAGCGCTGGACAGCGATCCTCACGATTGTCCTGCAGCCTCCGCGTGACGCCGAACGGCTGAAGTCCAACCCATTGGGCATCTACGTCAATGCGATCTCCTGGTCGCGGGAGATGAGCCAATGAACACAGTCATCAGACCATCGGACCGACAGGCGAGTAAAAACCCAGCCCTTCTCGCGGTTCTCCTCGCCGCAACCACGCTCGCCGGCTGCGCCACGATGAAAAAGCCGCCGGAGATCAGCTACGATTCCGATGTTCCGCCACTGCCAGCCGTCCCGACTGTCGTGACAGAACAGGCGCCGCGCCCCTTGCATTTTCCCCCTGGCTGGACAGTTAGCCGGGGCGGCACCGCGGCTGCAACGCCTGGCGGACGCGTCGAAAACGCCAATGCCGCCGCCCGCGTTGAGCCAAGACGCGAGGGGTATTACAACGCCATCCAGATCTACCCCTGGAGTGAAGGCGCGCTCTATCAGGTCTATGCTGCTGTCGGCCAGATCACCACAATCGCGCTCGAACCGGGTGAGATCCTGACCGGCGCAGGTCCCATCGCAGCCGGTGACACCGCGCGCTGGATCATCGGCGATACCGAAAGCGGCGCTGGCCTGAGTCGCCGGGTGCAAGTGCTGGTCAAGCCGACGCGCGCCGACATCGCGACCAACCTCATCATCACCACCGATCGTCGGACCTATATGATCGAGCTGCGCGCCCGAGAGGCCCTCTACATGCCAGCCGTCGCCTGGGCCTATCCCGCACAGCCGGGATCGCGGCAGACCGTGCCGACCACGCCCATTATCCCGGCCGCGACGGCTCGGAACTACCGTTATGGTCTCACCGGCGGCAATCCACCATGGAAGCCCGTCTCCATCTATGACGATGGCCGGCGCGTCTATGTCGAGTTCCCGCGCGGCATCGTGCAGGGCGAGATGCCCCCACTCTTCGTCATCGGCCCCGACAGCGAAGCGCAGATCGTCAACAGCCGCATCCACCAGCATATCCTTATCGTGGACCGCCTGTTCGGCGCCGCCGAGCTGCGTCTTGGCAGCGGCGACCGCCAGCAGGTCGTCAGGATCGTTCGCACCGACGGAAGGCCCGCATCATGAGTGCTACAGACAACAGCAGAAGTGAGCCAACCGGATCTGACGACGATTCCGCCATCTCGCTGGCGGGTGCGTCCGGCGATTCTGCGCCGACAATGCGCCTGCGCGCCGAGGCTCCGCGAGTCACCCGCCTGTCGCGCAAGGTTCTGGCCGGGCTTGGCGTCGTCACCGCGCTCGGTGTCGGCGGCGCGCTGATTTACGCGCTTCAGACCCGCGAGGCAGGCCCTGGCGGCGAAGAACTCTATTCCGTCGACAATCGCAGCACGGCGGACGGCCTGGCCGGCCTGCCACGCGACTATACCGGTCCGGTTCTCGGACCTCCTCTTCCCGGCGATCTTGGTGGCCCGATCCTTGACGCTCAGAACCGTGGCCAACCCGTCGTTCCCCCGACCATGGCTGGCGCACCGGGGATGGATCAGGAAGAGCAGCGCCGCCTTGCGGAAGAGGAAGCGGCCCGCACCAGCCGGGTGTTCTTCCAGACCGAAGCCCGACCCGGCGTCGGCGCAGCGGCTGGCGGCGCAACGCCGGACTTCGCAAGCATGGGTCTCGCAGGTCAGGGCGGCGCGCAGACGGCACAGGATCGTCAGGGGGCCTTCCTCAATGCCCCTGTTGATCGGCGCACCGTCTCGGGCGATCGCGTCGCGGCCCCGGCTTCGCCCTATGTGCTTCAGGCCGGAGCGGTGATCTCGGCGGCGCTCATCACCGGTATCCGCTCCGACCTTCCCGGCCAGATCACTGCGCAGGTCACGGAAAACATCTACGACAGCCCAACCGGCCGTATCCTGCTCGTGCCGCAGGGCAGCCGCATCATAGGCGAATATGACAATGGCGTCGGGTTCGGGCAGCGACGTGTGCTGCTGGTCTGGAACCGGCTGATCATGCCCAACGGGCGCTCGATCGTTCTGGAACGTCAGCCCGGCACCGATGGTCAGGGCTATGCCGGTCTGGAGGACGGGGTCGATTATCACTGGTGGGATCTCGCAAAGGCCGCAGGGCTCTCGACCCTCTTGTCCATTGGCGCCGAGCTTGCCGTCGATGACGATGACCGTCTGCTCCGAGCAATCCGCGACGGCGGCCAGGATACCATCAACGACGCCGGACAGCAGATCGTGCGCCGCCAGCTCAATGTCCAGCCGACACTCACCATCCGGCCGGGTTTCCCGGTCCGGGTGGTTGTGACCCGCGATCTTGTTCTCGAACCCTATGGAGGCTGACATGACCAAGTTGAAACTCGGACCAATCTTCGAAGACAAGCCGGTCAAGATCACCATCGATTTACCCGGTGAGCTGCATCGTGATCTGGTCGCTTATGCCGAGGTCATGGCGCGCGAAAGCGGCCAGAGCGCAACGGACCCGAAGAAGCTTATCGTGCCAATGCTAGAGCGGTTTATCGCGACGGATCGCGGCTTTGCAAAGGCACGGCGAGTACAGGGACAGCTCCGGCGGACTACGAATGATCAATTAAGCCCTTCGTGACCAAACAGGTTTCGCAGCGCTTAGAGATGAGCTTCGCGAGACTGAGCAAGCGCCGGAAAGCGGGATTGTCGTTGCGTGGCGACCATACGGCACAAAAGGGCAGAATCTCTCCGGCGAGCGGGCGATAGGTAACGCCTGGGAACTTTGTAGCTATGGTCGCCTCGCTGGTCAGCGTGAGGCTTTGCCCTTGGGCCACAATCTGCATCAGCGTGTCACGATAAACCGCGTGTAACTGAACATTCGGAATATGGCCTGGCCGCGAAAGATGCTTTACCAGATAGTCTTGGATCTCCGGCCCAGCCTGCGCCTTGCTGACGACGAATGATCGGTCCTGCAGATCGCTCCAAGAGACCTCTTCAATCTCGGCCAGTTCGTGCTTTTCTGACATCGCTACATAGATGCGTTCATTCCAAAGATGCGCAAGATCGCAACCCTCGGCCACTGGACCTCCCGTCAGAAACGCGACGTCCAGTCGATGCTGCCGAACCGCCGTGATATGGTCCGCCGCATCTCCTTCCGCATAATCAATCTGCACTCCCACATGGCTCTCGCCGTATGTGTCCACCAAATTGGCAATGAAGCCGGAGGCCATCGAGGACATCAGACCAATCCGAACAACGCCCTCCTGACCCCGCCCGACGACGTCAACATCTGCGGCTGCACGGGCGAGATGGTTCAGCGCCTTGCGCACCCTTCCGATGAATCGCTCGCCCGCACCCGTAAGGCTGACGCCGCCATGCCCGCGAATGAACAGGGCAGCGCCAATTTCATCCTCCAAATCACGGATGCGCCGACTAACCGTCGAAGGCTCGACGGATAGGGCGCGCGCAGCACGCCTGAAGCTCCGTTGTTCCGCCGCCGCGAGGAAATATCGCAAATGGCGAAATTCAAACTTCATTCGGCCGTCCTCTGCTCAATAACAACCGAGAAATAAATCGTATTGGTGATATATGGGCGGAGCGTGTCCCCAATGAAGTGGAAGATCATTTTTTCAACGTTGATCAACGCAACTGCCGGACAACTCCACATCTACATCCCCCGCTCGGTTCCAAACCCTCCTGACGGCCAGGCATCAACTGGAAAAACGTCCTCGGCCGCCTTATATCTGCGCGTGCCTGGAAGCGGTGGATAGCTCGGCGGTCCGGCAAAGCACTGTGCGATATCCATCCACCGTTTGGCATCGCTACCGACTACAAGCAATGATGTATCGGCAATATTCCGTGTCTGGGTAACGACCTGGCAAAAGGCTACCGCATCGCCGCATATGGCATCTTCGCTGTGCTCGTTAATCCAGGCCCATTCTGCCCCCGACGGCGCAGTCAGGCGGACACTCGGTCGCTGGGCGGGGGGCTCGATTCCCTTGACGGAAAAACTCCATCCGAACGTGTTCATTCCCAGAACCGCAATGCTCTTGATCCGGTCGGTTTCCTGCCGCTCGATACCAAGCAAATCATATATCGCCTGCCCGTGCGCCCACGTTTCCATGAGCCGAGCGGAGAT
Organism: Ochrobactrum quorumnocens; assembly: GCF_002278035.1. Lineage (NCBI taxonomy): Bacteria > Pseudomonadati > Pseudomonadota > Alphaproteobacteria > Hyphomicrobiales > Brucellaceae > Ochrobactrum > Ochrobactrum quorumnocens. The sequence continues at coordinate 1,884,769 of NZ_CP022603.1, read as the reverse complement.
GCAGGATCTTGCGCTCATAGAGGGCCCACCCCAGCTTAACCGCTGTCGGGGATCTATACTTCGAAACGTCGCGGTGACCTGTTCAGCGCCAAGCCACCACTCCTCAAGCAGGCCAGCGCCGTAAAGCCCGCCAAACTCGCCGCGCTCGAACTGCCGCACGTTCTGTTGCTCTATATATGGCCTTGCCCGAGTGAAATAGGTCTCAAAGTCTACCGCGCTACGGGTGGTGAGTAACGCTGCCAGGTTCCATGCATGCAGGTGCCGGACGATGTCAGCAATGGTCCACTGCTTGAATTGCGTGGGAAGGTGTTGAAGTATCTCCATTTTCCCATCGAGAAGCTTGTGTAACCCCCGGCTTTCTTCATGGAAATCCACCGCTTCATTCATGCTTGCAGCCCGGTCGGCTGAAAATGTTTTCTCAACTCGGATTTCAGGATCTTGCCGTAATTACTCTTTGGCAAGGCGTCGAGAACGATATAGTCCTTTGGACGCTTGAACCGGGCTATGTGATCAAGGCAAAGCTTGTCCAGATCGCTCTCGACAATCGTCTGACCAGGACGTGGCACGACAAAGGCGACGACTTCCTCGCCCCAATCCGGATGAGGTCTGCCCACGACCGAAACTTCCAGAACGCGCTCGTCCATCAGCAATATCTCTTCGACTTCACGGGGATAGATATTGCTTCCGCCGCTGATCACGACGTCTTTTGAACGATCCCGCAAGGTGAGAAGGCCCCACCTGTCGAGTGATCCAATGTCGCCCGAGTAAAGCCATCCATTCTGGATGGCTTTTTGCGTTGCTTCCTCATTCTTCCAGTATCCCAGCATCGTTACGTCGCTGCGGAAAATTACCTCTCCGAGTTCGTCGGTTGTGCAATCCTCACCGTCCGCAGTTACAACGCGGATTTCCATACCCGTCCTCGGAATGCCGACGCTCGCCAGACGCTGCTCATATGCAGGATGCGAGGCGTCGACGTGCATGGTTTTCGATAAACCAGTGCCGGTCATCGGGGACTCCCCTTGTCCGTAGATTTGGTAGAGCCTCGGCCCGAAAACATTAATGGAACGCTTGATGTCCTCGACGTAAGTCGGGGCACCGCCATAGAAGATGGTGTTGATGTGTTCGACGGGTATCGAACCCACCCGGGAATGATTGGTGAGTCTGGTCAGCATGGTGGGCGCGACGTAAAAGGTGACACCTTCGTATGTCCCAAGAAGATCGATCAGTTCGTCAACATCGAAGCCACGGCTGACTGGAATTACCTGATTTGACCCCTTCATCAAATGGGGCAATGCATAAAGCCCGGCACCGTGCGACGTCGGCGCAAGATGCAGGTAGCAACTCTTTTCCGACACCTGCTCGATGTCGGCGTAGTAGCGCAGGGTCATTGCAAGCAGATTACCATGGCTGAGCATAGCGCCCTTGGGACGGCCCGTTGTACCGCTGGTGTAAAACAACCAGGCCACATCGGACTCATTCACGTCAACCGTTGCAAGCGACGGCCCGGATGCCAGCGACTGGAATGGCTCATCATCTACATTGATCACATGCTTCAGGCAGGCTGGCGTTCCAGTCGCCAGTCCCGTCGCGAGGTCTTCAGTGGTAAAACAAACAGAAGCCTCCGCATTTTCGATAATGTAGAGCAACTCCTTGGTATGAAGCTTCGGGTTCATGGGAACTGCACACAGTCCGGCGCGCCAGCAGGCCAGCAGAACTTCGATGTAGGCTGGACCATTTGTCATCGCCAGCGCGACACGGTCGCCGACCCCGAGACCGAATTTGTGACGAAGCTGATAGGCCAGTTGTCCGACACGTCTCTCAAGATCAGCATAGCTATAAAGCAGCTTGGCACCGCTGGATACGGCGGGCCTGTCTCTATATTGCAGGGCGATTGATGGCAGGAATTGAGCAATGTTCATAGTTGGCCCCTTCAACGACTTAAGATGGTAATCGCGGCAACGGCTTCTTCGTACTTGTAGAAACCGCCTCCGTTCTCAGCGATTGCGACACGAGCCCCATCTACCTGGCGAGGTCCAGCCTCCTCGCGGAGCTGCATTACCAGTTCATGAATCTGAGCAAGCCCGGTGGCACTGATCGGATGACCTCGGGAGATAAGGCCTCCCGATGGGTTCACCGGGATGCGCCCGCCGATCGTCGTTGCCCCGCTTTCCGCCAGACGCCCGCCTTCGCCGATGTCGCAGAAACCCAGGTTTTCCGTTTGGAGAATTTCCGCAAAAGCAGATGCGTCGTGGACTTCGGCAAGGTGCATATCAGATGGCTCCATGCCGGCACGCTCATAGGCCTCGATGGCCGCCAATCGCCCGATATGCTTACTGGTATCACGCGGATCGCGATCGGTTCCGCCTCCGATAACCGAAGCGTCGATGCGAATTGCGCGACTACGGTCGAACTTGTGTAGCGCTTCCTTTCGGCAAAGAATTACCGCAGCGGCCCCGTCGGAGACGGGCGCACACATCGGAAGGGTCAAAGGCCAGGCGATCACTCGAGACGAAAGCACCTCTTCGACGGACACGGCATTCTGATACTGTGCGAACGGATTTTGGATCGAGTGCTGATGATTTTTGGCGGCGACTATGGCGATTTGACGTTGGGTTAAACCAAACTTCGCCATGTGATGGCGCGCGATCGACGCATACATATCCATGAAGACGCTGCGGTTACCGGTGGCGTTCTCGTATGGCTCGGGGATGGCCATATCCTGACCGAGTGCGGAAAGGATCTCAAACGTTTCATCTCGTGTCGCGACGTCCCAGGCCCCATCAAAGATCGAAAGGCTCAGCGCCTTGTCCGTATGAACCATTTTCTCGACGCCGACAGCAAGCGCGACGTCACATTGCCCCGCGAGCAAATCGACATAGGCCAGATGAAAAGCCGAAGTACCTCCGGCACATGCGTTCTCGACGTTGAATATTGGCTTTCGCTGAAATCCCAATTCACGTAGCGCAATCTGGCCAGGAATCATATGCTGGCCTTCCATGATCGATTGGGTCGAATTCGAAAAAAACAGCGATCCGATCGAATCTGCACTCGTTGACGCGTCGCTCATGGCAACCTCGACCGCCTGGCGCGTCAGATCCTTGACGGAACGGTCAAGCATCTTCCCGAATGGCGTCATACCCACGCCGACAACAAAAATCTCACTCATTGTGCTCTTCCATCAAACAGTCTGGTGCTGAACAAACCCATAGTTTCTAACACTCCAATGCGATTATCTGGCTAACCAAGTCGACGAACATGCGTAGATATTATCAATGCATTTACGAGCGCCATACATATCGCTCTGTTTCAAACCTGAGACAGCGCAAGCTTTGTGCCAAAGATCATCGACTGTCGAACATTGAAGCGAGCAGGGTCGATCCAAAGGGTATTCATACGGGGTGCGGATTCCCTCTTTACGCTCCGGTCAAAGCTTTAAGGGGAGCCGTCGCGAACGAACTCCTCAACGGCTTTCCGATGCGGTTCCCGCTCGCTGGAAATAACCTCATATGCGAGGGACGCATCCATTATGCTGGCAACGAGTTGCTTTAGAGAAATGTTGACCGCGATTTTAGTGGTCTGAATGGCCAGTTGTGGCAGGCAAGCCAACTTGTCCGCGAACGCTTCAACCGCTGAATCGAGTTCTTCCAATGGGAGTGCGTGGTTGATCAGGCCAATTTCGGCCGCCTTCGCCATCGTGATGAGATCACCGGTCATCAGGTACTCTTTGGCTCTGGCGTGACCAATTAGCTGCGGCCAGATCACGGACGAGCCGTCGCCTGCTGTAAGCCCCACGAGAACGTGAGGATCGCCGATTTTTGCGGTCCTGTTCCCGAAGACGACGTCACAGAAGAGCGCCAGAGTGGCTCCGAAGCCTGTCGCGTGACCATTCAGCTTTGCTATGATGGGTTTACGGCAGTCGAGAATGGAACCGACGATGCGCTTTGCTTCCGGAATAATGCGATCATAGAATGCTTGTTCCCTGACGAGATCCTGCATGTATTGAACATCCCCGCCGGCGCAGAACGCCGAGCCATTTCCGGTCAAGATAATCACGTCAGTTTCCCGGTCGCTGTCCAGATCATAGAAGATGTTCGCAAGCTCTCTATGGAGCGTTGCATCGGTAGCATTGCGTACCTGTGGGCGGTTCAGCGAAACGGTCGCAATCCGTCCTCGGCGCGATATGGTAAGGCTCTGATAGTTCTGCAAAGGCTGCTCCCTTTCCTTAAACCTGACTGTAGCAACGTCAGCGAATGCCCGATCCTAATGTCGCTTCGCTTGATCACGGAGACATTACTAACCCCGTCGATGCACGTTTTTTTGCGCTATGGCTGGAAAGCGGTCTCGTCAGGAGAGTTGTCACTCGCAAGTCCCGAGCCAGAGGCGGATATCATTCGCCAAGTATGCCGATTGATTAACTGAAGCTAAATAAGGCACCTCTCCTGTCCTTGACAACGACAGATGCGCGACATTTTGACTTCAAAAAATACACTTCAGGTGATCAGAACCAGCGCAAACTGAAGCAATCTCTTTGAGACCTCTTGTACCAAAACCCCAATCGCCAGTCGACGTTTGGCATGGTTATTGCGGCAATTTCAATCAAGCAGTGCTCAAGCTGTCAGAAAGATGGGAACGACTACCGGAGGAATAAAATGTTATCTCGCAGAGCTTTGCTTATCGCAACAGTCTTGGGCGCAACTTTTGCCTCTGATGGCGTAGCCAGCCAAGACTATCCTGAAAGGCCGGTGACTATTGTCATGCCGTTTGCGCCTGGTGGCCTCGGTACGACCGTTGCAACTTTGTTGGGAAATGAGCTCGCGAAAAGGCTCGGCCAAAATTTCGTCGTCGAACATCGGGAGGGCGCTGGCGGTGCGATTGGATTTCAGTATGTTGCGAGGGCAGCCCCGGATGGCTACACGCTGCTATTGGGAACGATAAGTACCTCGACCATTTTGCCTGCAATGCGCAAACTTCCGTTTGACGTAAAGGCTGATTTCCAACCTCTGGGCCAAGTGGCTTCCAGTGCAAGTATCGTTTTCGTGCCGTCAAGTAGCGATATTCGGACCCTTGACGAGTTGATCGCGTTTGGTAAGCGCGATGGCTCAAACGTAACGTGCGCGCATGCCGGTGTCGGATCTTCTCAGCACCTGTCTTGTGTTCTCCTCAATGAGACGGTCGGTGCGCACTTCACACCGATCGCATATACAGGGTCGTCTCCTGCGCTCGTAGGCCTTGCTGGCGGTGAGACAACCATGATGTTTGGACCTCCATCAGGCATCGACTTCGTGAAGGATGGCTCGCTGAGGGCGATAGCTGTGACTACCGAAAAGCGGCTCGAAAGCTTGCCGGAGGTACCAAGCGCTATAGAGGCCGGGGTCGCAGATGTCACCATTGACAACTGGTGGGCTCTTTGGGCGCCTGTTGGCGTACCTGAGGATGTCGTGACCAAAATCAGCGCTGCACTTATCGATATCAGTAAGACAGAAGAATGGCTGGAAGCCCTGGAAAAACTCAGAATGCTCCCCGCGAGTGATCCGTCCACTGAACGTCTCCAAGCGCTGATCTCGCTTGAGCTGGAGAGGTGGCGTCCGATCGTTGATGCATCGGGAGCGGTGCAACAGTAGTCTGAGATTGGCATCTAGACGGACGTGGAGGGCGGCGTAATTTAATCCCTCCCGCTCATTCAAAAGCAGCATCCTATGAGCGTGTGAAGGAGGATTGAATGCTGGGAACCCCAAATGGGACTTCGCTTGGATCGTCAGGGAAAACCCGCAACCTATGGGAGATAGGAACGGCAGCTCTCCTTTTGGCAACGGGTGCCGTTATCGTGATCGAGAGCCTTCGGTATCCCCTTGGTACACTCAGGCAACTCGGCCCGGGCGCAGTCCCGCTTGCAATCGGGAGCATACTGTCCGTATTTTCCATCCTGATTGGAATCAAACAACGCCGAAGCGAAACGCAACAGCCTCAAATATCATGGCGTGCGTCGGTGTGCGTGATTGCCGCCATGCTGATTTGGGCAGCAACCGTTAATTCCCTTGGATTGGTGCCTGCTACGGCACTGCTTGTCGTCATCAGTTGTCTGGGCGTCAGCCCTGTCAATCCTGTGCGGACCCTGGCGCTGTCAATCGCCATTCCAGCGATCGGATACCTCGTTTTCATTTTGGGGTTTCGCCTTCCCATACGTGCGTTCGGCTGGATGTGACCATGGACCTTACAAGCATTGCCGCTGGCTTTTCCGTCGCACTTTCGTTTGAGGCTTTATTATTTTGCTTCATTGGCGTCACGATCGGAACTTTCGTCGGAGCGCTTCCTGGCATCGGCGCCTTGGCAGCAATATCAATGTGTCTGCCATTAACGCTCTATCTAGAGCCGACCACCGCCTTGATCATGCTGGCGGGCATTTTTTACGGTTCGCAATATGGCAGTTCAATTTCGTCAATTTTGATTAACATCCCCGGTACTGCGACGGCGGCCGTGACTTGCCTGGACGGTTACCCGATGGCGCAACAGGGGCGCGCGGGGCAAGCGTTGTTCATCACGGCCGTTGCATCATTCGTAGGCGGATCTCTCGCAATCATCCTACTCATGTTGTTTGCACCTACCTTGGCCAGAGTATCAATCCATTTCAACTCGGCCGACTACTTTTCCGTGATGTTGTTTGCGCTGGTTGCTTCTTCGAGTGCTGGAGACGGTAGCCCGATCAAAGGCATTTCGATGGTGCTTTTGGGCATCGTGTTGGGTTTGGTTGGCACTGACGTGACTTCGGGTTACTACCGATTCACATTCGGCCTATTCCATCTTACCGACGGCATTAGCCTGGTTGCCCTGGCCATGGGACTGTTTGGGGTCGTGGAAATTCTCAATTCAATCGGGCAAAAGTACACGGTCCGAGTAGATCCGAAATCGATCACAGTCCGGGGGATGATACCCACGCTATCGGAAATGCGACGATCGCTCATGCCAACGCTGCGAGGTTCTTTCTTCGGGTCAGTCATGGGAATATTGCCCGGGACGGGAGCTACGATCGCTACTTTCATCTCCTATATTGCTGAAAAACGGATAGCGAAGCATCCTGAACAATTTGGCAAGGGTGCAATCGAAGGTGTCGCAGCGCCAGAAGCCGCAAACAACGCAGCTGTCCAGGCCGCCTTCATTCCAACACTTAGTCTTGGGATTCCCGGTGATGCTGTTATGGCCATACTGCTGGGCGCTATGCTGCTGCATGGGGTCACACCGGGGCCACAACTCATATCAGAGCACCCCGACATGTTCTGGGGGTTAGTCGCAAGTTTTTGGGTTGGAAACGTACTGTTGCTTGTACTCAATATCCCATTGATTGGCATCTGGGTGAGACTGCTTTCGATCCCCTATTACGTTCTTTACCCCGCAATGTTGTTTTTTATCTGCATTGGCGTGTTCAGCATCAGAGGCAGCACCTTCGATGTAGCGGTCTGTGTCGTCGCCGGTGTATTAGGTTATGCCCTTACCGCAATGCGTTACCCGATCGTCCCGCTTCTTCTTGGCTTCATATTGGGACCGATGATCGAGGAGAACTTCCGGCGCACCATGCTTATCTCTGCCGGCAACCCATCCGTACTAGTGGAACGTCCGATTAGCGCGGTGTTTCTAAGCCTCTCATTGTTGATCCTTTTAGCTCCCCCATTGCTTAAGACGATCGGAGGCGTCCCGCGGCTTTCCAGAGGGAAGCGCAGAAAGACCAGCGTCTGATGGCTTAACCGAAAAGCATAACGGGGTGTCAAGGTCAGCAGCATCTATGATGTTGGACCATTTTGTATCCCTCCGACTTACAGGTACCTAATTCCGGTGTTCGGCTGAAAATAGCTGACATAGGCAATTTTGCCATTTGATAATGTCTCGACAGAGATGCAACAGACAGCGGTGTGTTATGGATGACTTTACCGACAGGATTGCATTCATCACGGGCGGAGCCTCGGGGATCGGGCTCGCTTTGGCGCGGGCTTTTTCATCGGCGGGCGCAAATTTGGTGTTGGCTGATATCAACGGTCCACGACTTGAGGAGGTCGTCTTAAAATTTAACCGCGACGGAACGGAAGCGTTAGGGGTCGAACTCAACGTCGCCGATATCGAATCGTGGAAATCGGCTCGAGCGCAAACGGAGGATCGCTTCGGTGGAATCGATATTCTTTGCAACAATGCGGGTGTGGCACCAGCTAATCTTCCCTTCGAACAAATCTCTGACGAAGACTGGAATTGGATCGTTGGTGTCAACTTGAATGGGATTCGCAACGGCATAGCGACCTGGTTGCCTGCGATGAAGCGGGCCGGAAGACCCGGCCATATCATCAATACGGCCTCCGTCTTGGGCCTGTTTGCTACCGCCAATGCGGCAGACTATGTCGCATGCAAATACGCGGTGGTTGGCATGTCCGAAGCATTGCACATGGAACTTTCTGACACACTGATCGAGGTATCAGTCATTTGCCCCGGATTCGTCGAAACACCACTGGCGGCAGATCGAGAGGTCCACAAGCGATTGAGCGGTATTGTTTCCACGTTGTCTCGAGAGCCTTCCAGCAGGATTGGCGATCGCGCTGCCCTTCTTCCCGACCGCCTCGGTACCGACGTTCTGAACGCCCTTCGCAGTCGTCAGTTCTTGATACTTCCACAGCCCGAATATGCACGTGTAATCGATAGCAAATATGGGAGAATACGTCGCGAATATGGCCTGTGCGATGCAACCGGAGAGGATGTAGCGGCGCTCGGAGGTGGAGAGCTCGGATGGCACTCTGGGCCTAGCCGACCAAGGTAATACGGATGCAAAGACGACGCCTTGTCCATTTTTTAAGGTCTCAGCCAATTTGGATTCAGCATTGATTGCTGCGCCCGTGATCCCTGCTGCAAGGCAGTTAGGGTCGTTGTTTGACCATCAACACGATCGAAAGGTTCCTCTATGTCCACCCCAGAAATTGTTATCGCAGCCCCGGTTCGCACTGCTATTGGGGCTTATAACGGCAAGCTGAAAGGCATGCCGGCCACCGAACTCGGAGCACTTGTTGTCCGCGAGACCCTACGCCGGTCAGGTCTCGAGGCCGGGCAAATAGGCAGTGTCGTTCTCGGCAATGTCGTCCAGGCCGGCAACCGGATGAACCCGGCACGTCAGGCATCCATCGGCGGCGGCCTGCCTGTCTCCGTTCCAGCGCTGACGGTCAATCGTGTCTGCGGCTCCGGCGCACAAGCCATTCTTTCAGCCGCGCTGGAAATTGTTGCCGGTGATAGCCTGGCTGCGATCGCTGGCGGGATGGAGAATATGGATCGAGCACCCTATTTGCTGGATGGCGGACGCTGGGGATACCGCATGGGACCTGCCCAGATTCTGGATAGCATGCTGACCGATGGCCTCAATGATGCCTTCTCGGGCGAGCACTCAGGTTGGCATACCGAGGATCTGGTGGCCAAGCTTGAGATCGGTCGCGAGGCGCAGGACGCCTTTGCGGCGCGATCCCAGCAGCGTTTCGCAATAGCCAGCGCGGCTGGACATTTTGCGGACGAAATCTTGCCCGTGGAGATAATTGGTCGGAAAGGCACGGAACTTTTTGCGATCGACGAAGCGCCCCGCCCTGACACGACCATGGAAACGCTGGCCCAGCTGAAGCCTGCCTTTCGCAAGGATGGAACCATCACTGCGGGCAACGCGCCGGGTCTGAATGCCGGTGCGGCAGCAGTGGTCGTGGCGGAGCGTAGCTTTGCCGAAAGAGCCGGCGTCGAGCCTGTCGCACGTCTAGCCGGTTATGGCGTTGGCGCGATCGAACCCGGCCTCTTTGGACTAGGCCCCGTGCCGGCGGTGCAACGCGCCCTCGACAAGGCGGGATGGTCGCTTGGCAAGGTTGAGCGTTTCGAAATCAACGAAGCCTTCGCCGCCGTGCCACTCGCAATCATCAAAGAAATGGGGCTGCCAGAAGACATCGTCAATGTTGATGGTGGTGCAGTTGCCCATGGCCACCCGATCGGTGCGACGGGTGCGATCCTGACAACCCGTTTGCTGCATTCGCTGCGCCGCGACGGCCTCTCTAAAGGCATCGTCACGCTTTGCATCGGAGGGGGACAGGGAATTGCACTCGCGTTCGAACTCATTTGAGCAAGGCTACATTATGCTCATATTCCAGCTCGCCGATCCCCCATAACTGCCGCTCGTAACGGAAGTAGGCGATAACTGAGGAAGACGGTACTGAGAGCGGCGTTGAGAAAGTCTGGCATGGCGAGCTTAACGGCATGTCCGTCCGCCGAATGGGCGAACTGGTAGATTGTCTCGTGGCTGACGGAGGTCGAATGGCGCTCCAGCCGCATCCGGCCCGCAATCTGCTGCGGCGACCAGCCGTATAAGATCCGGTCGATGACGGACTGCCTGACGTGCAAGAAGCGCGAAAGCTTCCTCTGTGCGTGTTTCAGTAATTCCCGGACAGTTTCTTCACTAAATAGCGGACACGTGTTTCAGTAATTAGCGGACAGTGATTTCGCTAATATGCGGACAGTTTTTGAAGTGTGTTTTGCGATCGCCACGCAGCATGATTTCCTTATGGTTTTTCCATGGAGTTTTCATGCCGCGCAGGAAGCAAGCGAGACGTATCAACGTGAAGGACATACGATCAATTCTGCGCCTGAGCTATGAGCAAGGGCTATCTGTTCGTGAGATTTCGGAACGGCTTGAAATCGGAAAGACTGCCGTCAGTACGTATCTGCTGCGTGCCCGTGAAGCTGGTATCTGCAGTTGGCCATTATTGTCTGCCTATGAGAATGATAATGCGCTGGAACAACTTGTGTTCAAGCGTGCGGGACGACCGCCTCAGGATTTGAGCATTCCGGATTGGAGCACGATTGCTCGTGAACTTAAACGCAAGGGCGTAACATTAACATTGCTTTGGCAGGAGTACCGGCAAGCGCATCCTGATGGATACGGCTTCACATGGTTTTGTACCAACTACGCCGCTTTTGCTTGCAAGATAAACCCGTCCTATCGCAACCGTCATGAGGCGGGTGCTGTAATGCAGACAGATTATGCTGGGCAAACGCTACCATTGATTGATCCGAAGACCGGAGAAATATGTCAAGCGCAGGTATTTGTCGCAGTACTTCCTGCTTCCAATTTGACCTTTGCCTATGCCAGTCTTAGCCAGAAGCTACCTGATTGGATCGAGGGGCAGATTAGAGCTCTGTCGTTCTTTGGCGGCGTTCCTAAAACGATTGTCTGCGACAATCTTAAAGCCGGTGTCGCGAAGCCACTTTGGTTCGAACCAACCATCAATCCTACTTTTGCAGCCATGGCAGAGCACTATGACACCACTATTCTGCCGACGCGTTCGCGCAAACCGAAGGACAAAGCCAAAGTCGAAGGCGCGGTACTGATTGTCGAGCGCTGGATACTTGCACGACTGAGGAACCGGACCTTCTTCTCCCTGTCGGACTTGAATACAACTATTGCTGCCTTACTGGAAGATCTCAACAATCGTCCAATGCGCCATTACGATAAATCCCGTCGTCAACTCTTTGAGGAGATTGAGCGCACTGTACTATCAGACTTACCGGAAGTGCCCTTTGAATATGCTGAGTGGAAGACGGCAAAAGTACATCCCGATTATCATGTCGAGGTCGACAAGACATTTTATTCGGTTCCGCATAGCTTGATCGGTCAAAAAGTGACTATTCGTCTTACGCACCGCGTTATTGAGATATTCGTCGTTCTCAACGCAATGGTCATGTCACTATCAATGAGCATATGCCCAAATCTCATCAGCGCTACGCTGGCCTGAATGCAGCAAGCTTGGTTCGACAGGCGGAGAAAATCGGCACAAGCACCGCTATATTCGTTGAACGGCTCATGCATGACAAACCACATCCTGAACATGGCTTTCGAGCCGTGATGGGCATTTTATCTTTAGCACGGCGCTATGATCCGCAACGGCTTGAAGCTGCATGCGAACGCGCGCTGACTATTCAGGCGCTTTCATATTCTTCGGTCAATTCCATTCTTAAATCCGGCCTCGACAGGGCAAAGCCTGTCGCGGAAACCGGTCAATCGCTTCCACCACACGTCAATATTCGTGGTCGGGGCTATTACCATTGATACAGAGAAAGATCAGATATGCTTACAAACCCCACCCTTGAACAAATGCACGCGCTTGGTCTACCCGGGATGGCGAGCGCTTATCGTGAATTGGCGGAACACGACAATAGTCATGAACTGAGCCGAGATGAATGGCTTGGCCTCATGTTCGACAGAGAAGTGGCCATGCGTGCCGATAAACGCCTGACAAACCGACTTGCAGCGGCAAAGCTACGCTTTCCACAAGCGTGTATCGAAGATATTGATTTTGCAGCATCTCGAAAGCTTGACCGACGCAACACAATGGCCCTGGCACAGGGACAGTGGGTTAACAATCATGAGAACATGATCATCACTGGTAAAACCGGAACAGGAAAGTCCTGGCTTGCCTGTGCATTTGCCCGGCAAGCTGCACGCCATGATCACTCAGCGCTTTATGTGCGAGCACCCCGTCTGTTCGAGGACCTGGCTGTTGCGCGTCTTGATGGGCGCTTCCCACGTCTGATGGACAGGCTTGCAAAAGTACAACTCCTAATCCTCGATGATTTTGGAACACATGCCCTTACTGAGCAGCAGCGTCTTCATTTATTTGAAATCGTAGAAGAACGCTATCAACGCCGATCAACCCTCATAACAGCTCAAATCCCCGTGTCAGCGTGGCACGACGTCATCGCAGATGCCACCGTAGCCGACGCAATACTCGATCGTATTGTCCACAATGCACATCGCATCAACCTTGAAGGAGATAGCATGCGAAAGCAAAAAGCAGGGGCTGTCTTGACGCAAACTCAAAACGCAGAAATCATCACTGAGTGATCAACAAATGACTCGTAAAACATAGAAACAAAAACTGTCCGCAATTTAATGAAAACAATGTCCGCATATTAGCGGAAACGCTGTCCGCTTTAACTGAAATACGCACTCTGCTTGGCGCGCGCTTGCTAGCCATGTCATGCGCCCTCACGCAGTGGTAGCCGCTCAGTTCAGGCCATTCCTTGTCGATGAATACATTGGGACTGCGCTCGCGGAAAATCGTCGAACGATGCCGCCCGAGCTTCTCAGCGATGATATCCACTCAGGCCGACCTGGCACCAACGCGCGATCCTGCGACGTTCATTAAGGTCTATATGGGAGCAGGAGTAGGTGCATTCCATTGAAGTTTTCTTGCAATTGATAACCTATTGGCGTCATTCGCAAAGTCGCACTTCATCTTTGAACCCACCAGGCCATCCTCGTGGATCGTATAAAACGAGGAAATATATGACTATGTCGCATTCTTGCCTTAGTGGAAATGGAGCGCCCCGCTGTATGACATGCAGGTCGCTCTCACCAGATATTAAGGAAGTCAATCGTCAGAAAAGCTTGCTCACTCTCAAGAGATATGAAGTATCAGACTGGAACCCACCCTTCACATCGAAATCATGGTTGACCTGCCCCAGAAGCTGCCAAGTTGGAGTGACCCAATAGGAGACAGCGCCACGAATTTGCTGCCGCTCAGAGTTGAAACCGCTGGCAATGCCGTTCAGCTTCTGCTCACCGCCCCACGAGGTGCCCCAGCCACCCGAGAATGACAATGTGGAAGTTACGGCATAGCTGAGCCAGGCTTGGGCGGCGTATGTCGGATCCTGCGCCAGAACGCTTCCATTGCCATCGGCATTCTTGTTGTCTCGATAGAAGGAGACGTCGATCGCGCCTTCCAGGAGCCAGTTATCTCCCAACCCATAAGAACCGCTCATTTGCAGTGCGTACGACGTTCGATTGGCTCCCGGGTTGAGTGGGTCAAAGCCATTGTATTTACCCGTAGGGACACCCAGATAGGCGATAAAGTCCAAGTTACGCTTCGTCGCGAAATCATTGTATAACCCGTAAGTGAAGGCAAGCGTCGTATCCCCAATACCATCCGTCTCATTGAGTGGAACGCCCGCAAGGCTTCCGTCTCGTAAGTCGACATAAGGGATAATGCCAGTGATCAATGCCTTCTGACCTGGGATATCGAAATAATAGGTCAGGCGCTGAGCAATCGCAAAAGACTGAAGCGATCCACCAACGTCAGCGCCATTGAGATATGCGCTGTTTGACTTGCCAAAACTGAAATACTGGGTCCAAATGGCAGTTCCAGGTGGTGCCGTCAGCACGTCATATGGCTGGATGTCAATCGCGTGAGACTTATCTGCTGCCAACCCAAAAAACGCGAGCAACGTCCCCGCAAACGTGTATCTCAAAAGCTTCATTTCAACCTCTCCCAAGATTTTGATTTATGTTGAAGCCAAGAGACATCGGATCTTATCATCCAAGCCATCGGCTTATTGCTTTCCCCACCACTGTTTCCAGTGTCTTTCTGATGTCACCAATGAACTTTGGGTCAACTCGCGAACGGCCCTTCGGTTAGGCAAAGCAAATTGTTCAGCGTCGCTGAACTGAGCCAAACATCGCATCCGATAATTCAGTTCTTCTCAAGGCTCCACGGCTTGCCGTCTCGCCGGCTTGAGTGCCGCTCATCCCCTTTTTTTCAGGCAACACAACGCCGAGCCTCTCCGTCGCCGCAGAGACTGGCACTCCGTGCCTTGTTCAGCAAAACTGTATCCTCATCCACCCGGAAGCACCGTTTCCGCGACCTGTAGGACGCCCCACAGAAGAGCGATCGCGCACCTTTACCCCAAAGCACCCGTGCTATTTGACTGTTCTCTTCCCTTCGTCGGTTCCGCGTCGAGGATAATAGTTTTGGGTTCCAGAAAGCCCCTGAGCCCCTCGCTGCCGCCTTCACGGCCCAGACCTGACTGTTTGAAGCCACCCGCTGCGATGTAAAAATCTGTGCGGAACGAGTTATGTCCTACAGTGCCTGATCGCAGTCTCCGCGCAATTTCCCATGCGCGGTCTGCGTCATCGGTGAATACGGACGCATTGAGGCCGTAAGGACTATCGTTGGCAACGGCTATTGCCTGCTCGTCATCATCGACCGGTATCACACTGAGCACGGGGCCAAAAATCTCGTCTCTGGCAATCGTCATCGCGTTGTCGACATCGGAAAATACAGTCGGCTCCACGTAGAAACCCCTATTCAGCCGGTCCGGGCGCTTTCCGCCCACAACGAGTCTTGCCCCTTCGTCCCGGCCCTTGGCGATGTAACTCTCAACCCGGTCTCGTTGGCGCGAAGAGGCGAGTGGCCCCATATCTGTTTCTCTGTCGAACGGATCGCCAACCTTTGTAGACAGAAATGCTGCCGAAAGGGCTTCAATGAGCTGGTCCTGACGCGTCCGTGGCACTATGAGCCGCGTGAGTGACGAACAAATCTGTCCCGACAACACACGTGCTGATTGGGAAATCGATAGGGCAGCCTTCTCCACATCGTAATCATCGAGAATGAGGGCAGCCGATTTCCCGCCGAGTTCGAGCGTGCAGCGCGCGACACGTTCGCCACAAATGGAAGCGATGCGTTTGCCGACGGCACTCGAGCCCGTAAATGTAATCTTATCGACATCAGGATGGCGAACGAGATGCTCCGAAACTTCGCGGTCTGCGAGCACAACGTTGAACACACCAGACGGAATGCCGACCGCAGCAGCGGCCTCAGCTATAACCCAGGCCGGACCGGGGGATTCGGGCGACGCCTTAACCACTACCGTACAACCTGCCAAAAGGGCTGGCGCGCATTTCCAGACAGTTAGCCCCAGCGAGCCGTTCCAGGCGACGATCGCGCCGACGACGCCCACTGGCTCATGGACAAGATAGCCATGGTTGCCCCCACTGCGCGGCTGATGCCTTTCGACAAAGGGGAAGCGTTCGGCGAACCCGGCGTAATAGTCGAAGACAGCTGCAGAGCGTGGCACGGAAGCGTTCGCAATTCTGCATGTCACACCCACCTCGGATGTCCAGATATTGCTCAGGTCCGGAATGCGTGAAGACAATTCTTTCGACAATGCCCTGAGATATTCTGCCCGTTCGGCATGTGTCAAACGAGGCCACGGCCCCTCGTCAAATGCAATGCGTGCGGCTCCAACCGCCTTGTTGATATCCTGTATATTTGCCGCTGCGAACCGGCCGAAAACCTCTTCCGTTGAAGGGGTAACGACATCGAGACGATCACCAGACTCCGGTGCCACCCATTCACCACCTATGTAAAACGCACCGGGTTGCCGGATGCCGTGCGGCTGGCCGCCAATTGATGTTTGAGACATGAAATCCCGCTCCTTTGACTGTTTCGTCTTCCCAGGACTGCTCTTGGGAACATGGTTAATCGCGCACGAAGCGCCTTTCGAGATCCAGATAGAAGTCCACCCCTAGGAACTGCAGCAGCCCGGAGCCGGCTTCCAGGCGTTCTGGTTTCTCCTGAAATAACGATACCCTTCCGGTGGACTTCAATTCTCCAAGAGCGATCATCATTGCCGTCGCCGCAGCATTGATTGTGCCAGCTGAGAGAGAGATTAGCTTTACTCCGATCGCGCCCAGATCGAAGGCGGTATAGCCACCTGGGGGAGGCCCCACATACATTACGTGGCCATCGATATCGGTGACGACCCTCTCAATATGCCTCATCTGCTTATCTGGCGGCAGATCGTGGAAGGATGCGCCGTTGAGCTCGATCATCATCGGCAGGACACAGTCTACGCCCGTAGCCAGGTACTCGTTGGCCCTCATGATCTGTTCGTCGTAACCGATGATGTCTGCATCGGTCCTCGCAATGATAATGAAGTTGGTATTACTCCTGGCCTCCAGGGCCACGGCATAGCGATCCTTGGCTTCCTGGAGTGCAACTACTTTCCGACCTGGAAGCAACGGGCATTTCTTTGGCAATGTCTGGTCTTCAAGGTGAATGCCCGATAGGCCTGCGCGCTCGGCCAGGCGAACGGTGCGGTGAATGTTCTGCACACCGCCAAATCCGGTATCAACATCGGCGATGACAGGAATATTGACCGCGTCGGTAATGCGAGCCGACTGCTCCACAAGTTCCGTCAGCGTCATTAACCCGATATCAGGCCCACCTAAGTGAGCGCCTTCGAGCGCGAACCCGCTGATAGCGGCGGCCTCAAAGCCGGCACTTTCTATCAGCTTCGCTGACAGCGCGTCATAGCAACCCGGCATGTAAATCGCTCCAGGTTCGTCCAGGCGCTGGCGCAAGTTCGTCTTTTCAGAAACGTTCAAAATAAGCTCCTAGACCGATGGCGACTGAGGAGCACCGGCAATGATGGTCTCAGCACGAGCACGGATGCGCTCTGTAAGTGGCGGGTGAGTTAGGATGTTGCATCGGTTGGCGCGGATACCCTCGATGACGATGCGGCCGACATCCTCAGGCCAGATATACTGCCATGGCTCTGTGGCAAACTCGACAGGATCCTGCCTCGCAGCATTGGTGGGATCGTCGATCGAAGGGTTGACGACCTCGCTCACATAGCGCGACCAGGGAACAACATCGCGATTACCCGATCTGTCTGTCTCAGTCCGCCAACGTTCGCTCGTTGGAATGTCTGTCTTAACACCGGCCGGATGCAACAAGCTGACGCCGATGCCGAAGCCGCGAAGCTCTTCCCTGGCGCTATATGAAAATCCATCCACTGCTGATTTGGACGCACAGTATGCAGAATGACCTGCAACGGAAACAATCGACCCGACCGATGATGTGTTGACGATGTGTTTTACGCCTGGCCGGTCGATCATGGATCGAACAAAAGCCATATGGCCATGAACCACGCCCCAAAAATTCACATCCATGATCCAGCGAAAATCTTCGAGACTTGTATCCCAGGATGCCCGAAATGGCCTCAGTGTAACTCCAGCATTATTCACGAGAATGTCCACCGACCCAAATTCGCCAAACGCGCGTGTCGCCAACTTTGTTACGTCATCGAAATTTGACACATCGACTTGCTGAGCCAATCCTGCAACGCCTAGTTCGCACGCATCGGAGGCAACTGTTTGAGCCGCTTGCGCATCGATATCAGCCACCAGGACATTTGCGCCGGCACCGGCAAGTGCGAGTGAGATTGATCGACCAATACCGCTTCCGCCCCCCGTTACGACTGCGTTCCTGCCGAGAAAATTTTCCAAGTGTAGTGCCTCTCATCGATGGCCTCAGCTGCATCTAAGCGAGACTTGATGTTTGTCACGCAAAGTCCGTGCCACAGATAACTGAGTTCAAGCTGAAACATGTATTTCGGAAGGGTATGTCCTTGGCGGATACACTGTTGGGGTGAATTGTCGTCGTCATACGCATATGCGTGTTTGTTGTGCGGCAACAATTCTTGACGGGCACTCGGTGCCGCGGTGGTGGCTGGAGTGCGCAGGCTTTCGTCGCATCGCAGTGCAGAGATGCCGACTTGGCACAGAGCTTGCGAGTTAGCACTGCAACGCAAATCATCCGCGCCCGATTAGCAGGCGCAACAGTACTCACTGGGAAAAGGTAGACTATGGAAAAGGACCTGAGCAGCTATGACACCGATCTTGTGCGGCCCGAATGGTATCCGTCTGGCGAGCACCATGAGATATTCCGTCGCCTACGCGACGAAGACCCGCTGCACTGGGCCGAGCCCGATGATTATGGGCGCAACTTTTGGGTCGTTACACGCTACGACGACATGAAGGCAATCCTGAACGATGCAATGACCTTTAGTTCGTCTTTCGACAGCCGTGTTCCGCGGTCGGGGCGGCGATTGACTACCCTGCAGAGGCGCAAGCTTATGTGGGACGCCAGCGTCACACTCATGGATCCGCCGCTTCACACAGTTATGCGGCAGCCCATGAACAAGCACTTCAGTACGCCTATGGTCGGTCGCATGCGCGCCGATATTGAAAAGATCGTAGACGAGATCATCGAAGATATCCGCAAAAAGGGGACGGCGGATGTCGTCGACGAATTCGCAGCCGTCCTGCCGATGCATGTGGTGTTCAAGATGCTGGGTATCCCAGAGAGTGACTGGGATGAACTCGGTCGCTTCGCATGGCAGGCTTTCTCTCCCGCAGATCCACGTGGCGCAATCCCTGGGAAAACTCACGAAGAAACGTCATTCATTGGAATCGAAGCGATCGGCGACTATTCCATGCGCATGGCGCGCGACAGATTGGCCAACCCGCGTGATGATCTGGCTTCGATCATCGCCCGTATGGTGGTCGACGGCACGCCGCTTGATGAGCACGAAATCGCAGGCTGGTTCCTTTTGCTCATTTTAGGCGGGCTCGAAACCACCCGGAATGCAATTTCGGTCGGGATGTGGTGTTTTCTTAAGGATCCGGAGCAGCGACAGTTACTGATCGATAATCCAACGCTGATCGACGGCGCCGTAGACGAGATTCTGCGATGGACCACTCCGGCGAGGGGACGGCTACGGGTTGCCCGCGCGTCTTACAAGATGCATGGCAAAACGATCAATCCTGGGGACTGGGTTGTCCTCTTCGCAGTTTCTGGCAACAAGGATGAACGCAAGTTCGACAATCCGCACAAGTTCGATATCCGTCGCACTCCTAATGACCATCTCTCCCTCGGGGAAGGCATTCATGCCTGCTTGGGACGCGCTCTTGTGCGATTGGAACTGAAGGTACTGTTTTCCAAGATTTTCTCTGCTTTTCCCGATATCGAATTCGCCGGCGATGACACTCCGCACTGGGTCGTGGACCATCAGGTCACCGGCCTTAGTCAGTTGATGGTCAAATTCCAGTGATTGCCTCCACCTCCTTAGCAGATGAACAGAGGACCGTGGCCGATGGTTGAGATAACTTTTGTAACAGAGAGCGGCGAGCTAACCCTAAATGCAGTCGAAGACACCTCCGTGATGTGGAACGCTGTTCAGAATTCAGTGCCCGGCATTATCGGAGAGTGCGGTGGAGAGCTGTCATGCGCAACCTGTCATGTCTATCTTGACCCCGCTGCAATCAGTCGGCTACCGGCGCCGACGCTGGCCGAGACTGAGATGCTTGAGGTCTTGGAAGCTTATACTGAATGCTCACGCCTGTGTTGTCAGATCCGGGTTAACGAAGCTCTAAAGGAAATGCGCTTTCAAGTGGCGCCGCAGGAATAGAACATGGGAAACGCTTCTCACAGCTCAATGCCAGTGGCGCACGCCACGGCCAGGATCGTCGAATACCTCTCTCCGGGGAAACTCGCAATGCGGGAGGTACCTCTGCCGGACATGGGCACCGAGGATATGCTAATCCGTGTGGCCTTATGCGGTGTCGATGGCTCCGAATTGCACATGTATCGGGGCGAACTTGGGTGGATCAATGACCTCGCCCCCCTGACCTTCGGTGATGAAATTGTTGGTACCGTTGAGGCAATCGGTGAGTCCGCAAGCCGCGCACGAAATTTGAGCGTAGGAGACCGCGTAATTCTGGAGGCTCGTTGGCCATGCCACAATTGCGACTCCTGTCGGGCAGGGCAATACTATCTTTGCGACCAGAAGGGCAAAGGCACCGGCTACGGGATTACGTCCAACCGGAAGGCTCCTCAGCTTTGGGGTGGATACGCCACGCATGTCTTTGTGCCCAAGGAGGCACTGGCATACAAATTGCCCGATGGGCTCAGCGATGGTGCAGCATTGGTTGGCGGCTCCCCTTTGGCCAACGGTATGCGCTGGGTTACTTCGGCGGGAGTGAAACCTGGCGATCATGTTGCCGTTATCGGTCCCGGACCACAGGGATTATGTTGTGCTGTCGCTGCCATGGAACTCGGCGCCAATGTCACCATGGTTGGCCTTGAGACCGATGAACTCCGCCTGGATCTGGCTCGGCAATTGGGAGTGACCACGACACTGGCCATGGCGCGAGATGCCGACCCCGATCTGGTCGCGCAAGATCTGTTGGCGCGTAGCGGTCAGGCCAATGTGGTGATCGATCTGGCGGGCGTTCCCCCTGCGAAGCGATTGGCGTTCCGGTTGCTCGCCAAAATGGGGACGTTTGTGAACGTCGCCATATCGTCGCCGGCCGTTCAGCAGATCGATTGGGTAGAGCTGCTAATGAAGGAAATCCGTTTGCTCAGCTTTGCATCCCATCCCAATTTTGTGGAAGCAGGGCTGCAATTGGCGCTCGACCTTCAGAAGCGCGGCGTCGATCTTGCCGGCTGGGTCAGCGAAACCTATCCCCTCGAAGAGGCAGAGACAGCGCTGAAGGCTGCAGCTCATGAACTAGACGGGCGGCCGATTAAAGTGGCCCTGCGTCCAGCTCCGCTGTGAGTTAATTGGAACGGTAGCGATACCGACAAAAAGGACAAAGGTTCCAGAGTGAAACGCGCAACCAACAAAGACCTTTATCAGGGTTACGGCATGTACCTTTTGACCTCCGTGCGCATGTGCGCCGTCCTTTAATGAGTAAGCTGATGGATTCTCAGAATGCTATTAGAGCCGATTATGTGGTGGTGGGAGCTGGCTCAGCCGGCGCGATTGTTGCCTCACGCCTGAGCGAAAACCCGAAGATCAACGTGGTTTTGATTGAGGCTGGCAACAAAGACAGAAATCCCTGGCTGCATATTCCCATTGGTTATTCCAAGACCATTGGAGATCCTCGGTACGACTGGTCTTACAAGACCGGACCTGAGCCCGGACTTAACAACCGAATGCTACACTACGCCAGAGGAAAGACCCTCGGCGGATCAAGTTCAATCAACGGATTGGCCTGGACGCTGGGTAGCCGGCACGATTACCAGCGTTGGGTCGAGGCAGGTTGCGGCGATTGGGGGTATGAGGCGGTTCTTCCATTTCTCAAGCGGCTCGAGGATTTCCCTCAAGGCGGCGAGCATCGAGGGAAAGGCGGCCCGGTCAAGGTCGAGATCAACGCGGGGCGACACGACTGCATAGAGTTGTTGCGCGAATCCTGTGCGGCCTATGGCCTGCCGGAAATGCCTGACCCTAACGCGCCCGAGGCGATTGGGGTGGGGCGCATGCAGACCAATGTGCACCGCGGAATTAGACAGAGCACGTCTCGCACCTATCTTGACCCTGCACGAGCTCGCTCGAACCTGGAAATAGTCACCGGGTCTCTTGTTCAGCGCGTGGTGCTGGAGAACGGAGCGGCGGTCGGTATCGAAATTCAACGAGATGGACGCACTGAAACGATCTACGCTGAAGCTGAAGTCATTCTCTGTGCGGGGGCAGTGGGTTCGCCATTGCTGCTGGAGGGGGCCGGTATCGGCGACCCTGAGCGTCTCAGCAGTCTGGGAATAGACATCCGTGCGGAAAGCCGTGAAGTCGGTGAAAACGCAAGAGATCACATGTTGTTGCAGACCAAGCTGCGTTTACGTGGTCTCAAATCCCTTAACGGCACCGACAAGGGGGTTGGAGCAGTTTGGAGCGGCCTACAATATATGTTCGGACGCCATGGACCGCTCAGTCGGACACCATCGGAGTTAATTGGGTTCGTCAGGCTGTTTGCGGATGAAGGCCCGCAAGACCTTGAAGTCTACAGCAATGCGATGACGTACCAGTTCAAGCAGGTGAGAGGCCAGATCAAGGCTGTTCTCGATAGTGCTCCCGGCATGAGTTTTAACTGCTACCAAAGCTATCCGCGCAGCAAGGGTCATGTGCATCTCACCGCGACCGGGCAACCGTCAATTGTCGTCAATTACCTTACGGATGAATTTGACCGAAAGGCCGCGGTAGCTGCACTCAGGTTGCTGCGAGCGATCAATGCAATCCCTCCTTTAGCTGACCACGTCGTCGGCGAGCTTGCTCCTGGCAATGATGTCGGCGACAGCGAAGAGGAACTGCTTGCCTACGCCGCACAAACCGGGGCAACGGCCTTTCATTTGTGCGGCACGTGCCGTATGGGGAGCGATTCAAAGTCGGTGGTTGACGAACAGCTTCGCGTCCGTGGAGTTCGGCGACTTCGGGTGGCAGACGCTTCGATAATGCCGGCTATCATTGGAACCCATACCAATGCTCCTGCCATGATGATAGGCGAGAGAGCCGCGGCCTTTATCTGCGGCACCGATTAGGCAGGGGCGCGCACCCCATGGAATTTGGTAAGGGCTTTGAACTTTGTTCTCCCCTTCCCTCCTCGTCCAAAGCCAGGTTCCCGCTAAAGGTGGCACCAAGTCACCTATCCGGCAGCGGGTCCTGACCCGCGGTCCAGCTTGGACCGGCATAATGGCTGTCATCGGGAAAACGTCGCGCCAGATCGAAAGTCGACATCCACGCGGGATAACGGACCGGCTCTGCGCTAAGAGATTCGAGGAGTGCGACGTCGTCTGGTTCAAGCGTGATTTCGAGAGACCCCAGATTTTCGTTAAGCTGCTCGACTGCTCTGGCCCCCACGATGACGCTGGCGACCGCTGGGCGGCTCAGAAGCCAAGCCAGTGCAACTTGCGGGACAGACGCTTCGTATCGGTCCGCCATTTGCTGCAGGGCTGCAATAATCTGCAACGCCTTACCCTCGTCGACGGGTGGAAATTGATTGACAGCTCCCCGTTTGCCGCGCCTGGTGCCGGCAACTGGCCCGGATAAAGCTCTTCCGGAGAGTAGCCCACCGCCCAGTGGGCTCCAGCACATCATGCCGACGCCCTGGTCCAGCATCGCCGGCACCAACTCGTCCTCCACTCCACGGCCCACCAGCGAGTAATAGGCTTGAACCGTGCAGAAGCGCGTCAATCCCTCCTTGTCGGAGACGCCCAGTGATTTCATCAGCTGCCATGCAGCCAGATTGGACGCACCGATATAACGAACCTTCCCCTGTCGAACGGCGTCGTCTAGCGCGCGGAGCGTTTCCGCGATCGGAGTGAGCCGATCCCATCTATGTATCTGGTAGAGATCAATGTAATCTGTTTGCAGTCGTTTCAAGCTTTCTTCCAGCGACTGCATAATATGTATTCTGGACAGACCGACATCATTCGGCCCCGGACCGCTACGTACGTGGACTTTGGTCGCCAGTACGAGATTCCGGCGGCGTGGTCCCAAAATCTCCCCGAGGATCTCTTCAGACTGCCCGCCTGTGTAAACGTCAGCTGTATCGACAAAATTGATGCCGCTCTCAAGCGCTCGGCCGACAATTCTGTCAGCCTGTGATTTGTCCACGCCCGCAATCCCGTTACTTGAATCGAAGCTTCCACCAAAGGTCATTGTCCCGAGGCAAAGTCGGGAAACAAAAACACCTGTCTGTCCAAGTGCGCTATACATCATGGCTTTGTCAGCACTCCATACCGAATTGCTCAGGCGCGCCTCTGTTCGGCCTGCCTGGCGCGATGATTTGTGGCGATCTCGTTATACGCGGCACGCAACAGCATCAGGTCAGCGTTGTGCACCACCAGGTCCGCATCCTCGGAGTTGAACTGAACGGTCATGAGAAGCTTCCCTGCCGCCCGCGCCGCCGTCCTGACGGATATTGCCGCCTGCAGGACCTCCGGGGCATCCAGCGCGCAACCCTTGTCCTGCGCGAAATCAACGCGCCCGAAATAGGCCACGTCTATGCCTTCCACGGCCATGATCTGATCGACGCATTCCACGCCCTGGACAGTCTCAATCAGCGGTATGGCCAAGACGTTGGCGTTGTTCGTCTGCCTGTAGTCGTCCCAGTTGTCATAGCTGAAACCTGCGCCCAATACGGTGGGGCACGCGCCGCGCCCCCCCGGAATGTAGCGCACGGCCAAAGCGAGCCGCTGGGCATCTTCTACGGATTGCACTTTGGGTGCGATCACGCCGTCCGCCCCGGCATCCATGGCCGCCTGGATTAAGGTGGAGCGGTTCTCAAGCACCCTTACGAAGACGATCATGCCACAAGACCGCGCGGCCAAAACATGGCGAGAAACGGTTTCTATGGTCAACGGACCGTGCTCCATGTCGATAACCACGAAGTCGAGCCCCACTGAGCCGGCAATAGCCGTCGTCATGGGATCGACCGACATCACCATCGTGCCGATAGCCTGTCTTCCCTGTTCCCGCATCTGCTCAATACGTGTTCTAGCTGAACTCGTCATTTCAATACCCTTCAATGTTCAACCCAGGAGCCCCTGTATCACTCACGGCCCCGGAAGAAGCTGCGGATGTCTGCGACCAATAGGTCAGGTTGTTCCAGCGCTGGAAAATGGCCTCCACGCGCCATTTCGGTCCAGTGCACAACGTTATAAAGTCGTTCCATCTGCCTGCGAGACGAGCGGTTGATTTCTTTTGGGAATACACCAACGCCTGTAGGGACTGCAGTTGGTCTCTTGATAGGTCCGGCGGACCCCGCGAGAACGACCGATTCCCGATACAATCGCATGGAAGAGCCGATTGTGTTGGTGAGCCAGTAAGCCGTAATATTGTCCAGAATGTCGTCGCGGCTCAGAACGGATTCCAGATCGCCATCGCAGTCTGTCCAGGCGCGCATTTTCTCAACGATCCAACCCGCTAGCCCTGACGGAGAGTCGCTGAGTGCATAGGCTAGGCTCTGTGGCTTCGTCGCCTGGATAGAAATGTAGCCGACTTCCGTAGAACGATAGCGTTCGCGCTCAGAAGCGATTTGCTGTTCCTGCTCAGTCGGCTTGTCATCAGTGGTGATCGGAGGGACATTGACCATAGTCAGGTAAAGTCCGGAAATTCGTTCCGGATGTAACGTGACCATATGTGAGGCAATCAGCGACCCCCAGTCACCCCCCATCAATCCGTAGTGATCATAACCGAGCCGCTGCATGGTGACGCCCATCGCAGCTGCGATACGGCCAACGTCCCATCCCGGGTTTGTTGTAGGACCACTCCAGCCGTAGCCCGGAAGTGAGGGGATGACCACGTCAAAAGCCTCGTGATCGCTTTTGCCATACGCTGCCGGATCGATAAGCGGCTTTATGATTTTTGTGAACTCGAAGACAGAACTCGGCCACCCATGCAGTAGCATCAGCGACCGGCCTGTACCTGTCTTTGACTTCACGTGCAGGAAATGAATCTGTTGGCCGTCGACGATCGTGGTAAATTGCGGCCATTGGTTTAACGCTGACTCAGCGCGAGCCCAATCGTATTCACTCTGCCAATAGGCACATAACCCGTGCAGGTAGGCGAGGTCCGTGCCACTTGACCACTCATCGCCGTTTATTGAGCTGGGCCAACGGGTCTGTGAGAGCCGACGCCGAAGATCCGCAAGATCGTCAGGATCGGTCGCTATCTTATAGGGTATGATGCTCATGCCACGCCCATTTCGGCATCCAACCGCTTGATCTTACCCAGACGGTCCCAATTCTGCGTAATCTTGTTGCGGGTTTCTTCTGCGAAAATCCAATCCATGCCTCGCAACATACCAGTGGTTTCCGCGAATTTGGTCATGATCTCCAAATCCTCGGTGCAGAGCGCCATCAGCCTGTCCATGTAGTCGTTGCGTTCTGTGCGCTGCACTTGCTGTGGCGCTCCGTTTAGCTCGACACCTGGAATTTGCAGGTCAGCACCTGTTGAAAGCACCCAGCACTGCTGCAGCACATTGTCGTGCAGGCACTGTTGGAAGTGCGCGGCAAAGCCACGAAGGTCTTGGCCATTCTTTGTGAACCACGCGGGTAATTCGCTGGAGAGCAACAAGGCACCCTGCGCCGCTGATGCCATTCCCTGGCCATAAACCGGATTAAATGCCGCGACAGCGTCCCCGAGCACAATGAAGTTTTCGGGTCGTGTAGCCAAACCAGCGAAATCGCGCATACGATTGGTCGTTGTCCTCCAAGAGACCGGGGGCTCGATCATTTGACCAGTCTCCAAAAGATCCGTGAACTCCCTTCGACCAAAGCTTCCGAGGAAATCGCGATATCCTGCTTCATCGCTTGGTGGCAGGTCGCCTCCGCATCCCTGTGCAGTCAGTACCCATACGCCACCTTCTTGCCTCCACATCGCTGCACCGCGCGTGGCCTGAGGCCCCTCGCCCGTAACTGTTGGCGACACATAGAGAACGTCAAAGTCCGGGTTCCAACTCGGGTCCGGTTTGATATAGGCGGACGTGTAGCCCCACTTCGCGTCGATCGTAGTCTCCGCCGGGGCAGGATAACCCATGGCCTCAAACCATTTCGGCGCCAAGGACGACCTGCCGCTTGTATCGATCACGAGATCGGCCATTATCGTCCGCGAGTTGCGTTCGGCATCTGCCATCTCCACACCAACTACGGCTCCGTTTTGAGCTACAAGGCTCGTCACAGTCGAACGCTCAATGATTTCCACATTGTTGAGTTCACGCGTGCGTGTCCGCATTCGCCATTCCAGGAAGGTTCGTGTAGCGAGCAGGTTCCTGTGTTCGGACGGCCCTCGCTTTAAGAACCCGAACTTGGACAAATAGGCAATATCCTGGGTCCTATCGATAAGCTGCGCTCCCAATTCGACCGCTTGCTGGCTAAAGCCTGGAAATAGCTCTTCGATAAATACTCTACCGCCAATTGTCAGCGCATGAAATTGATGGCCATGCGGCGTGCCTTTGCGCCGCCGCGGCTCTGAGGGCAGTTCATCTCTGTCCAGAACAATGACGCGCTCAAAGCTATTGCTCAGCGCAGCTGCTGCAACCGACCCGCCGATGCTTCCGCCGATGACCACGGCGGTTCCGAACGGGCGCCGTGCGTATTCTCTTTGGTCCATATTTTCACCCTCCTTCCACTGTGCAGCCGTAGTTATTGTGACTGCGTAGTTTTATTGTTCGCAAGCTTCGTGCCAATTATAGATTGGCCGCCTGCAATGGGGCGGCATTCCTTGGCTTTGCACTCGCCGCTGCTTCTCAACTTGCGTTATGTCAGATCCGGCGCAAGGATCAGACCAAAGGGAGGTTGATGTCTTCCGCATCCCCGTGCCTGACTTGATTTTAACTTGGTCACTTGTCGATCGGTCTGATCCAATCAAATGCTCTTCGGAATTCACCGAAGCGACGGAGCTGTTGGCGAAAGAAGATCGAGCAGCCGTCCAGATTAAATGGGGACAAGTGTTAACGGCTGAAACGATTTCCACCTCACCGGCGGGCATTGGATAACAGAAACTTCAAACAGCTTACCTGATCCGGCTACGCTCTACTTCGCGAGCTCTCTGCTCTGTAAAGACTGTGATACCCGCTCCGATCACAAGCACGATGGACATTACATAAAATCCACTATTTTGGTTCGAAGTGAGGTCCGCCAGCCAGCCTGTGACAGTGGGGCTTACGAAGCCTGCGAAGGCGCCCATAGAGTTGACAAGGGCGATCGCCGCATAAGCTCCAGAGCCCGCAAAGACCCTGGTAACGATCGGAATAAAAAGATTAGCCCCCACCTGACCTGCGAGAGCGACCATGCTGAGGGATGCAATCGTTGAAAAAGGGCCGGTCGCAAATGTTGTACTGACGCATCCCGCTGCTCCTATTAAGGCGGCCGCTGCGGCCAGGGGAGCGCTACGTCCCGTCCGACCGGCAAGCAGGGCCGCGGCGAAAGCGCATAGAACCCCAAAAAGCATAGGAATGCCGGCGATCAGCGAAGCCTGTAAAGTCGTGAAATGCGTATCAAACTGTTGTTGGAAGCCAAAAACGATAGTGGGTGCCCAGACGGTTATTGTATAGGTCGCGTAAAACATCGAAAAAAAGCCGATTCCCATCACCCATGGCCGCCAGTCACGAATGACTTGCCAGGATGAAACAGAGGGCACATTTGCCCGTTCAGCGTCCGCATCCAAAATCGCCTGGTATCGGTCTTTTTCCAAAGACGTCAACCACGGGGCCTCGGCCGGACTTTCGACGATGAATAATCTTGCCGGAATTGCCGCGATCAGCGCGAAGATGCCCAGAATGAGAAGAAGGAACCGCCATCCCGGAAAGCTTGCAATGTCGAGATTGTCACCACCTTCGACAAGGAACCCCGCAAGAGTGGGGCCGAGCACTGAGGAAACGCCAAGTAATGCACTGTAGATGACGAGTACTAACGGGCGATAGGCGCGGATAAACCATTTGGAAAACAGATAGTATACGGCGGGCGTGAAACCGGCCTCCGCGACGCCAAGCAGGAAGCGCCCCAGAAGCATGAATTGAAAATTGGGAGCGAATGCTATGAGGCACTGAATTCCCCCCACGTTAACATCACTCGCACAATCCAGCGGCGGGGTCCCCATTTCGTGACAAAGCCCGCGGTCGGAATCTCGAATAGCACGTAACCGATAGTGAATACGCCGACTACAAAGCCGAACGCGGTCGCCGTGAGCGACAGGTCCTTGTTCATTCCGTGAGGACCAGCAAAGGCTACGGAAATTCGATCCAGATAAGCAACGAGCCCGAGTAATCCAAGCAGAAGCCCAACATGGAGGATGGCCTTTCGGGAAAGCCGTTGGGTTTCGCTGGATTCCCCAGCGGGAAGCACTTCAGCCATGGCCTTCTCCTTATGCGGGTGACCCTGATCGTGGTATGTACTGTCGGGTGGGTTAACGGCGCTCACGCAAGTGGGAAGTCGAAATCTGCCAGCTCTTCCGAAGAGTGACACAACGGGTGCAAGATAAGCTTACGACCTTGTACGTAATCTTTCGGACGATTGACGCAATCCATAGCGATAATCTGGTCGGACTTCAGGTAAAGAACGGAAAAGCTCCGCGCTGACGGCCGCCCTCTAACGATCGTCCTGTCATGTCCCGTCGATAGGCCTATTGTTTGTAACCTAACATCGTACTGGTTCGACCAGAACCATGGAAGCGCCTCATACACGACCTCTTCTCCGAGAATCCGGCGAGCAACCACGGTTGCCTGGTCGTTGGCATTCTGCACGGATTCCAGCCGAACAACTGCGCCGTACGCATATGTGTTGGAATGTGCGGCACAGTCACCCACTGCGAAGACGTCCTGCAAACTCGTCTCGCAGCGATTGTCAACGAGAACGCCATTCGTTCCCGCAGCTCCCGCCTCGTGCAAAGGTTCAACGGATGGAATTATGCCGATACCGACAATGACCATATCCGCTTGCAAGATCGTGCCATCGTCCAGAACAACCGCATCGACCCGCCTGTCTCCCTTCAACGAAACTACCCGGGCGTTTGTGCGTATATCGACTCCATGCGCTCGATGCTCATCTTCAAAGAATTGTGAGAGCTCCGCGCCGGCGACCCGCGCCAACACGCGATCCATAGCCTCCAGAACGGTGACTTTCTTGTCTAATTTGCTGAGCACGGCAGCTGTCTCGAGGCCAATGTACCCGCCACCGACGATCACAACATTTTTGATCGAGGGCAGTTGCGTCATGATCGCGTCCACATCCGCCCGCGACCTAACGCAATACACCCCTTGAAGGTCATGTCCCTCACAACTCAATTGACGCGCATGGCCGCCTGCCGCCCATATCAGCTTTCCATAGCCAATTTGAGTGTCGTTATCGAGTTTCACGATATGCGCTTGGGGATCCACCATCACCACGCGTTGCCCACTCCGTAGAGCGATCGAGTTGTCTTGCCAGAACGCGGCGGGACGTAACAGCAATTGCTCGAAGGGCTTTTCTTTGGCCAGATAAGCCTTGGACAGTGGCGGGCGCTCGTAAGGAAGCTCTCGATCTTCGCCCACGATAGCAATACTGCCCGAAAACTGCCGCTGGCGCAGCGCAATTGCAGCCTGCGCGCCAGCGTGGCCGCTGCCCACAATTACGATATCATATCTGTCGTTCATCTTTTTTCCTTAAGGCGCAGGACAGCGCAGTGTTACTCACTATCCCGGAACGTGAACCGAAAGACCATCCAGCGCTGTCGTGATGGTGATTTGACAACCTAACCGGCTATTCGGGAGCCGCTCGGCGAAAGTTCCGTCGAGCATGGCGTCTTCGTCCTCGGTCATGGGGACGAGCCTTTCGACCCATTCCACATCAACATAGATGTGACAGGAAGCACATGAGAGACACCCTCCACATTCGCCCAGAATGCCATTAATGTTGTTAGCGACCGCAATGTCGCGTATGGTAGTGCCTGGCTGAACAGCCAGCACATGCTTTCTACCGTTATTTTCAATGATTGTAAGATTCGACATTAAAAACCACCTATAAAACCATTGATCGGCAGCGTGAGTTACACCCTCCCAAGTTAACCATTAGCAGCCAGATTTGCTGGCTCGATCGTTGGTTGCGATTTCATCACGCCTTTGCTCGACAGCTTTATTCCCGCCTGTTGCCTGTCCCAGGTTTGCTGCCCGCGCTCAAGTTTGCGAAGCTCGCCTTTGGCGACCTTGTAGTTCGGCGTGCGCGGCAATTGATCAATGAATTCAATGTATCGAGGCACCATGAAATGGGGCATACGGTCGACAAGAAAGTCGAAAATCTCCTCATGGCTCACGTTTGCTCCAGCCTTCTTTACGACATAGGCAAAAACATCATCTTCCATTTCAGTCGAGGGAACCCCAATGATGGCGCTTTCGGATACAGCGGGATGCTGATTGATCTCGGCCTCCACCTCGATCGACGAAATGTTCTCACCACGTCGGCGCAGTGCATCCTTATTTCGGTCGACAAAGTGATAGTTGCCCTCAGCATCAATTTTGAAGAGGTCGCCAGTGTGGAACCAACCATCTGTCCATGCCTCTGCGGTGGCCTCCGGCATATGAAGATAACCGCGGGTTATCCCAGCCGGTTCGGTGTGCCTGACGACGAGTTCACCTATCGACCCTTGGGGAACGTCGTAGCCATCAGCATCAAACAGACGAAGTTGCCAGTCGGGCGAAGCGGCCACACCTGCCCGGTTCATGTTGCTCGTCCCGACATCGGTCCTGAGCGGTCCTGGAACCTCTGACATGGCGAAGCCTGTGAAAAGCGCGACGTCGAAGCGTTTGCCGAACTCTTCCGTTTCAGGAATGTAGGGAACGAGGCAGGCGACCCTTATCGGGTTGTCGGCATCGTCTGGGGTTGCGGGCTGTCGAAACAGAAAACGTGCCATGGCCGCCATAAAGGTGCATGTTGTTGCTCCCATGCGTTTGACCGCCGGCCAGAAGTCCTCTGTGCGGAAACGTTCGACCACGGCAATGGAACCACCGCGCACCAACATTGTGTAAAGCCATCCGGTGCCACCAACATGGAACATCGGCAAACACAGAAAGCAGCGATCGGTTTCGTCCAACTCCCGACCATACCAATCGGCATAGATCTCGTGGTGGCGGTACGAGCAACGAACAGCCTTAGAGGGGCCGGTTGTGCCGGAGGTGTAGATGTAGACCATGTCGTCGGTGGGTTTTCGCGCGCAGATTGCGGGAGGTTCGATTGCCGCTTCACTCGACAACCTCTGCCAAAGGACATGATCGACGGAGAGAACCTGTGTAGCGATATCACCGACGACCACCACAGTTTTGATATGCGGCAGATCAAGCCCAACGAGCCGGTCATAGAGGTCTGCATGAATTACCAACAGCTCTCCCCTCGGCAGGTTCAATGCGTGCTGGAGTATGGCGCCTCGGTAGGCGACATTGATCGGAGCGTAGACGGCTCCCGCCGCATTGGCTCCGAAGAAGGCGAGTACCGCCTCTTCTCCGTTAGGCAGAAAGGAGAGCACAGGCTGTCCAGGTTTAACGCCGAGTTTTGTCAAAGCGGCCCCCACTCGCCAAGACAGATCCAATGCGTCGCTATAACTCCATTGCGTGCCTGATTCGAACACCGCAAAAACCTTGTCCGGCGTAAGCTCTGTCCACTTGCGCAGTAGCGTTTGTGTCATGAAATTCCTCCCTGAATTTTCTTATGGAAGCGGGTCAGGCCTTCTCAAACCACGCTACTGGACGGCGGCCGATTTCTTCGGCCGATACCGGCATAAACTGGACAGGCATGTCACATTTGTAGGATGAGAACTCGCCATCTGCGTCCGCTGGCAGCCGAACCATAAGCTGCGGACCCTCGTCGAGTTTGACGATGCCGATACCGTAAGGGGTGTCCTCGGCAAAGGCTTTGGGCGAGGCTGCCCTCACCACCGTATAGCTTAGCAAGGCACCTTTACCGCAGACGCGGACCCACGAGAGATCCGATGAATAGCAATGGGGGCACCGCGCGCGGGGATACATATTGAGTTCCCCGCACGAGTCACATTTCTGAACGTGCATTTCGCCATTGGTGAGGTGTTGCTGATATTCTGACTGAAGCGACATCTGTTCGTCCCTGTTAAGCTACACGTTCCATCAGCAGCACCTGGGCATCGCTGTAGCTGCCCCCGGTACCCCCGACGATTCCACGTTCCGCACCCTTGATCTGCCTTTCAGGCGGCGCTTCATGCATCAGCTGCCGTACACCCTCCACCAACAGCGCCAATCCACCGCCGATACCAATATGACCGGCGCCGATAAGGCCGCCATTGGTGTTGACGGGAAAGCGCCCGCCTGGAGAAAACTCCTTGTTGGCAAACATCCGGGCCGCCTGCCCTTTGGGAGCTAACCCCAAACCCTCAAGGCCCACCGTGAGCACGCTGGGATATGAGTCGTAGACCTGTGCGAAGTCGGCGTCTGCTGCATTCCAGCGTACTTTTGCAAAAGCGCGTTCTGCTGCCTTGGGCCAGCCGAGTGTTCCGAGACCCCTTTCCTGACCGATGCTGAAATGTGTCACTGAGCCGCCGCCACCCACGATCTCAACGACGGGTCGCTTCAGTTCCCTGGCCCGTTCTGACGTCGTCATGACAAATCCGACACCACCGTCCGCCATCATAGGGCATTCGAAACTGTGCAAAGGATCGGCCACCATGCGTGAGCTCAAGACCTTTTCAACTGTAAGCTTCTTGTCACGCCAGGCTCCATTGGGATTGAGGTTGCCCCATTCGCGCAATGCCACGGTAACACCAGCCATTTCCTCTGGCGTCGATTTGCTTTCATGCATGTAGCGTTGCATCAAAAGCCCACCGATAGCGTTGAAGGACAGGCCCGCAGGCTTCTCCCACTCCCGCGGAATGCCGTTATGGGTGAGCATTTCCACCATTTCTTCAACTGGCAGGGTTGCCCAACGTTCTGCCTGCAGAACCAAAACCGTCTCGGCTTCCCCCGACTCGATGAAGTTCGACGCGACGCGGGCCAGATTATCACTGGTCGAGCCGCCCGAATGGACGAGCATGTTGGTCGTCAGATTGCCAAGGACCCCAAATTCCTCGGCAAAGCGCGAGAAGATCAGGTCTGCCTGAGCGTCCGAGGAAAACATCGGTGCTCCGAACAGGATCACATCGACATCCAGCGGAGTTAGACCGGCATTTTTAAGCGCAAGCAGCGCAACGTCGGTGAGGTCGCCCATGAATGTCCGATCGGCGAACCGGCCTGATTCAAGCTCGCCGATACCGACGAACGCAGCCTTGCGGTCATGTTTAGCCATGGGCTTGCTCCGAGTTGCGGCGCTTGGCCAACATCACCATGTTATAGGTCATCACTTCTTCGTCCTTTTGATTGAGTACGCTGTAGGCGACGGTGAGCTTGCCGAGATTGGGACGCTTCCACTCGTCTAACCCGACCACTTCGGCGCGGACACGCAATGTGTCGCCGGGTCGAACCGGTCGAAGTGCTCGCATATTCTGGCACTCCAACATATTCTGGATGGCCATCCCGTAATAGCCGGACTGATACATCAGCCCTGACGAAATCGAGAAGGTCAGAGGACCGTGTGCGATCCGGCCACCAAATGGAGTCTTCCGGGCGTACTCTTCGTCAACGTGCAGGGGGAAAAAGTCTCCCGTCAGCCCGGCGAATGCGGAAATATCCGAAGCTTCGATTGTCCTGCCATCGGTGACAATGACCTCCCCAAGGAAGAAGTCCTCGAATGCCCGTTGTAGCTTCTGCGCCTGGTTCAGCCTTTCGCTCATTTACTTTCTACTCCACCACTTAGATTATCTCGTCTCAGGCAAACACGACCGTTGGACGAACGTTGTAAACATCTGGCGCAATTTACGTGCCAAGTCTTCCTGTTTAGCGTTATTTCTCTTGGTATCGATCCAACACTTGATCAGGGACAGCACAAGCATCAAGATGTGTCGTCACAGAGGACACAAGGCGCTTGCCGTGGCTTAATCGGAGACATTCGGACGCGACATGTTTTACCATCGGTCGCTCGCGTAACGCCCCGGTCGATGAAATCGCCGTTCGGCTGCTTGGCACGGAGTTTGCGAGTACTCAGGGAAAGAAAAAGGCCGTTTGGCGGCTGATACAATTGGGAGGAACGAAGATGAAGGAAAAGACATTTAATCACGGCTTGATCGTTCAGGCGAGCGCCTGACATGATTCTTCAGCAACTTCTCAATGGTATAACCACCGGTGCGGTCTATACGCTATTCGCGCTCGGATTTACGATTGTGTTCGGAACACAACGTATTTTGAATCTCGCACATGGCGCGGTCTTCATGGCGGGCGCATTCATCGGCTATTACGCAACCCGCATTGGCCTCTCGTTCGTGCCGGCTGTACTCCTCGCTATGGCGGGATCCGCTTTGATATCTTGCCTGACTGACCTGATCGCGTTTCGAAGGCTCCGTGCCATGGGACAAATCGAGTTTGGCGCAATCATCTCATCAATTGGTGTTGGCCTGATCCTGACCAGCCTTGGCCAGTCGATCTCCAAGACCAAGGTGCTTGTCTACCCATTCGATCTGTTACCCAACGAGTATTTCAACGTGCTCGGGGTAAGGATTTCATTGCTCCAGATCGTCACTGTCGCGTCCGTGGCAGTTATTTTAGCGCTTGTCATTTTTCTGATCTACAGAACGAGCCTCGGACGTCAAATCCGGGCCACAGCTGGCAACGAAAGGGCTGCCGTCCTGCTCGGTGTCAATCCAACCCGGGTTTACCTGATCGTCTTCGCCATATCGGGAGCTCTTGCCGG
This sequence comes from Ochrobactrum quorumnocens, assembly GCF_002278035.1. Taxonomy (NCBI): domain Bacteria; kingdom Pseudomonadati; phylum Pseudomonadota; class Alphaproteobacteria; order Hyphomicrobiales; family Brucellaceae; genus Ochrobactrum; species Ochrobactrum quorumnocens. The sequence goes on along the minus strand of NZ_CP022603.1, from coordinate 1,849,043 downwards.
ATACGCGGGCGTTCTCATCGGCCTGTTGTTCAATTCCGTGCATTTCATGATGGGCGATCCATATTTGCTGAAAGCGTTCGTCATCGTCGTTCTAGGCGGATTGGGCAGCGTCTATGGTGCCGTGGTAGCAGGCTTCCTGCTTGGTATTGTCCAAGCATTTTCTATAGCTTACTTCACCGGTAGCCTCGCCGACATTATCTTCTATTCGTTGGTTTTCGTAATCCTCATTGTCCGTCCCGGGGGATTGTTCGGAAACACCGGCGCCACAGTCAAAGTAGGGCGCATCTGATGGCCAGCTTCTTTTCAATCTACGAAGCCCAATTCCAGCTCTTCCTGATTGGCGTCGGGTTCGCCTACAGCCAGCAGATCGTGTTGCGCGCCGGCGTGTTCTCCATCGCAACAGCGGGTTTTGCATCGATAGGCGCTTATGCCGCGGCGATATTTGTGACGAGGTACGGGGTGCCCCCGGCCTTGGCCATCGTGATTGCGGCCGCTATTGGCGGCTTGGTTGGAACTGTGCTTTCCATCCCCCTCGTGCGGCTTCGCGGTGTCTATCAGGCGATAGCAACGCTCGCCTTTGTTCAGGTCGTCATGGCCTTCGCGTTCTATGCCGAGCCATTGACCGGGGGCGCGCTTGGTATCAACAGAATTCCGCAGGTGGTCAAAACCTGGCACCTGTTGCTCGCTGTTGGCGTAACGATGTATCTGACATTCTCGATCGCTCATTCCGGAATGGGCCGTGCGTTCGATGCAATCCGCCAAAACGAGATGGTGGCCGCGACGCTCGGCGTCTCGATTGTTCGATACCAGACCATCGCCTTCGTGATCAGTGGGCTGTTGGGCGGTCTGTTTGGCGGGTTTCTCGCGCTTCAGTCATTCAGTGTTACGCCCGAACATTTCGGCTTCGCGTTTTTGACAGCGGTGCTCGCATATATCGTTCTGGGCGGACGCAACTCAGTTCTTGGACCGTTTGTGGGCTGCGCCATATTGTCGGCGCTTCCGGAAATCGTCCGTCCGTTGGCCGAGTTTCGGATGTTGGTTCAAGGCGCCCTGATGATTGTCGTCATAAACTATATGCCGATGGGTGTCGTCGACACTTTACAGATGGTCGTTCGACGGAGCCGGGCGGCGGAAAAAACCAACAATCCAGCGAAGGTTCCCGCGCTATGACACTCGTCCTTACAAAGGTTTCCAAGCATTTTGGCGGCGTTACGGCAGTTTCCGATGTCTCGATGACGGTTCCCAAAGGAGCAATCACCGGCCTTATTGGTCCAAATGGAGCTGGGAAGACGACCATCGTTAATCTCATAACGGGTACCCTCGCTCTCAGTGAAGGCTCGATCGCTCTCGACAACATCGCCATTGGGTCAGAGCCGCCACATCGCATCGCAGGCATGGGGATTTCCCGGACGTTTCAAAACATCCGGCTTCTCCCCGAAGCGACCGCCGTCGAAAACATTATGATCGGCTTTCACCGTCACGAGCGCTCCACTCTTGCGGCCCAGATCGCGGGATTTCCATCCAGCCGCCGCGAAACACGTGAATTGCGCGAGCGAGCCCGCAAGCTTATGGCCCGTTTCGAAATGGAGAATTTTGCCGAATTGCCTGCAGGCGGGTTAGCCTATGGGCACCAACGAAAACTAGAGATGATGCGGGCGGTTGCCAGCCAACCCGCCGTGCTGATCCTGGACGAACCTGTCGCCGGCATGAACGATGTCGAGGCATTTGAGATGGGTCGCATCTTTCAGGAGCTCGTGGCGGACGGCATGGCACTGCTGCTCATTGAACATAATGTTCGGTTTGTCAGTGACCTCTGCAGCGCGGTTTATGTGCTGGACAGCGGTAGAATGATCGCAAGTGGGACGCCACATGACGTCTTGCAGGACCCCTTGGTCCGAAGTGCGTATCTGGGGACCATATAATGCTTGAAATCAATCAACTTGCCGCTGCATACGACGGCATCAAAGCCCTTAAGGGCGTTTCGCTCAAAGTCCTGCCTGGCGAGATTGTCGCTCTGATCGGACCAAACGGCGCCGGTAAATCCACCCTTCTCAACTGTATTTCGGGATTAGTCCGACCAACGGAAGGCTCCATCCTGTTCCAGTCCTCGGACATAACGAAAACGCCTGCATACCGGATATCGCAACTGGGGCTGCAACACGTTCCCGAGGGACGGCAAATTCTGGTGGATCTGACGGTCGAGGAGAATCTGCAGATCGGCACGCTTGCACTCGGCAAAAGATTGCCGCGGCTCAGCCTTGAAGATGTGTACGGGCTCTTTCCAATCCTGAGAGAAAAGCGCCTGCAACGGTCTGGCGATCTCTCGGGTGGCCAGCAACAAATGCTCGCGATCGGACGCGCGCTTGTCGCCAATCCCGGGCTGTTGTTGCTCGATGAGCCGAGCCTGGGATTGTCGCCGCTCATCACCGACCAGGTTTTCGAGACCCTCAAGCGTTTGAACGAGACAGGTCTCACGATCCTCATTGTCGAGCAGAACGCGTTAAGAGCGCTCACCTATACGCAACGGGCATACATCCTGGAGCGCGGCCGGGTTGTCCTGGAAGGGCCAAGCGCCGAGTTGCTGACAGATCCACGCGTTGCCGAGCACTACCTCGGCAACGCAAAGTCATCTTCTGAAAGCTCAATCACGCATTTGTAGGGAGGAAAGATATGCAAGCCTTTAAAAAGTACACTCAGGTGCTTGGCACGGCGGTGCTGACGATGCTGATCGGCAGCGTCTCGCAAGCAGCAGCGGACAACTACAACATTGCCGTGGGCAAGAGCCTTACGGGTAATCTGGCATTTATTGGGGTGCCGCAGGCCAACGCCATTCGCATGGCGGTCGACGAACTGAATGCCGAGAAGTTTCTTGGAGAAGACACGCTTTCGGTAACGGTTGAAGACGATGCGAATGATCGAGGCCAAACGATCACTTTGGTAAATAAGGCCGCCGCCGATCCTAATACGCTGATCTATCTGGGTTCAATCTGGAGTGCTCATGCCATCGCAGTTGCGCCATTGCTGAACGATCTCAAGATCCCGATGTTTGGCACGGCGCAAAGTGTTGAACCGTTGAAATTGAGCGAATGGTATTTCAAGAGCACAATGTCACCACCGAAGTCCGTGACCACCATCGCGAAGTATGCTGTTGAGAAGGTCCAGATCAAGGATCTGGCTGTGGTCTTTACCCGAGACGCCGAAAATGCCGTCGTTGGCGCCGACATTTTTCGCGACTATGCGAGGAAGCATGGCGTGAGCATCGTCTCTGACGAGAGCATCCTTGTGTCTGAAACCAATTTTTCCGCGATCGCCACGAAAATAGCCTCAACCAACCCGGATGCGATCTGGATCGGGGCTTACGGTGCACAGGCTGCAAACCTGGTCGTTCAGCTGAAACGCGCTGGCGTGCGCCCTGACCTGAAAATTTTCACCACCGCCGGTCTGGGAACCGATTATCTGGAAGCCGGCGGCTCGGCCGTAGACGGAACGTATTTTTGGGGTGACTTCAACATTCAGAGCGCCGATCCGCGTATTGCCGCTTTTGTCAAAAACTACGAGGCCCGATACTCGGCTACGCCTGACAGCTGGGCTGCCGTTGGCTACACCGAAGCATTGCTCGCAGCCTATGCAATCAAGGCGTCGCTTCCCAATCCAACACGAGAGAAGGTGCGTGATGCCATTGCGGCGATGAAGGATGCACCAACGGTGCTCGGTGCTGGATCCTGGTCATTGGATGCGGAACGTGTTCCAGTTTACGAACAAAGCATCGTCATGGTCAAGGGCGGCAAGTTTGAAGCAGCTCCCTGACTTGAAGCCTTCGTCCGCAGTTCTGACCCGGAAAGAAAGCTGCACAGGTTGTGCGTCAAGGCGGCTTTAATCATTGGGTCAGTTTAAATTAATGGAAAGTCTATGATGCTAAATCTTACAATCACTCAGTCTGACGGCAGAAAACAAATGCTGCATGTCCAGCCAGGCACGACGATTCGCGAGGCAGCCATAGCCAATAACGTTAGTGGTGTCCCGGGAGAATGCGGAGGATGTCTCTCATGCGCCTCCTGCCACGTTTATGTTGATCTCGCCTGGATAGACAGGCTCGCCCCGATGACAAAGGACGAGGACGACATGCTGGACGGCACATTTGCGGAAAGGCTTCCCAATAGCCGCTTAGGCTGTCAGGTCGCGGTGACACCGGATCTGGACGGTCTGGTGGTTCATGTCCCCGGCCAGTGAGGAAGCTGTTGCAAAGGCAGAAAATCGACCTGATCACGGTGTGGAAGCAGTTTGCGTGAACACCCTCCACGCTTCCCGGTCGTCCAGTGACGGCGTCGACAATCCATTGTGATAACAATAGCGACGGACTGGACGTTTGCGTGACCAGTCTCAGCTGCTGAGGCTTGGCATATAACTTGCGCACATGTTTCGCCGAGAGCGTCGAAACATGTGCGCAGCCAACCTAACGCCTCGTTCCGCTACAACAGAGTTAGTTGAAAAGAACGGTCGAGCAAGTGCGCATGAGACGTTCATCGTCCCATGAAATCACGAGGCCAAAGAGAACGAGTGGTGAGAAATGGCCCGATGGGAGCTCCATACGACCAAAACACACCCTACAGTTCGGCCCAAAAATTGGTGACTATTATCGCCAAGCGCGATGCGTAAATAAAATTGTTGAGACGCGCCCTTTGTGCGGCCGAAAGGACGCACGGCGCTCTCGCCAGAGATAACAGCACAACAGCACTTTGGGAGGAGTGAATGATGAAGCTGATATACGCTCTATCAGGGCAGATAATTGTGTTTGGAGGAATAATTGGTCCGGCTCAAGCACTGGACGTCCAGCCGTTTGACGTTTTACCGGCACCAGCGGGAACTGCTGCCTGGACGACATCGCTCTACACTGCTGCAAATCGGACCACATATTTCGACGGAGAAGAGGTTGGCGGTAATCTCAGATCGTCTTTCGTTGGGCAACGTCTGACGTATTTTTTCGACATTCTGGGGCAGCCCGCCATGGTCACCGGCGTTGTTCCTTACCTGGATCTGAGGGATGGGAATATAGCGGGGAACGCGCTCAATGACACCAGTGGTTTAGGCGATACTACGTTCGCAGCAACCTACTGGCTATATAGCCAGCAGGAAACCAAGCGTCATCTGAACATTTCGGCCTATATTGGCATTCCAACGGGCGAATATGAACCTGGAGATCCATTAAATCCTGGGAGTAATCGGGCCTTCTATACACTGCAGCTTGGTGGTTCCTATGGTTTTGGATCCCAATGGTTGGTGGAAAGTGCATTGGACGTTTCTTTCTACCAGGACAATAAGCATGTCGGTGATGCGCACAGTGTGCTGGAACAGAAACCCGCCTATGCTGCGCAGCTTTGGGTTAGCTACGCAGCGACACCGACTTTATCATTCTCGGCCGGTTGGGGCGGTTCGTGGGGCGGTGAGCAAAAATTGAACGGAATTTCAAATGGTTTCGATTCTGACCGTCAGCAGGTACGCGCTGCAGTGTCAATGTGGGTCAGTCCCACACTCCATGTTCTTGGTCAGATAAATAAGGATGTCGCAGTCAACGGCGGTTTCGAAGCGAATCCTTCCTTTCTGTTAAGGTTCACCAAGCTGTTTTAAGGTGATATTACTCTCGAACACGCCCGATAATCGCGCGACGTATCTGGCAACGCTGGTGCACTGATATTGGATTGCGGTGTTCTTTCACGAAAGCAAATCTCAATTGCTATGGTCGGCGTAGAACATGGTCTATTCAAGCTGTCGTCAGCAGATGGCATATCTTCAGCTCGAGACTGCTTTATCCATTTGGATAGCCCAAGAACGGCCACCACATCCCTTCACGCGCGATTAGATGCCCCCATCGATCAGGCTCTATAGCATTGGCCCGAAAATCAATGGTGATTTTCGGGCCAATTCGCAGATAAAATAGTTGAGACGCGTCTTTTGTGCGCCTGGAAGGACGCACGGCGATTTAGCCTGGCGCTGGCGTCGCCAACTCGATAATGCCCTCAGACACTCGCACCTCGAAGCAACGTACGGGCCTTTCTGTAAGAGTGCCCGTCGGACATCCTGTGCGCAAATCGAAGCGCACACCATGCTCTGGACAGAAAATGGCGTTCCCGCGAATGCGGCCACCTTCCAAAGCAAAGTTCTGATGGGTGCATTCGTTGGCAATCGCGAATATGCCCTCGGTGGTTCGGCACAACAAAACCGACGTCCCAAACGCATCGACAGCTTTGTTCGATCCTACAGGAAGATCTGCCTCATTGAGAACGCGGAGAAACTCAGTCATTGATCCGCCTTCAACCTAAGCATCTTGAGCCGTTCCAGCGAGAATACATGGTCTGGCGCAGCATATTGGAGCTCAATGAGCCTGCCATCGGGATCGCGCCCATAGACGGCACGGATCCCGTCCGTTTCGTCAGGGACGGTTCGGTGGAAAGTCATGCCGGCCGCTACCAGGCGTTTGTAGTCGTCCTCAATATTGTCTGTATCGACGGAAAAGTGGGTGTACCCTAGGTCATTTGGATTGAGTGCTGCTGCTTCCTTTCCTTGAGGAGATGTATATTCCCAGACCTCGAGGTACATATTATTGGCCTGGAGCATGATCACTCGGCCAGCGGTCCCTTCGAGGCCAATGACGCTGTCGAAGAAATCGCTTTTGCTCCAAGCGACTTCATCGATAACTGGAGTGAATCCAAATGCCTCTACGTAAAAGGAGCATATCCTATCGAAATTTTTGGTATGGATTGCTATGTGATGGATGCCACGTATCATAGTATCACCTCAGAAATATTAGTAGCTGGTTTGGCGGCTATTCTGGCGCATAGCGCGTCAAATATTCATCCAGGGTTTTTTCCAGGTGTCTGATCCTGATTTCCTGCGTTTGAGCAAACTGCATCGGCACATTCGGAGCGCAGTTCATACCTTGCTGTTGCGGACCGAGGTTCGCGTAATCCTGATCATAAGTTTGTCCCAAAAGGATCGAATAATCTTTTAGAGCCTCCTGAAAACTCCGATCACCCATGTCAAGCACTTCGGCTGCGGGCGGTCGCGCACCGGAAACGGGAACGTCTGCGAGCAAATAAAGATCGAAGATGCAGCTATGTGGGTCATTGTTATTGGGCCGGAAACGGTAAACGGCTGGGAAAATCAGTGTACGCCACAGTACGAGATTCGGGAAAAGGGAATACTGTGTTGAATCAATGAGTTCTGCTTCAGGACAGGACGTGTAGTCGCGGCCGGACTGGGCCGCATAAAACTGGCGCATTTGCTCGGCTAGAAATGCGCGGGCGGTCATCCCTTCAGGTATTGGGGGCGCTGCCCCCAAAGCGTTTGCTTCGAAAAACTCGTCGACGATTGATTGCTCTGACAAGGTTTCCGAGATTGCAATGGCTTGTTGGCCAACTGTGATGCAAAAGCGGCTGACATGATCCCCGAGAATATCATATTGACCGTTTTCATCAGCGGCAAACCCAGCGAATTGGGGATGCACCGAAAGCGTATGCAAACTCTCGATGAATGCCTCGATACCAAGCTTCCAGTTGCAGGGCAGAACCTTTTTGAAATGTGCTTTGATGTACTTTTCAGAGTGATCGACATAGCCGCTCAGATGCTGAGGAAGCACTTCAAGGAAGGATTCAAGTGAGGCGGCGTCTGGATCGGGGTTGATGAAGACGAATCCACCCCACAGGCTCACGCGTACTTCCGAAAGATGCGCCGCTTCATCCGTCATGTGCGGGAAATCCCAGCGCATGGGAACATCAATCAAATCGCCGTGTAGATTCCAGGTAAAGCCGTGAAATGGACAGCGTAGTTTGCTGATGCTGGTGTCCGCGTCGCACAACTTCATGCCGCGATGCATGCAAGTATTTCGGAACGCCCGGATTTTGAGATCGTCCCCTCGCACGACGATGAAAGAAGCTCCAGCTATTTCGTAAACATACACGTCGCCTGCTTCGGGAATTTCCTCCTCGCGGCATGCAAATTGCCACACGTGCTCCCAGAGCCCTCTCACCTCACGATCATGGAATTCCTTCGACACATAGCGGTGACGCGTGAATCTGAAGTTCAACAGTTCGGCGTCCCAGGACGGCCGAATGACGGCATCCGGCGGGACTAGCTTATCTTCAGCAAGGTTGTCCTGATATCGTGATCCGATCTGCTTGTCTTGATCAGGCCTCCGTGTCCAGCTTCTCCCTGAACGTATTGCCACCTTTTCCATAATTCCCTCCTCGAATTATTAGAGATCGAAAGGACTGCTCGCCTGCACGGTTCCATTGTGTTTGCAAGAGAGCGCCCGATAAGGTTTTCGCAAAATGCGTGCCATCCCGTCGCATGACGACGTATCAGCCGCCTAATGAACATAATCAGCACGTACACACGGATGATCACGTGTTCCGTCCGGCAAATGCAGTAGAAGAGCCCATCACTGTTTACAGTGCGGACAACATTGTCCACATCACAGGCACCTGCATCGCATGATGAGCGTGACGCTCACATTCTTGAATCGGTTACTGATGTCATCGTGGCTGAGCTACAAGAAATACGGGTAAAGCAAAAATGCCGGCGCGACCGTGGCCGCGGAAAACCTGGCAATGAAACGGAAACTACGTGGGATCAGTCGGTCGCAAAAGAAGTTACAGCAGACCAGACGGGTCGGAGTCGCGGTTGGTATCTACAGATTGTCAAACCGCCGGCATGAAAGCGCGGCTGCTGTTGGAGCGTGACACCGAAATCCTGACCGTAGTTCAATCACCTTACCGAAATCGCTAATGAGAACGTGCGCTGGGCAATTCTTGTCCAAGCAGGCGTGAAAAATGCCCCACGTATTGATTACTCGTAAGTTTTCATCGATGTGCTGCTCAAGTTAATCCAAAAATCAATCAATCGATGCAATACGGGCGTCACCCCGTACTGCGGATAAAATTTCCGTGCCGAAACTTGTTGGCTGCGGCCCGTTTTCAACCACTCAAGTAGCCGCGATCTCAGCCTGGCCCGCTGGCGTGAAAGCGCGGTAGGTGTCGATTGCCTCCTGACCTGAATATTGTATCTCGAAATAGACAGGGAATTCCAGCAAGCCGAGCGAGAAGGCATCCGTTCTAATGAAAGCTTGCGTCTGTGGTGTAACCGAGGTGGGGTCGTTCAGCCGGTAAATCCCTGCGATCTCGATCCGCCCGGCCAGAAGGGGATGGTTCTTTGCGGCGTCCCGCACCCGCGCAACCCGCGCTTCCCAATCGTCCAAGGACGGAACAGAAAACCCGAAGTGCGGGAAGATTTGTGGCTGGCCGGATGTCTGTCGCCGGTATTCTTCCGCAGCGGCCTTGAAGCTGGCGTCGGCTACAATCGCGGCCTTCATGGCCTGCTCCAGTGCCAGTTGTGCTGGCCTGACCTCTGAGCAGTATATGACATTGTCGATCCCGTTGGCGTTTGCCGGATCAAGGGATGCGAAAAGGAACACCATATCCTTTCCACCAACGTTGGTCGTGAACTCCGCTACGAAAAAGCCAAGTATTTCGAATACTGCCCTCGCGACATCCTTGTCGCCAGGGCGGTGAACAGTTTCGATATGGTTGAGGCCAAGAGGTCGATCAATCATCTTCGTTTCTCCAATGGGGTTGTTCGTTCATTTACTTCGGTAGAGACTGCATGGCGCAATAGCTGAACACCATCGCCGGGCCGATCGTGGCTCCTGCGCCGGGATAAGATGTGCCCATCATCGAGGCGGTTGTATTACCAGAGGCGTAGAGCCCAATGATGGGTTTTCCATTGCGAAGGACTCTGCCAACGGCATCCGTTATCATGCCACCCTTTGTCCCGATGTCGCCCGGATAGATGCGGATCGCCCAAAAAGGACCTTTCTCGATCTTGCCCAGGTTGGGGTTCGGCAGCGCCGGATCGCCGTAATATTTATCGAAGGCAGAAACACCGCGTTGGAAGGCTTCATCATAATTGTTCTCAACGAAGCCGTTGAACCTGGTAATCTCCTCTTTTAGGGCGGCCACGGGGAGACTGCATTTGCGAGCGAGGGCGTCGAGCGTATCGGCTTTAATGAAATAACCCGATTCCAGCAGCTTCTTCGGCGTTATTCCGCCGGGATATTTGTTGAATAAATAGTTTTTACGATATCGACTGTCGGCGACAAGCCAGACAGGTGATTCCCTGTCTCTGTTCATCCCCCAAATGATACCGCCAACGGTCAGATAGTCCGCTGCCTCGTTAACAAATCGGCGACTGTCCTCATTGACCATGATGGAGTGGGGCATGTTACGCTCAATTGCCAACATGTCACTTCCTCCCTCCTGGTCGAGGACAGTCGGCATCCACCAAGCCGTGTCCATCAATCCCATGTCGGCACCTATGGTGAAGCCATCTTCAATGGCCTTGCCATCAAGCCCCGTAGGGGCCACGGAATGCACGGTCGGCAGATTGTGGTATTTTCTGCGCAGCCCGGCGTTTAGGGAAAAGCCTCCGGTGGCCAGCACCACGGCTTTGCGGGCTTTCACGACTATACGTTTGCCTTCCCGCGACACCTCCAACCCGACGGCTCGATCTTCATCGAAGAGGATCCTCTCGTAAGGCGCATTCAACCACAACTCGGCGCCGTGTTTTTCTGCAATGGTCCATAATCCGGCAACCAGCGACTTGCCGCGGGACAGAGGTGTGCGACCGGTGCCACGCCAAAAAGCATTCAGCATCATCACCCTTATAGCGGTGCTAAAGCCCTTCAGCGAATGAGTGACGAGCAGCATGTTCGGTGCCAGCGTGGTTGCGAATTCCACAGGCGGCATCGCATCAGACGTCCGCAGTGTTTTTAGCCACTTGCCAAGTTTTTTCCCGTTGAACAAGGCTGCTTCGAGCGTCCGCCCGATCTTGCCGCCCGGCTTTTCGGGATGGTAATCTGGATAGCGCGGGATCGAGACCCACGGGAAGCCAAGCCGCTCCAGATAGTCCACCATCTCGGGACCGCGATCCACAAAGGTTTCGAGGCGTGGCTGTGAAGTGGCAGGACCATGGTCACCGACCAGTTCTTGCAGGTAAGTGAGTGCCTCTTCGCGGCTGTCCTTCAGACCCTTTTCTCTGGCCGGGCGCGTGTTGGGAATCCAAACACCTCCGCCCGATATTGCGGAGGTGCCACCCCATTTGTCAGTGCTTTCCAACACCAGAACAGAAAATCCCCGCTCGGCCGCGGTCACCGCAGCAGTCAAGCCGGCGGCGCCGCTTCCGGCGATGACAACATCAAAAACGCATTCGTGTTGATTTTGGTACATTGAGGCTCCTTTCTCGTCACAATCTCCGCTGCGGCGTCTGCATAAGCGTGATTTTGGCGCTCCACATAAGTGTGTGCCATTGCAGCTAAGTCAGTCACGAACACGAACGGGGCATACGGCCATCGAACGACGAGATGACAATCATCCTGTCGGCTCACAATACGCAAACACCATGCCATCGCACTCCGAGCCGGTGCAGTTCCCGATAAGTGTCCGAAACGGTCTGGCGCTGGATCTTCGGTTTGATCGCTTTTCGTAAAGGTGGTCAGCTGTAAGTCAGACCGGCTGTTTGAAATGCACGGCGTTTGAAGCCCCCAACACGGGCGCGCTGGGCAAGATTGTGGGCTCACGTAACCCAGGTACGACGATTGACGGCAGAGCCGGAAGAATGTGGCTTGAAATTTCCAGCCTGTTGTCGAAGGTGCCGCGTGACGTCCAGTGGGGATCTCGCACCGCTTCTTCTAGCGTCAGCACCACCGAGCAGCATACTTCCCGCCCGGCAAAGGCCTCCATCCACTCCGAAGCATCCTTCGATATAATTCGTGATGCCACGGCATCGCGCGACGCAACCGGATTACGGCTGTCATCGGCAAGTTCGGGCGGGAGTTCCAGAACCGCGACGAAATTGGCCCAGAATTTATCCTCAAGCGGCGCAGCCGCAATATAGCGACCGTCGCGCGTACGATAGATATGATAGCGCGGTGAGCCTCCTGTAACCGTTTCTCCGCCAGTGACCGGCCACTGATCGAGAGCATTGGCATTGCCCAACGCCCAGTAGAGGAAAGGAAAGAGATTTTCGCCCATCGCGACATCAAGCCAAGCGCCCTCGCCCGTGCGGTCGCGACGGCGTAGGGCCAGTAGAATGTTGATGACTGCGGGATAAGTGCCGCCGGCAACATCGGCGGCCAGAATCGGAGGAAGGATTGGCGCACCATCAGAGCCGATAGTGAGACCAAGCACTCCGGTTTCCGCCAGATAATTGAGATCATGGCCAGCTTCCGTCGCTTTTGATCCGGACTGGCCCCACCCGGTGATCGAACAATAAATGATGTCCTTTTTGATTGCCTTGACAGCTTCGTAACCGAGACCAAGCCGTTCCATCACGCCCGGGCGGAACTGTTCGACAATCACATCGGCGCGTTGAATGAGCGGCAAGAGCATCTCCCGCGCACCAGATTTCTTCAAATCAATCTCAAGGCTCTCCTTGCCACGATTGAGAATCGCAAAATTGATGCTTTCTCCGTCGACCGCAGGCACATACGTTCGCATTTCGTCGCCCACATGCGGGCGCTCAATCTTGATCACATTCGCGCCCGCATCCCGCAGGATAAGCGTCGCCATAGGCCCGGGCAGCAAGGTGCTGAAATCAAGAACAAGAAGGTCTTTCAAGGGTGGTTCATTGGGATTGCTTTCAACCATAATCTATTGCCCGTTTTCGAGGTGGAGAGGTCGCAACCTTGCTATGGCCGGCAGGGGACAAGCTGGCGAAGTTGCAGGTTACGCTTTCGTTGTGCCGATGAGGGGATACGCATTTGGCTTCGATATTTCGCAACCGTTCGTCTCGCGACTCCCACCCCGTCGCGTTTCAGCATTGAGACAATTGCATCGTCCGACAGCACGTTGTCGGCCGTTTCTTCCGCGGTGAGTGTCTTGATCCGATGACGGATAACGGTCGACGCCAATTCTTCCTCGCCGTCTTCCGACCCGACCCCGTCAGAGAAAAACGATTTGAGGGCAAAAAGCCCGCGGTCGCAGAGCAGGCTTTTGTTGGCGATCGCCCGGCTGACCGTAGACTCGTGCACTTTTAATGCCAGAGCAATCTGCCGCTGGGACAACGGGCGAAATCCTTCGTCGCCAAGGCGAAAAAACTGCTCCTGATGACGCACTACCGCACTCGCTATTTTCAGCATTGTGACAGTCCGCTGATTGAGGTTGCGTACAAGATGACGTGCATCACGAAGGCAGTTGCGGAGAAACTCCTTCTCTTCGTTGCGGTTGGTCCTCAAAGATAGATCTTCATAATACTCCTGATCGAGCAGCAGACGAGGCAGGAGTTCCGGGTTCATTTCGACGCGGATGCGCTCACTGCCATGAGTCGTCACCAGAATGTCCGGCAACGCTGGGCAGACAGGATCAAGCTCAAAGGCACGCCCCGGCTTGGGCTCCAGTTGACGAAGTTGATGCAGTAGTTCTGACAGTTCATTCGTGGTGATCTGGCATCGACGACAAAGCTGAGCGACTTCACCGCGCTCAAGTATGTGGAGATTGTCAATCAATGCCGCCATGCTCTCGCTGACAGGCCCTTTATCGAGAAGCTGCAGAGAGAGGCACTCTTTTAGATTTCGTGCGCCAACGCCGACCGGCTCAAGCTTCTGCACTTCGTCAAGAGCGCGTTCGAGGTCACAAATAGGCAAATCTGTCAGATCAGCCATCTCGCCTATATCTTGCCGAAAATAGCCGTCGGGTTCCAGATAGTCGATAATAGTTTGAGCTGCTGCGAGTGTGTTCGCTGGCAGGCCAGCCAATGTCACTTGCTGCTGGAGATGTTCCCGTAGGCTGATCTGGTAGCGTAACACTGCTTCCAGAGAGTAGAGACGATCGCTATTGGCGGCGACCGCTGGGTTCGATTGCTGCCGCCCGGGGGTACTTAGACGAGACGGTGCGGTATCCGCATCCGGCGCGGGCTCCAAACTGAGCAAGGGATTGCGTTCGCATTGATCGTGCAGGAAATCCTCCAATTCGCCCTGCCCTAATTCCAGCATCTCAACTGCTTGTATCGCTTGCCGTGTCAACTGTTGCGTCTGGCGGACGCTCGCGTTGACCGTCATGTTAATATTCATCTTATCCTCCCGGCGCTTTTTCCAGCCGCCATTTCCCCTGACCGATCGCTCCCACGCGTTGATCGGACACCTTTACTCTGCAACATCCATGCCACCTCCTCTTCCGCCAGATTGTCGCATATTGCGTAGGTCAGCAAACCGGGTGTATGTCTTCAGTAAGAACAAATTCCGCCGACAACGATAGAACGTGTACGCGCGGGAGACAGGGAGGTTCTATGTCGGGTTCCGAAAATGGTATTCGCGGGTTAGCGTTGATTGATCCGAGCGGAAAGCTAGCCTTCCACTCGGGAGCCGCGTCCGATCCCCGGGTGCGAGCGATGTTATCTGACGCCGGATGGCTGAAAGAGGCGGAGGCTCGCAAGCTGGGGATTATAAGGCTTGTTGATGCAAATCATATCGTCCTCGTCGTCTCCTCACAAAAGACGCGAATTGCCATAATGCTGGGAGAAGCGGGAGAAACGTCATTACAATTCTTTCTCAATGTCGAGTTTGCCAACGACATCATTGAACATCTGCTAACAGACCCATTCGACGCCATGGCGGTAATTGACGCGAAAGAACGCTTGGTCTTTGTGTCACCAATCCACGAGAAGTTTTTCGGTCTAAAGGCTGGGGAAGGTGTGGGGAAGAAGGTCCGCGATGTGATTGAAAACACCAGGCTGCATCACGTTGTTCGAACTGGCGTCGCGGAAGTAGGCCAGATCCAGAAAATGAATGGACGCGAGAGGGTCGTTTCCCGTCATCCCATTCGACACAATGGCGACGTGGTTGGCGCGATCGGCCGGGTAATGTTCAAAGGCCCGCAGCAGGTGGAGGCGCTTTCGCGCCGCGTCAACACTCTCGAACGCGAAATTGAAACCTACCGCAATGAAGCGAAGGAACACTCGCGCGGCGAGAGTGCGCTTGAAGCGATCATCGGTCAAAGTCCCGCCGTGCTGAAACTTAGAGACCTGATCAGGAAAGTTGCTCCTCTCGACATCCCGGTATTGATCCAGGGCGAAAGCGGGACTGGTAAGGAACTTGTCGCCAAAGCGTTGCACATCATGAGTTCGCGCCGGGACAACCGGCTCGTAACGGTCAATGCTGCAGCCCTTCCCGCGCAGCTTGTCGAGAGCGAACTGTTTGGTTACGAACCGGGTTCCTTCACCGGCGCCGATCAGAAGGGTCGGTTGGGCAAGTTCGAGCAGGCAGACAAGGGTACAATCTTCCTCGACGAGATCGGCGATATGCCGATCGAGGTTCAGTCGAAGCTCTTGCGCGTCTTGCAGGATCGCGTCGTCGAGCGTGTCGGGGGTGATAAACCCAGGAAAGTTGACTTCCGTCTGTGCTCGGCAACCAACCGCAACCTCGAAGAGTCCGTCGAACAGGGGCAGTTTCGGCTGGACCTTTATTACAGAATAAGCCCGTTCGTTATCCCCATGCCGACGCTCGCCGAGCGCCTTGAGGACATCCCGCTCTTGGTCTCCTCGTTCGTCAATGAGTTGGCGGCACAATATGGCAAAGATGTTCCCGAGGTTGACAGCGATGTGTTCGATTATCTGACCGAACGACCATGGCCTGGAAACGTGCGCGAACTGCGCCATGTCGTGGAACGTGCCTTCGTATTCAGTGAGCACGGTCGCCTGCGACTTTCAAACTTTTCCGACGCGGCTGGGCAGCGAAAGCCTGAACCGGCGAAAGCGGAAGTGGTAATCAACGATGCGTCAGGCGGCACCTTGCGGACCGCACTGGATAGGTACGAGCACGACCTGATGACCGAGGCGATGGCGCGCTTTAACGGTAACAAAAAGAAGGTCGCCGAGCACCTCGGGATTTCACGAAGCTATCTCTACAAAAAGTTGGGAGAATAAGCTTCCCCCGCAGTCTTTTGGCATGCGTCTTGCGGTTCTCATAACGAAGAGACGCAAAGGAGAAGACTTTGGCTGGAACGGTCCGTGCAGAGAACCAAATGCCGTGGCGCCAACTGCCTCTTATTGATGCTGGAGTGGGGTGTGATTTCCTTTCCGGCTGCCGAGTGGTTGACCTGACGACTTCGATTGCCGGACCTTACGCGACGATGCTGCTGTCTGACTTTGGAGCCGAGGTCATCAAGGTCGAGCGTCCGGAGGGTGATGATGCTCGCGCATGGGGGCCTCCGTTTCTTGACGATCAGGCATTGTGGTTCACCGCCGTCAACCGCAACAAAAAGAGCGTCGTTCTCGACATCAGAAAAGAGGCAGGGCGGGCTGATTTGCTCGCGCTGATTGAAAGCGCCGACGTCGTCGTCACCAACCAGCCGCCGGATATCCAGCGCAAGTTCAACCTTGACTATGAGACGCTCAGCAAGATCAAGAGTAATCTCGTCTTCGTCTCGATCACGGGCTTCGGTCTGGACGGGGCCCGGTCGGAGCTCACATCGTACGATCTGATCGCCGAGGGATATTCCGGCATTATGGATGTGACTGGTGCCGCAGGCGGTGCACCCCAGAAAGTGGGCGCTCCCGCTGCGGATATGCTCGCAGGTCAGGATGCTGCAATGGCCGCCATGGCTGCACTCTTCTCTCGCCAAAAGACAGGTAAGGGTGCCAAGATCGATGTCAGTTTGGTTGAGAGCATGACGCGTCTGCTCGCATGCCGGATCATCAGTTATTTCGGTTCGGGAGAAGTGCCCATCCGGTCTGGGGGAACCGACAGCGTTATAGCGATTTATCAGAGTTTTGATACCGCCGACGAGCCGATCAACCTGGGCATCGGATCAAACGCCATCTGGACGCGGTTCTGGGCAGCAGTCGATGACGCTACCTGGGGCTCGCGAGCAGAATTTGCCACAAACGCAGCACGCCGGGATCATCGCGCAGAAATCGTCATCCGAATACAATCGATCCTTCGCACGAAAACACGGCAGGAATGGCTCGATCTTTTTGCCGGCGCGCGCGTTCCGGCGGGTCCGATCAATCGTGTCGATCAAACCGCACACGATGGTCCGCTGCAGGACCGTGGGATGTTTTTCACGCTGAAGGATGGTGACCGGCTCGTCCCGCAAGTCGGGCTCGGCATTCGTATAAATGATACCGCAGCTGTTCCCAGATCAGCTCCTCCGTTGCTTGGTCAACACACAGAGGAAGTTCTCTCTGAGCTGAAGCACAGTGAAACAATCACGAAAAGCACTTTGGATAGCAAAGATGACATACACGCAAATCACGTACGATGAAGACGGTCCAATTGGCACGATTACGTTGAACAGACCTGATAAAGGCAATATGTTCACCGAGACGATGTGCCATGAGATCAGAGATTGCATCGAAGCGATCCGACGCGAAACGCGCACTCGGGTGCTTGTTTTAACGGGTGCCGGCGATCGCTTTTTCTGTATTGGAGGTGAGAAATCCGGCATGGAGGATACGCGCCTCTATGCCGGCGTGCTCCCGACGTTGGAGATATACGAAGCGATTGACCGGCTGCAAAAGCCGGTGATTGCGTCGGTCAATGGCTTTGCTGTTGGCGGCGGCAACGTTCTGCAAATGGTTTGTGACGTCACCATTGCCAAGGAATCAGCGGTATTCAGGCAGGTCGGACCTATGATGGGCTCGTTCGATGCTGGTTACGGTACGTGGTACCTCGAGGATCTGGTCGGCAAAAAGCGGGCTAAGGAAATCTGGTACGCAAACCCGAAGATTTCTGCCACTGAGGCGAAGCAGATGGGGCTGATCAACCGTGTCGTTCCTGACTCCGAACTGAAAGAGCGCACCCGGGAGTTTGCACTTGAGATCGCTGAACGCGGCGCTTTTGCGCTTGCTTCAATCAAGGGCGCCTTCAATGCGCGTCACGGCGGTGTTGCCGGCTTGTCGCGTGTCACGCATGATTTGCTTCTCAGTCAGTATCTAACAACCGACGAGCACGATGAACTGAGTGCCTCGTTCAATGAAAAGCGGAAGCCTGACCCAACAAAATTCGGTCGCTAGAGGGAACGATGCGTCCACACCTCACATTGCACGATCCCACGACCGCTCGCACCTATTACGAGCAAGGTCTCTGGACGTCTGACACCTTCTACTCTCTTTTGCGGAAGCATGCCAACAACATGCCCTCCGCCAAAGCCCTTCGGGATGGCCGCATTCATCTGGACTGGCGCAGTCTCAAAGCAAGAGTCGATGCTCTTGCCGACGACTTCATTGAGCGCGAGATCGGTGCGGGCGACCGGGTTTCGATATGGATGTCAAATCGTGTCGAAGCGATTGTCACATTTCTTGCCTGTTCGCGCGTCGGTGCAGCCTGCAATCCGTCGCTCCATCGCACTTTCACCTGCGCCGAGGTGATCGACATGCTTACTGAATTACAGGTAAGTGCGCTCGTTACGGAAGACGGATGGGGAGCCGACGCTGACAGGCACGACATGTCCAGCATGCTCGAGAGACTGCCTTTCCTGAAGAAGGTCTATAAGCCGACAAACATGCCACTTTACATAACGCAATTGCAGGAGACCTATCACGCCAATTCCGACACGGTATCCTACCTTGCATTCACGTCCGGAACTACCGGCCGACCGAAGTGTGTGATGCACTCGTCCAATACGATTCTGGCCAACGCCAGAGACTTGAGCCGGGAGTGGAAGATTTCGGGCAGCGATGTGATACTTACGTTAAGTCCGCTTTCACATCACATCGCCTGGGTGGCCGTGGGGCAATGGCTGGTCATTGGGGCGGAGCTTGTGGTCGATGACCCTCCAAGCGGGTTGAGCCGGTTGGACTGGATCATTGAAACAAACGCATCTTACGTTTTGGGGGTGCCGACTCACGCAATGGATATTCTCGCCGAGCAGCAATTGCGCGGTATAAAAGATCTCGGTTCCGTGCGCATTTTCTATATGGCCGGGGCACCTATTCCCGATGCCATCGCACGCGCGTTCTCGCAGCAGGGTATTTCACCTCAGAACGTTTACGGGATGACCGAAAACTCGTCGCATCAATTCACGCATCCGGGCGATCCGCTCAATATTGCCGTATCGACCTGTGGTCGTGGCGGTCGATCCTACGAAGTCAAAATCTGGGATCCCGAGAACATTGACCGTGAACTGCCGCAGGGCGCTACGGGCGAGATCGGTGGCCGCGGTGCGGCACTGATGCTTGGCTATTTCGGGGATCAACGCTCGACCGAGCAAGTCTTCAACAAGCACGGCTACATGATGTCGGGAGACCTCGGCTCGCTTGATGCCTTGGGTAATCTTCGGATTGAAGGGCGCTTGAAAGATGTCATCATTCGCGGTGGCCACAATATCTACCCGTCACGCATCGAAGCAATGGCGCTGACCCATCCCAACATTTCCGGTGCAGCCGTTTTTCCTGTGCGAAATGATCGCCTCGGCGAGCAAGTGTGTCTGGCGACGATAGGCAAGGTCTCGTCCAGCGATCTGCTCAAACATCTGGCTCAGGAAGGTCTGTCCAAGTTCGATATGCCTGAATGGCATGTCGCCATGGAAAGCTTTCCGCTAACCACCAGCGGGAAAGTTCTTAAACGGCGCCTGATCGAGATGGCCGGAAACGCCGAGATCACGCCATTACCAGTTCGATTTCAAGCGAGGAACAAGCGTTGACGACTCATGTAAAACTCGAGCGACTGGATGAGTTTGCGCTACTGACGCTCGACCGCGCCGATGCACTCAATGCCCTTTCGTTTGATATCCTTGGCCAGATCGGTGAGGCGATCGATGAAGCCGCTTCTCTTTCTGACATTCGTGCATTGTTGCTGACCGGCGCCGGCGACCGGGCCTTTTGTGCGGGTGCTGACATAAAGGAACTGCGCAACAGATCGCTCGCGGAGCAATTGCGCGGATCTGAACTTGGTCAGAGCATCTTCTCGAAGCTCGATCGTTTTCCAGTGCCCTCCGTGGCACTTGTTGAAGGCTATGCGTTCGGCGGTGGCATGGAGTTCGCCCTGGCGGCAACATTTCGTCTCTGCTCGCCCAATGCGGTTTTTGGTCTGCCTGAGGTCAAGCTTGGACTTATTCCAGGATATGGTGGCACTCAAAGATTGCCCCGATTGATCGGCGAAGGACGCGCCCTGGAAATGATCCTCACTGGGCGTTCGGTGAAAGCGGAGGAAGCCGCCCAGATTGGCCTTGTCCATCAGGTTGTGGAGGGCAATCTGATGGATGCCGGTCTCGCCTTCGCGCGCCGCTTCTCGGGTTTCAGTTTGCCAGCTCTCAACTTCGCCCGCCGCGCGATACAGCGCGCCGGCGATCTTACGCTTCACGAAGGCCTGCAAGTCGAGGCGGAGCTTTCGACAATGGCGTACCGCACTGCTGACGCAGAAGAGGGTATGGCAGCTTTCGAAGAAAAACGTAAACCGGAGTTCAAGGATGCCTGAGGGTCAGATAATTGTTACCGGAGGTTCGAAAGGCATTGGGCTTGCCATCGCAGGCGAACTGATCCGCCGGGGTCGCGATGTCGTTTGCCTATCCCGGTCTGGCGACGGCACTGCGGGTCATCAGATCAGGTGTGACATGACGGACGAAGAAGCTGTCAGGCAGGCAATGGTCACAATCGCCGAGCGCGGTCCCATCGCCGGATTGGTGAATAACGCTGGCGTCCACACCAGTGCGCCCGCAGCCGCTGTCACCGTGGCCGACTTTAACAGGACGATCGCATTGAACGCGACGGCTGTCATGGTTGCCGCTCGCGAGGTCTTTCCGCACCTCAAAGACAATGGTGGCACCATCATCAACATAGGGTCCTTCTTTGACCGCATCGGCGCACCAGACAATCTTGCATACTGCGCTTCAAAAGCAGCGGTGGGGGCAATGACCAGGGTTATGGCGGTTGAGTGGGCGCGCCACAGTATTGGCGTCATAAACGTCGCTCCGGGATACATTGAGACGGACTTGAACAGAGATTACCTCGCGAAGGCCAAGGTGCAGGCATGGATGGGGTCACGCATTCCAACCGGCGCCCCTGGAAAGCCCCACAGCGTAGCCCAGCTCGTTGCATCACTGATAATCGAGAACATTGCGTATCTTACCGGCGAGACCATCTACATCGACGGCGGCCAAGGAATTAATCACTGATGAAGCTATACCAACAGATTTCCGATGCCCGGCGTTGGACCGACATCGAACAACAGATGCTGGAACAAGTTCAGCGGGTTTCAGACAGGGTTATCGCCCCCAATGCTGCTCATATTGATCGCACAGGCGAGTTCCCTTGGCAGAACATCAAGGCACTCAACGATTTGGGACTTAATGCCATTTTTGTCCCCGAGGCATTCGGGGGGGTTCCCATGTCATATGCTCTTTATCTCGAGATTGTCTCGATCATCTCAGAAGCATGTGCCTCCACGGGCATCATCTATGCGACGAACTTCCATGGTATGAAGCCTTTGGTTCAGTTCGGTAACCTCGAGCAGCAAGAACGTCTGTTACCCAGAATTGCGGAAGGGGGGCTTGGTGCCCTTGCGATTACTGAGCCCTCGGCAGGTTCGGACGCAACCGGCATGAAAACAAGCTTCACACCTGATGGCGATGAGATCATCATTCGCGGATCGAAGACATTCATCTCCAACGGCGACGTTGCGGATCTTTACCTGCTTTTTGGCAAGTGGGCGGAAATCGATGATCCTAAAAAGGCGATCTCGGTCCTGATATTCGAGAAGGGCACGCCTGGCTTCTCCGTAGTTTCGAAAGAACACAAAATGGGCCATAACGGCTCATCGACCTGCACAATCGCTTTCGATGATTGCCGTGTCCCGCGCGCCAACCTGATTGGTGTGCCGGGCGACGGCCTAAAGATTCTTTTCGCATCGCTTAACAAGTCGCGACCTTCGATCGCGGCTCATGCACGTGGAATTGCACGTGCGGCATTCAAAGACATGATCGCCTATGGAAATGAGCGGGCGCAAGGGGGCAAACGCGTTCTCGAGTATCAGGGCAACCAATTCACCCTTGCTGATCTCGCATGCGAGCTTGTCATGGTTGAACGGTGGATCGACCATGTTGCAGCCCTGGTTGACGAGGGCGAAGAGGATATCGGACTGGCCGCGTCAGTCGCCAAATTGAGAGCGAGCGACCTGGCGATGAAAATGACGATCGAATGCGTCCAGTTCTATGGCGGGTACGGCTACTGCCAGGACTATCGCGCGGAACGTTTGATGCGTGACGCGAAAATCACCCAGATCTGGGAAGGCACCAATCAAATTCACAGGCAGCTGATAGGACGGAGTTTCGTTTCCAAATGAGTAAAATCTTGAGGGTTGGCGTATGTGGTGCTGGCGGCACGATGGGAAGCGGTATCGCAAGAGTTGCAGCGCGCGCCGGGTATGAGACGATATGCTTCGATCAGTCGATCGAGGGCCTGACACATGCGCGAGCCCAGGCTGAGAGGTTCTTCTCCAAATCCGTCGAACGTGGCCGCATGACGGCAGCTCAGCAAACTGAGATCATGCGGCGTATGAAGGACGAAACGGATCTGAGCGCGCTGACCGAGTGTGACCTGATCGTTGAAGCCATATTCGAGGATCTTGATGCGAAACGGCAACTGTTTTCGCGTCTTGACGCGATATGCAAGCCGGAGACGATCTTCGCTTCAAACACCTCCACCCTGTCGATCACCGAAATCGCCAGCGGCTGCGGTCGCGAAGACCGGGTCGTGGGTATGCACTTTTGCCTGCCTGCTGAACTGATGAAACTGATCGAAATGTCGCGAGGCATCAATACCTCTGATGAAACTTTTCGGGCTGCGCGGGCCTGGACCGAAGCCGCTGGACAACTGCCGATCGAAACCCAGGACAAGCCAGGATTTATCCTGAACGCATTGCTGGTTCCTTTCAACAACGACGTCCTGCGCGCGATCGAGGCCGGGCTGTGCGCACCTGAGGACATTGATACCGCAATATGTGTAGCGCTCGGCTACAAAATGGGTCCATGCACGCTGCTGGACCTGATTGGTCTCGATACACAAATACGTCTGGGGGAGGCTTTCCATCCCATCACGCAGGATCCTCGTGCGGCTGTGCCTCCCATCCTGAGACGAATGGTAGCGGCCGGTCGTCTTGGAAACAAGTCTGGCAGAGGCTTGTTGACCGGCCAGCAGCGTGCTCCCTCAACTGAGGCTAAATCCTTCTCGATAGAATCAGAAAACGAGAGCCGTTCATTTCCGTTGGGCGATGCATTTTTGACCAGAGCCACTGATGGTGGAGAGGTTACTGTATGCCTCGGCGGAGCATTTTCACCTGCCCCTGCGAAAGTTGCGGTAATCGTTGAACTGGGCACCGAATGCCTCGGCTTCCACACAGGAGAGGATTCGGGTCGTGAAGGCTCCAACGTCGTAGGATTTGCGCGATATAGAAACGGTTCAGATGCACCTTCAAATCTGATAGAAATTGCACGTCAACCGAAAACCTCTGCGGCAGCGGTGGATAGTGCTCGAGCAATATTCGAGCAGGCAGGTTTTCGAACAGTAATCTGTGCAGA
The DNA here is from genome assembly GCF_002278035.1 of Ochrobactrum quorumnocens. NCBI lineage: Bacteria > Pseudomonadati > Pseudomonadota > Alphaproteobacteria > Hyphomicrobiales > Brucellaceae > Ochrobactrum > Ochrobactrum quorumnocens. The sequence goes on along the minus strand of NZ_CP022603.1, from coordinate 1,825,488 downwards.
TTTGCCCGGACGCATCGTGGATCGATTGGTTCGTCCGAAATACAATGATGCGTTGCGATTTCTCGATGAAGGCCTCGCCTCGGCCGAGGACATGGACAAGACATGTTGCCTGGGCCTCGGATATCCAGACGGCCCGATTGAGCGGGTAACACGAGGTGGCCTCTCGCGTCATTTCGATGTATCGGCCGCAATCCACCGTATGACGGGATTGCCTGGATATGCACCCGCCCGAGCGGCAGTGGTCGCGGCCGATCGACAGCAAAACCGCCGATAACCTCTCCCTTGAGGGCAACAGTCGTCCATGCGCATAAGCAGCATTCGGAAATAAAGCGTGGCTGAGAATTCAACCGTAATGAGATAATTTGGTGGATAATCGTATGTTTACTGTCGCAGTCGTTGGAACTGGTGCCATGGGCCGCGGTATCATTCAATGGGCCGCAGAGGCGGGAGCAAAAGTCATCGCTTTCGATCAGCGAAAGGGTGCTGCAACAGAAGCCTGTAATTTTGTTTCGGACATGTTCGGACGAGCAGTTTCAAAGGGGCGAATGTCTGCCGAACAAAGGCATGACGCCATGGAGCGTATACAGATTGCCGATGAACTCGGTGACCTTGCGTCGTCCGATATCGTGGTTGAAGCAATTCTAGAAGATCTTAAAACCAAACGTGATCTCTTCATGACGCTGGAGCAGGTCGTCTCCGACGACACAATTCTGTGCACGAATACATCATCTTTGTCGGTCACCAGTTGCGCCACGGGTTGTCGAGTCCCCGAACGAGTGGCAGGCCTGCACTTCTTCAATCCGGTACCTTTGATGAAGGTAGTGGAAATCATCAAGGGCGAACTGACAGAACAGAGAGTCATTGATCGACTGTTCGCATTGGTCGCAGCGACCAGTCATCATCCGGTAATCTGCGCGGACACGCCAGGTTTCGTGGTTAATCATGCGGGACGAGGGCTTGTTACTGAAGGCTTACGCATCGTTCAGGAGGGCGTTGCGACATTCGCGGATGTCGACCGCGTGATGAGGGAGTCTGCCGGGTTCCCTATGGGGCCTTTCGAACTCTTCGATCTTACGGGGCTTGATGTCTCCAGTCGTGTGCTGCGGGAAATCTACGACGCCTTTTTCCAGGATCCACGTTATCGTCCCTCCCCCCTCGTTTACCGCCGTGTCGAAGCAGGACTGCTCGGCCGTAAGGCTGGACGGGGCTTTTATCAATATGACAACGGCAGAAAGGTCGAGCCAGATGAGCAGTATTGCGGCTTGGAATCGAGTGGAACTGTATTCGTTGACCCAACAAACTCCTCCATCGAGATGACCCTTTCAAAGCTGCTGACGGCCGGCGGTCTGATCAAGGCGAACTCGGCAGAGGAAGCGACTGCTGTCGTTCTGGCACCCTACGGGCTGGATGCTACAACAGCGGCGTTAGCTGCTGGATATGACCCTACCAAGGTAGTGGCCATCGATCCACTTCACCTGGAAACCTACAAGGACGGCGGACGGCTCACTCTCATGCCGACCCCTGCGACTGGATCGGCAACCGAGATCGTGAATGCGGCACTTCTGAAAGCAGGTGCCAAGGTGACGCGGATTTCGGACTCTCCGGGCTTCATTGCGCAGCGCACGATCGCGACAATTGTAAATATCGCCTGCGAGATTGCCCAGCAACGGGTCGCTGTTCCCAACGATATCGATGCAGGCGTCAGGCTCGGCCTGGGATACCCCAAGGGGCCCTTGAGCTTGGGCGACTTTATTGGTCCTGCACGGATAATGCACATACTCGTTCGCCTGCTGGAGCAGACTGGCGACCCGCGTTATCGGCCAAGCCTTTGGCTTCGTCGTCGGGCCGCATTGAACATTTCCCTGACAACACCCGAGTAGAGATATCTCATGCGCGACACAGTAATTTGCGAACCTGTTCGCACCCCGGTCGGCCGATTTGGCGGCCAGTTCCGCGCATTGGCAGCGCAAGAGCTTGGCGCAACCGTGGTGCGCGCGTTACTTGAAAGAACGGGTTTTCCTGCAGACCGCATCGATGATGTGATTTTCGCACAATGTTACCCGACAATGGATGCTCCAGCGGTTGGCCGAGTCATCGCGCTTGACGCCGGTTTACCTGTGGAAGTCCCCGGGTGGCAGCTTGATCGACGGTGTGGATCGGGACTTCAAGCGGTGATCAATGCCAGCATGCAGGTCGCGACAGGTGCATCCGATGTGGTCCTAGCGGGCGGCACAGAGTCAATGAGCAATGCACCCTTTTATTCCAATAGCGCGCGGTGGGGGGTAAAGTCAGCGTCGATGCAGTTTTATGATGCTCTCGCGAAAGGCCGAGTTACCGCTGGCGGGAAGAACTATCTTGTTCCTGATGGAATGGTCGAAACTGCAGAAAATTTGCGAAGGATATACCACATTCCGCGAGATCAACAGGATGAGTTTGCCTTCAATTCACATCTCAAGGCGGTCGCTGCGCAGGAATCAGGGCGATTTGATGATGAGATCATCCCAGTCACGGTGAGAGACCGCAAGGGAGCCTTTCTTTTTACCCGCGACGAGCATCCCCGTCCCGAGACAACAGTTGCGTCTCTAGGCCTTCTGAAGCCGATTTTGAGCGGAATTGATCCGGAAGCGACAGTTACGGCGGGTAACGCCAGCGGACAAAATGACGGCGCCTCGGCTGCAATTGTCACGACGAGGGCAATTGCTGATCAATTTGGCCTGAAGGCCTTCGCGCGCCTCGTTTCTTGGGGTGCCGCCGGTGTGGCACCCAACGCTATGGGTATTGGACCCGTGCCCGCAACTTCACGTGCGCTTCATAAGGCTGGACTGAAGCTTTCTGATATGGATCTCATTGAGTTGAATGAAGCCTTTGCGTCACAAGTGCTGGCGTGCACGCAGGAGTGGCAATTTCGCAAAGACGACTTTGAACGTCTCAACGTTAATGGCTCCGGTATCTCGTTGGGCCATCCGCTCGCGGCGACAGGCGGAAGGATACTTGCCACGCTCTTACGTGAGATGGACCGCCGTGGTGTGCGATATGGCTTGGAGACCATGTGTATCGGGGGCGGGCAAGGGATTGCGGCAATCTTTGAAAGCGTACAAGATTAGTTTTTCAACGAGCCCCTCCAGAATTTCAGCGAATTCAACCAGCCTTTCAGTCACAGCATGACGCGGATGCCTTTTGCTTGCGTGTTTCAGTAATTCCCGGACAGTTTCTTCACTAAATAGCGGACACGTGTTTCAGTAATTAGCGGACAGTGATTTCGCTAATATGCGGACAGTTTTTGAAGTGTGTTTTGCGATCGCCACGCAGCATGATTTCCTTATGGTTTTTCCATGGAGTTTTCATGCCGCGCAGGAAGCAAGCGAGACGTATCAACGTGAAGGACATACGATCAATTCTGCGCCTGAGCTATGAGCAAGGGCTATCTGTTCGTGAGATTTCGGAACGGCTTGAAATCGGAAAGACTGCCGTCAGTACGTATCTGCTGCGTGCCCGTGAAGCTGGTATCTGCAGTTGGCCATTATTGTCTGCCTATGAGAATGATAATGCGCTGGAACAACTTGTGTTCAAGCGTGCGGGACGACCGCCTCAGGATTTGAGCATTCCGGATTGGAGCACGATTGCTCGTGAACTTAAACGCAAGGGCGTAACATTAACATTGCTTTGGCAGGAGTACCGGCAAGCGCATCCTGATGGATACGGCTTCACATGGTTTTGTACCAACTACGCCGCTTTTGCTTGCAAGATAAACCCGTCCTATCGCAACCGTCATGAGGCGGGTGCTGTAATGCAGACAGATTATGCTGGGCAAACGCTACCATTGATTGATCCGAAGACCGGAGAAATATGTCAAGCGCAGGTATTTGTCGCAGTACTTCCTGCTTCCAATTTGACCTTTGCCTATGCCAGTCTTAGCCAGAAGCTACCTGATTGGATCGAGGGGCAGATTAGAGCTCTGTCGTTCTTTGGCGGCGTTCCTAAAACGATTGTCTGCGACAATCTTATACCAACGCTCATTGATTAGTACCGATGCGCCCAATCCCTTAACCCGATGGAAGCGATATTCCATGGATCTGCAATAAGGCTTCGCCATGCCTTGCAACAGTGCTCGATAATCTCCTCGTAAGTTTCGAAGATGATATTTGAAAGCCAGTTGTCGCGCATGAACTGCCAGATATTTTCCATTGGGTTGAGTTCTGGCGATTTGGCTGGTAGCGGCAACAGCGTGATGTTGTCAGGTATGATGAGTTTATCCGTGAGATGCCATCCCGCCTGATCAAGGATCAGGACAGCATGGGCTCTGCGTCCGACATGCCGTGATATTTCTACAAGATGCTCATTCATGGCATGGGTATCACACCAAGGCATCACGAGGGCGGCACCTTTGCCCCACTTTGGGCAAATCGCGCCAAAGATATATGCAGAACGTGTCCTTTGATCCTGTGGGGCACTTGGTCTCGTGCCACGCCTGGCCCATCGACGGGTGAGTTTGGTCTTCTGTCCAACACGGGCCTCGTCCTGGAACCATATCTCTATTTCTTTGCCTTTGGCCTGACATTTGCGGATTTCTGCCAAAGCGGCTGGGAAGTTTTTTTAAAAGCATCGATTGCCTTGCTATCCTGCGCATGATGTCTGGGGCGTGCAGATAACTTGCGATAGCCCATGATGCGAAGTTCCCGGCCGACCGTCTGACGGCTTGCAGTAATATTGAACTCCTTCTCGATCCAGCGCACCAAATCACACAAACGCCAGCGCACAATTCCATCCAGTTCAAATTGTGGGCCGCTATCAACCAATGAGGTCAGTGCCTTGCGTTGTTCTTCATTGAGAAGCGCCTTGCGCCCCGGTGCTTTACCAGTCTCCAGTCCTGCCGGCCCTTTCGCGTTAAAGCGCAAGACCCAATCCCGGATGATTTGTAATCCAACGCCGCCAAAGCGAGCAGCATCACTGCGCCGCCCACCGTCATAAATAATAGACAAGGCCAGAAGACGACGCGTACATGCCGCTTCCTTGTGTTGTTTGGCTAAAGTCCGAAGATGGTCACCAGTGAAATCCGTTCGCAATCTTATCGCTCCGCCCATCCAAAACCTCCTGTTTTGAATGATGAATCACGAAAATGCCCATAACGAAAGACCAAAATGAGTCAGAATTCAACGGCGTTGGTATTAAAGCCGGTGTCGCGAAGCCACTTTGGTTCGAACCAACCATCAATCCTACTTTTGCAGCCATGGCAGAGCACTATGACACCACTATTCTGCCGACGCGTTCGCGCAAACCGAAGGACAAAGCCAAAGTCGAAGGCGCGGTACTGATTGTCGAGCGCTGGATACTTGCACGACTGAGGAACCGGACCTTCTTCTCCCTGTCGGACTTGAATACAACTATTGCTGCCTTACTGGAAGATCTCAACAATCGTCCAATGCGCCATTACGATAAATCCCGTCGTCAACTCTTTGAGGAGATTGAGCGCACTGTACTATCAGACTTACCGGAAGTGCCCTTTGAATATGCTGAGTGGAAGACGGCAAAAGTACATCCCGATTATCATGTCGAGGTCGACAAGACATTTTATTCGGTTCCGCATAGCTTGATCGGTCAAAAAGTGACTATTCGTCTTACGCACCGCGTTATTGAGATATTCGTCGTTCTCAACGCAATGGTCATGTCACTATCAATGAGCATATGCCCAAATCTCATCAGCGCTACGCTGGCCTGAATGCAGCAAGCTTGGTTCGACAGGCGGAGAAAATCGGCACAAGCACCGCTATATTCGTTGAACGGCTCATGCATGACAAACCACATCCTGAACATGGCTTTCGAGCCGTGATGGGCATTTTATCTTTAGCACGGCGCTATGATCCGCAACGGCTTGAAGCTGCATGCGAACGCGCGCTGACTATTCAGGCGCTTTCATATTCTTCGGTCAATTCCATTCTTAAATCCGGCCTCGACAGGGCAAAGCCTGTCGCGGAAACCGGTCAATCGCTTCCACCACACGTCAATATTCGTGGTCGGGGCTATTACCATTGATACAGAGAAAGATCAGATATGCTTACAAACCCCACCCTTGAACAAATGCACGCGCTTGGTCTACCCGGGATGGCGAGCGCTTATCGTGAATTGGCGGAACACGACAATAGTCATGAACTGAGCCGAGATGAATGGCTTGGCCTCATGTTCGACAGAGAAGTGGCCATGCGTGCCGATAAACGCCTGACAAACCGACTTGCAGCGGCAAAGCTACGCTTTCCACAAGCGTGTATCGAAGATATTGATTTTGCAGCATCTCGAAAGCTTGACCGACGCAACACAATGGCCCTGGCACAGGGACAGTGGGTTAACAATCATGAGAACATGATCATCACTGGTAAAACCGGAACAGGAAAGTCCTGGCTTGCCTGTGCATTTGCCCGGCAAGCTGCACGCCATGATCACTCAGCGCTTTATGTGCGAGCACCCCGTCTGTTCGAGGACCTGGCTGTTGCGCGTCTTGATGGGCGCTTCCCACGTCTGATGGACAGGCTTGCAAAAGTACAACTCCTAATCCTCGATGATTTTGGAACACATGCCCTTACTGAGCAGCAGCGTCTTCATTTATTTGAAATCGTAGAAGAACGCTATCAACGCCGATCAACCCTCATAACAGCTCAAATCCCCGTGTCAGCGTGGCACGACGTCATCGCAGATGCCACCGTAGCCGACGCAATACTCGATCGTATTGTCCACAATGCACATCGCATCAACCTTGAAGGAGATAGCATGCGAAAGCAAAAAGCAGGGGCTGTCTTGACGCAAACTCAAAACGCAGAAATCATCACTGAGTGATCAACAAATGACTCGTAAAACATAGAAACAAAAACTGTCCGCAATTTAATGAAAACAATGTCCGCATATTAGCGGAAACGCTGTCCGCTTTAACTGAAATACGCATTTTGCTTGAGCGATGTGCCGATCACACGTTACCAGGAATAGATGTCTCCGCGGCAGTGATACGGTTAGTGAAATTTTGGCGACACTGAATATTTGAACCTTCATAAGCAAGGACCAATATTCATGTCCTTGCCATCCCATTCATGGCAACGAACGACACTTTCCACCCCACCAGTTCGCGACGGGTGTGGAGGAGACCCACCGTTGATGGCCCCAGTGCGAAAGCTCTGTTACCATTACCGCATCAATCTTGCGAGCCTGGGCGAGTGTTAGTCTCAGAAGACGCGGACATTCAATCCAGCCATTTGAACTGCCGACCGTCAGAGCCTTTTGCTGTTCCTGCCGCCTGTCTCACGCACTCTCCGTTCGCCGAATGACGACTTTTCCTCGCGCCCGGCCAGATGCCGATCGCTCCAAGGCTGCAACGGTCTCCTCGAACACGAACTCGCTGTCAATGACTGGCCGCAGAGCGCCTACTTCGATCAACCTCCCGATTTCCGTAAGTTGATCACCCTCCGGGCGCATGAACAGAAAGCTGTAATCGATGCCGAGTGCTCGCGCCTTTTTACGGATCGAATAACTTCCAAATCTGATGAATTGTTTGACCAACCAGTTGGCGTTGACCGTTTCCGCGAAGGCAGGATCAGGCGGCCCAGCGATCGAGATCAGCATTCCCCCGCGTTTGAGAACATCAAGTGGACTTCACAGTCACCTCGCCGCCAAGCGTATCAAGCACCACGTCATAGCCGCTCAGGCGCTCTTCAAATGCCTCCTGGCGGTAATCGACCACCTCATCGGCGCCAAGATCGCGAACGAGCGCTACGTTGGCGGTTCCAACTGTGGTTGCGACATGAGCTCCCAAATGCTTTGCAATTTGGATAGCCACAGTGCCGACGCCGCCCGAACCTACATGGACGAGCACTCGTTGTCCCGCGCGCACCTTCGCGCGTTCGACCAGCACTTGCCAGGCGGTAAGTGACACTAGCGGCAGCGCCGCCGCTGCCGAAGGATCCAGGTTCGCCGGCATCGAGGCGAGGTCCGCTTCGACGACCGCGATCCGCTCGGCAAAGGTGCCGACGCGGTCCCCGCCGACACAGGCGAACACCCGGTCGCCAACCTGCGCCGCACGCCTTCGCCCATAATCTCAATGCAACGCCGCGCAAGTGTCTTGGATTTAAGACACCCGCTGAGGTCTTTGCTACACTTTTGCAGGAAGCTGCATAATCAGATACCCTCACCTATGGCATGATGCAGTTGGGGTAGCTTTTCCACCACCGTGCACCGCACCCAGCGGGTTATACGCCCTGCCGTCGGGTATTCCTTCGAATACGGCTCTTCCTCGGTCGACCTCGACCAGGTGAAAATTCAGGGTATCACCCATCGGTGCTCGCCGGCCAGCGGCAAGCAAGGATCGCAAATGGGCCAGCCCATCCGGGCGGTTATCTTCGGTCTTGTTCATTATTTGCTCACCATTGCTCATGGAACGGTCGTACCCCGGCCAAGAACGACCGGGCATCTCGGGGCTTATGTGCCAAGTGGAACACTTCTGCTGCGATTGGTATTGGCGATGTAAAGCGGCAAGCAAGCGTCGTAGTTGGGCTAGCCCATTCAGTGGCTTGTCGTCCGCCTCGCTCATTATTTGCTCACCATGGCTCGTGAAACGGTCGCACCTCGGCCAAAAACGACCAAGCATCTCGTGGCTGATGTGCGAGGTGGAACACTTCGGCCGCGATCGACGTTGGCGAGATGAAGAAGTCGTCCGGCTTGGTCGGCTGAAGCTCGCGCTGCCACGGTACGTCGATCGCTGCGTCGATGACCAGATAGGCGACATGGACGCCCTTGGGTCCGAGATCACGCGCCAGGGATTCGGCAAGGATACGCTGTGCTGCCTTTGTGGGTGCAAAGCCTGCGAAGGCCGCTTTGCCTCGTTGAGACGCGCCGTTTCCGGTCACAATGATCGCCCCTTCGCCTTTCTCGACCATGGATGGTGCCGTCAAGCGGGCGAGATGGAATAGGGCCATGGCGTTTATCTCGAAGTTTCGAACCAGCGTCTTTGCATCTATCTTATCGAAGGTCCCGAATGCTCCGCCAACCGCGTTGTGGACCACCACTTTAGGCGCTCCCACCCGATCAATTGCGCTTGCCAATGCCTCAGGATCCGCCACATCGCAGGGTACTGCAATCGTATCCGCAATTTCGTTCTCAAGCGCAGCGAGTCGGTCGGCATTGCGGGCCAGCATCGCCACATGATAACCCCCTTCTACAAAACGACGAACGGTCGCTGTTCCGGTCCCTGGTCCAACGCCCGTGACGAGCGCGAGAGGCTTGTCAATATTGCTCATGCGGCGGCCTCCACCCGTGCAAGCTCCTCGCGCAAGAAGTCGATCCTGTCATTGCCGAAGAACATCTCATTGTTAACGATCATGGTTGGTGAACCGAACACCCCGCGCGTTGCCGCCTCATCAGTAAGTTTGTCGAGCTGCATTACGGCTTCTTCAGTATCGATACGAGCAGCGATAACAGCGGTTTCGATGCCCGCTGAAGCGAGTTCCTCGACGACAGCTTGTGATGTCGCGAGCGATCGGCCGTCACTCCAGATGGCACGAAACAGTGCTAGCGTTACGGCCGCCCGATCCTCTACCTCAGCGACGATCACCGCGCGTGCCATTGCCTCACCGTCATTCGTTCGCATGTCAGAAGGATTAAACCTCAGTCCATAGCGGTTCGCCCATCGGCCGAGATCGATACGGGCATAACGACCCTTAGGGGCACAGGTGATTGTAGTAGGCGTGTTTCCGACTTTCTCCATGACGATGAGCACCTTCATAGGCTTAAAGTCGATTGAGGAGGCCAACTCGGTCAGCTGGGTAAACGCCAGGTATGAGTAAGGGCTGCGGAAATCGTAAAAGAATTCGACGGTGCGAGACATCAGTCGGCTCCTGTTGCAGTGAGAAGGTGGTGAACAGCGGCGTCGGCTCCCGGTCCTGGCCGTAGCCGAGCGCGTTCGAGCGGCAAAACTTCGTTTGTCACGGCATCGACCAGCGCTAGGGTTACGGGTCGTCCGGTCTCTCGATCAACCAGCTCGATGGTGGGGGCTCCAAATCCGGTCGCATCCCAGCGATCGCCCCATTCACGCAAGGCAACACTGACCTTCCATAGGTCACGACCCTTGTTCGTCAGGCGGTATTCATCACGCGGCGGGCGGTCTTGGTAGCGAACACGCTCTACGATGTCGGAAGAAATTAGATGCTTTAGCCGCGCTGAAAGCGTGGCCGCCGGAATTCCTGTGCTGGCTCGCAGATCATCATATCGGCTAAGGCCGAGCGACAGGTCGCGTAAAACCAAGAACGCCCATCGGTCGCCGATCATTTCTAATGCTCCAGCGATCGAGCAGCGCATACCAGAAAAAGATTTCGTCTTCATCTCCCGTTCCACCTCTCAAGCGGTGCGCCTCGAGCGAGCCGACATCAAGCAACTGCGCCACATCTGGGCCGCCAAAGAACATTTCGATGCTCCGCAGCTAACCGCACCGATCTGATATTCTATTAACTTCAATTATTGAAGCTACTACAATGTGACGGCGCAGTCCAGTCCGCCGTGTTGCCGGAAAGTGTTCAAAGGGACCAAAGCCCGCTACCCACAACTGCTTTCCGCTGACATTCAACCGAAAGCCCGATCAGACAAAGCTGTCTTCATCGTATTGGTCGAGTTGTATATCGTCGCAGGCTTCGAGTTCTTTTGATAGCCCGACAAGATCAGGAATAGCCGTGATGGTCGGAAAGACGATTGCAAGAGTCTAGGGTCAAATGGGGTATTCGGCTTAAGCCCATCTGGCCCTAGTCGCCATCTACTGACTGCCGCAAAAGTGATCTGCACGACACCTGTAGGTCGGCGGATCGTCTTGGACAAAGAATTCTCACCGCCCTTGAAATCTCCCTTTTTCCGTTTCCGCTTGAACGCGGTTCAGCAGTCGAGGCGCTTATTGATGCTAAAATTATTGTCCGGTAACGGAGTTGATGGTATTGCCGCTTGCTCGTCCCAAGCGGTCGATTTGCTGCCCATAGCTCCGCCGAGTTTGAGGATCGAACACCGCTATTGGCGCGTTGACGAGAACGCTAGCAGTTCCGCCAACTGTCTGCGCAGCACCAATCGCCACCGCACCAAGGCGATCTCCAACTCCAATTTCCGAATCTGTAATCGTTTGTCCGGTCACCAACCGGGATCCGATTAGTTTGACAACTTCCGGGCTTTCCGCAAATTTCCCGTGATTTAATCCGTCGCCGCTTTTCAGAGCAGTCAGGTCGATGATTGTTATTCCAGACTTCTCAAGCTCCGACTTATAGGGTTCAACGGACGGATCGATCTGTCCAAGCCTGTCGATATTCCCTGAAATACGACGCGACAAACTTAACGCACGATCGTCTCGCGAAACAAATATTGTCATGTTCGGTCGTTTCTTACCCATGGACTCCCATTGTTTTCCAAATACATCGACATCGAGATCAGGAGAGGCCAGAATTACATTCTTTATCTTGGAGGCGACACGGCCATCTCGAATTGCCATCTGCCGGAGCGCTTCGACAGTAAGCCAAGAGCCCATCGAGTGCGCCATAATCGTGATTTCCCCCACGGCTGGATTATCCGCTGTCTGACGCAGGACTTCTTCAAGCGCGTCTCTGGAATAATTGGTGCTTTCCTTGTCGTAATTATAGTCAAAAACGCTGGCACGCGACGGCCACGTGAAGATCAGCGGCGCGACGTCTGCCCCTGAATCGTGCACAATTTGGGTAAAACGGTAGACAGCGGCTTCATAAGTATTATTGAAACCATGAACAAAGATCATCACACGTCGGCTGGCTGGCATATGAGATTTGAGCCAGAGACGGGCTGCTTCATCACTCTCGATCGACTTAACGCTAACAGTGGAAAAATCAGTCGCAGGATTGGCGGGAAGCCGATTCGGCCACTGAACCTGTCCAACCTTTCGGCTCGTTGCCGGTGGAATTGAAACCTTGATTTCGGTAATAGCGAGTTGATCAGCCCTCTCCCCTGTAAAAGCCAAGCTTTTATCGTCAGATGGTTTTCGTGTTGTCGCGACCAACACATCGACCACTGAAGCCTCCGGTGACGTTTTACCCGATGGTTGGAGTACGCCTGTAGGGCGCCCGGCACAGCCCGTTAAAACTGCCGCAATTACTAGGCCTGTCATAAAAGTCGAACCATGACGTTTGAATTGGCTGCATAAAGAACAACGGCCAATGATCACTTGATAAGGAAACATGGTTTATGAAGCCTCTCTGAGAGCGTTTAAACCACGTTCTGTTATTCGATAAATTGTTGGCTTTGATGCGATGAGCTCGCAAAGCCCTTTGCGTGAAAGTCGTGTCAAGCCATCGCGCGCAGATGCTTTAGCCAGATATGGATGACCATTCGGGAGTGCTTCGCTGACATAATTGATGTCGGCACCGTCAGGCTTTTGCGCGAGGCGCCGCAAAATTCTCGACTGCCTGGCGGTAAGTTTTGGTTGCACACTCCCCACTTTCTCTTGAAGGCGCACTGTGTCGTTTTTCATGAACTTTTCGGGCAAAGCTTCATCATTCAATGCGTCAAACGTCGCAACTCCATCCCACTTCCCGTTGGGATCATGCCCGGCTTCATTAAGAACGACGTGCACCGCACGCACATATTTTAGCTGTTCCACGAGAGCAAGTTCAGCCCAAGACCGCCTGGCATCGTGACCGTAACGGCTTATGCTATGATGGCGCCAAAGCTCCACAGCGCATCTTTCAATAAGTTTTTCTGACAATGTCATAGCTGTTTTCCAACGCATAATTTTTTGATCTTGACGATCGAGCATTCAGATCTGATCGTTCGAACAGCAATAAATACGACTGTTCAACGCGTTAAATCTCGTCGGAATGAAGCAAAGAGACCTGTAACGCTTTTCTTTGCGTTAGCTAAAACACGTTCACTGCGTTCGGAAAGCAGGATCTCTCGCTCAAATCCTTTAACGAGCGAGCGCATCGTATTAAAGGAGGTCTCTGGAGAATGCCCGTTGCCCAATTGACCACGTTCTGCGGCGCGCATAAACGCAAACTCCATCGCCCATCTTTCTTCAATTTCCAACTTCCTGATAACGCGTTGTAACGCATCTGGCTTGGCCTGGAGATCAATGCGTAATACGATGGTGAACATCCGTTTCAGATGCGGGATCGTTCCCAAGCAATCGAACCACGAGAGAATTTTTTGCTCCAGAAAGCAGAGAGGTTCAAAGCTTATACCCTTGGCATCTTCGTCAAAAATTTCCTGTAGATGATTGACATGAAGACCAGCAAAGAGCTCATGGAGCAAATCATCTTTGCCCCGAAAGTGCCAGTATAAGGCCCCCCGGGCAACCCCCGCTTGAGCCGCGATTTGATCCAGAGAGCAGTTTTCTACGCCTTTGCTATAAAAAAGCAGCTCAGCGGCTTCAAGTATGGCTGCCCTTGTAAGGGCAGCCTCTGATTTAGTTCTTTTCAATCGCCTTTCCTCCGCCATCCCCCGGAACATTCTCAGCGACATCGTCCTTTGAGAACATTTTCATCACAAACACGAAGAACACCGGGACGAAGTAGATTGCGAGGACGGTTGCGGTAATCATCCCGCCCATCACGCCAGTGCCGATCGCATTCTGACTTGCAGCACTCGCGCCTTTTGCAATAGCAAGCGGAACAACGCCGAGAGTAAAAGCGAGAGAGGTCATGAGGATTGGCCGGAACCGAAGTTTGCACGCTTCAATGGTGGCCTCGAGCAGAGGCTTGCCTTCAGCTCTCAGGTCCTTGGCAAACTCAACGATCAAAATGGCATTTTTTGCTGACAAGCCAATAATTGTGATCAAGCCAACCTTGAAATAAACATCGTTGGGCATGTCACGCAGCATAACGGCCAGCACAGCACCGATGAGCCCAAGTGGAACCACCAGCATCACGGATAGCGGTATCGACCAACTTTCATAGAGTGCCGACAGCAACAGGAAGATGAATACGACCGTCAAGCCGAGAAGGAAGGGAGCTTGCGACCCGGACTGAATTTCCTGCAGCGACTGGCCAGACCATTCGTAGCCAAAACCTTCCGGGAGTTGCTGCGCAAGCCGCTCCATCTCCGCAATTGCAGCTCCTGATGAATATCCGGCAGCTGCATCGCCTGCGAAGCGTATTGCCGGGTAGCCATTATAACCAACTATCTGTGCAGCGCCCTTTGCCCATTCGACTGTAGCAAATGATTGCAACGGAACCATGCCACCTTTTGAGTTGGCAACATTCAGATTAAGCACGTCCTCGGGCGTCATACGTTTCTGATCATCAGCCTGGACGGTCACTCTTTGCATTCTGCCTGCGTTCGGAAAATCGTTGATATAAGACGATCCAAGGTTGGCAGATATTGTCGCGTTTATTTCTGCAAAAGTGACACCAAATGTATTGGCTTTTTCCCGGTCAATATTGATGATGAGCTGGGCTGCTGCTGGCATACCCTCAGTCCGCACGCCACTGAGAACATTGCTCTTCTGAGCCTCTGCCATCAACTGGTTAGCCGCACTGTTTAGCGCATTCTGGCCCGCTCCGGATCGGTCCTGCAAACGGAAAGTAAAGCCACCTGAATTGCCAAGGCCCTGAATTGGCGGCGGCGATAGCGCAAAAGCTACTGCGTCTTGTAATTGCGCCATGCTGCCATTGCCCCTCTGACTAATCATGGCAGCGCTGTTGTTTGCATCCCGTTCGCTCCAGTCTTTCAACGTAACGAATGCAATCGCAGCGTTATCCCCGAAGCCGGAAAAGCTGTAACCATGGATGATGGTTCGATCTTCAACTGAAGGCTCCGCGGCAAAAACCTTGTCAATCGCTGCTGCAACATTGTCAGTGCGGTTTGTACTTGCTTCGGGGGGGGTCTGAATATCAACGAGTACAAAACCCTGATCTTCATTGGGTAGAAATGAAGACGGAAGCTGTAAGAAGAGGTATGCCAGCCCGCCTACAATCACGACATAGATAATCATGAAACGGCCGGTGCGTTGGACAATCCAGCTAACGCTATTCGAGTATCGGCGGGTACCGGCATCGAACTTGCGATTAAACCAACCAAAAAAGCCCTTCTTTTCATGGTGACCTTGCGGGATCGGCTTAAGAAACGTCGCGCATAAAGCTGGTGTGAGCGAAAGCGCCAAAAAGCCTGAAAACAGAATGGAAACGACCATTGTCAAACTGAACTGTTGATAGATCACCCCGACCGCGCCCGGAAAAAACGCCATAGGGATAAACACGGCCGTCAACACAATTGTAATGCCAATGATAGCGCCGGAAATCTGGCTCATTGCCTTCCGCGTTGCTTCCTTTGGAGAAAGCCCCTCTTCCGCCATTATTCGTTCGACATTTTCGACAACTACAATGGCGTCATCAACAAGAATACCGATTGCCAGAACCATCGCAAACATTGTGAGAACGTTGATCGAGAACCCGCTTACGAACATGATCGCACATGTCCCCAACAAGGCGACGGGCACCACAAGTGTCGGGATGATGGTGTAGCGGAAATTCTGGAGAAAGATGAACATCACGATGAAGACGAGAACAATCGCCTCGATCAGTGTATGCATCACTTTCTCAATGGAAATTTTGACGAATGGAGATGTGTCGTATGGGACCAGATACTCGATACCAGCCGGGAAATACTTGGACAGCTCCTCCATCTTAGCCTTCACGGCGGTCGCGGTTTCCATCGCGTTGCCTGTCGGCGAAAGCTGGACCGCAATTGCGGCTGCCGGTTTTCCGTTGATCTGGCTGGAGAAGGAATATGCTTCACCACCAACCTCAATCCTTGCCACATCACGAAGACGAACGGATGATCCGTCGGAGTTCGCACGAAGAACAATAGAGCCAAACTCTTCGGGGGTCGTCAGCTGTCCTTTGACAAGAACGGTTGCCGAAATCTGCTGATTTATCGGATTGGGACGCGCTCCAATGCGTCCGGCTGCGACCTGTGCATTCTGCGCTGCAATCGCATTATTTATATCTGCAGTCGAGAGTTTGAGGCCAACCATCTTATCCGGATCAATCCAGATGCGCATGGCGCGCTGGCTCGCAAAGACCTGTGCGCGTCCCACACCCTTAATGCGCTGTATTTCACCAAGAACATTTCGGTTCAGGTAATCACCCAGACCTACCACATCAGTGTTGCCGTCAGTTGATACCAGGGCGACCAGCATCAAGAAGCCGGTGCCTGCCTCTTGTACCTGCACGCCCTGGCGAGAAACCACTTCTGGCAAGCGGGATTCAACACGACGCACAGCATTCTGAACATCAATCGATGCCTGCGACGTATCCGTTCCAGGTTCGAAAGTGACGTTGATCTGAACGGTCCCCGAAGAGTCAGACGTGGATTCAAAATAGATCAGCCCATCGACACTATTGAGTTCCTGTTCAATGGGTGCGGTCACACTTTGATAAATATCCTCCGGCGACGCACCCGGATAGGTCGTAAAGATCGAGATCTGCGGCGGAGCTACATTCGGATATTGAGCGACTGGCAGTGAGGGTATCGCCAGAAGCCCAGCAATGATGATGAAAATCGCAACGACCCATGCAAAAATTGGTCGTCCAATGAAGAATTGCGCCATAACGACTGCCCTTGAAATCTAATTATTGAGACTGACATTCGTCACTGAACAGCAGCGGTGGACTCCGGAGACTTCCATTCGACAGGGTTGACTGTTGCTCCAGCAGCAGTTTTCTGAAACCCTTCTGCAACAACACGGTCCCCTTCATTCAATCCCTGCTCGACAACCCAGCGCTCGCCGATCATACGGCCCACGACAACGCGCCGCTGCTCAACGATATTCTGATCATTAATGACGAGGACATTTGCCTGACCGCCGGCATCCCGCTGGACCGCCTGTGTTGGAACCGCCAGTGCCGCACGCTGTATCCCCTGCTCGATCGCGACACGGACATACATGCCGGGCAACAGATCGCCATCGGGATTTGGGAATTCACCACGTAGCGTGATCTGTCCGGTGCTCTCATCAACAGCTGCTTCAGAAAACAGCAACCTGCCTTCCAGGGGATAAGTTGTTCCGTCGTCAAGGATCAGATGAACCGTTGCTTCATTCGGACCGGTCATCAGCTGACCATCCTGCAACGCCTTGCGCAACCGTATCAGGTCTGCGGCTGGTTGCGTAAAGTCAGCATAAATGGGATCAAGCTGCTGAATGGTCGCGAGATTTTCCGCCCCATTCGCACTTACCAGTGCGCCTTCAGTAATCAATGCTCGACCGATACGTCCTGAGATTGGCGCTGAAACGTTGGTATATTGCAGGTTCAGCCGCGCCTCGGCCAATCCCGCCTGCGCAACCGCAACATCCGCCTGTGCCTGCGCAAGTGTCGCGATAGCGGTCTCGCTATCTCGCTGAGACGCAACATTTGACTTTCGCAACTGCTCAATGCGATCCGCTGATTGCTGTGCTTGTAAAAGTGACGCTTCAGCGCGTTTAAGCGTCGCTTCCGTGCTGTTGACCTGGACCTGGAATTGGGCTGGGTCAATTCTGTAAAGCACATCTCCTTTTTTGACAAAGGATCCCTGCTGGAAAACCTGGTCGACAACTATCCCCGTGACACGTGGACGAACTTCCGCTAGCCGTGTCGGCGCAATACGTCCAGGAAGTTCCTTGTTTATCGGCAGCGCTTCTGGGCGGAGCTCAACAACACCCACATTGGCAGGAGGCGGCGTTTCCGCTGCCTCTTCATCTTTCTGGCAGCCGGACAATACGGCCGATAAGGCAAGGCAAACCAATATGCCCACGTAACGATTTCTCATTGCTACTCCAATTGCGCTTAGTCTGGCAGCCGTAAATTCTTACTGCTCTGCCTTTTTCAGCCTGCTGATCGCTACGTCGCGCACAGCCAAAAAAGGATACGGATAAGTGTACTAATCCAAGTTTGCCATTTGCGCAACTAATCGGTATACTTTTTCATCACAAGGAGTTTAGATTTGACTGAGCAAACTTTGCATCTGACTGGCCGTCCAACGAAAGCCCAGATGCTTCAGATCACCAACGCCGTTTTGGATACGGCGTGCGACTTCTTCTCGGCGAAGGGGTTTGCTGGCGCATCAATGGATGACATTGCCGATCGTGCTGGCATCACCAAACGCACAATTTACCGACGCTATCCCAGCAAGCATGCCTTGCTGGACGCAGTTGTCGAGCGCGAGATTTTAAGGTTTCACGAATGGCTAAATGGTGCTGAACCTGGCCAAACCACAATCGCAAAGCTGAAAAACACAGCGTTTCGGCTGTTTGAATATAATACGTGCACTCACAACACTCGTTTTGCGCATTTCCTGTCCGCTGAAGGGAGTTTCTCTGAAGATTTGCGCGAAAAGGTCATTGAATGGGAAGACGTCGCGCTTGCCCCTGTCATTTCCCTGATTGCCGATGCTCAAAAGGAAAAATACTTACCCGAGACCGACACTAGCGAACTAAGCTATTTGTTGTTGGATTTGATCAACGGTGGGCGCCAGATTAGAAATCTTGATAGATTGATGAAAGGTAACATTGGGACCCGAACACAGTTTTTTAATTATCGATGGAAAATATTCCTGAACTCGACCAGTTGATATTCTCCCAACATCTCGGAGGTCGGAACGTAAATGGCCAAGCAATATTGCCCGCATCAGTACATTATTGCTTCGCAGAAGTTGAACGATCAGGCCGAACTATGAAACGCGAGTAGCGTGTCCATCAATCCAGTCTGATGAGTGCACGCAATCGGGCATTAATCCGGTCCACCAGCCAGACGAGGCTGCCATTCCAAAAGCCGTGTATGCGAGACTGATGGGCTCGGTAAAGCATGGCATGGCTGAGTTGCGCGAGATGGCCTCTGATGGAGCGCCCTTCGAGAAAGCCAAACTTCCCCAACGATCCGAAGGCGTCGTACTGGGCAAGAGAAACTAGTGCTCCGAAGTTTCGGTATGCGTAACCGGGTATTGGCTTTCCATTCAGCCAAGCAGGCAGATGATTGATCACATGGTGCGCCTGTTGATGGGCGACCTGAGCAGTAGGAGGCAATGGGCGTTGTTCGCGGACAGGCGTGAAGCTTGCACAGTCACCCACTGCAAAAATCGCCGGATCGCGCGTCGTCTGCAGGCTTGGCAAGACCACAAGCTGGTTATTTCTCGCTGTCTCCAACCCATCAAGCTCATAGAGAAAATCTGGCGCTTTCACACCAGCGGCCCAAATCATCAACGAGCTTTCTATCAACTCGCCGTCTGACAGGCGAAACCCGTTTTCTTCGGCCGCGCCAACCGTCGAGCTGGTAAGCACTGTTACGCCCAACTCTTCGAGGCGGCTCTTCACCGACTGGGAGATATCAGCCGGGAAGGAGGCCAGCAGCCGATCACCGCTTTCGATCAAGCAGACCTTCAAACGGGAAGACATTCCAGCCCCGCCGTACAAGTCTGCCGTCTGCGCCAGATGGACGAGTTCTGCCGCCAATTCGACGCCAGTGGCGCCACCACCCACAATGCTGATCGACAGTCTGGTTTTCTCCTCCATGCTCTGGAGCATTCGGATGCGCAGTTCCTGATTGAAATTGTCAGCCTGCGTGCGCGAGTCGATCATGTAACAATGCTCGAATACGCCCGGCGTTTTGAAGTCATTAGCCTGGCTACCCAGTGCCATTATCAGCACATCGTATGGCAGCCGTCGCCCCTGCATCATCAACCTGCCGTCCGACGCCGAGATCGGCGCGACCAGCACCTCCCTTGCCTTCCGGTCGAGCCCACACATCTCGCCAGGCTGGTAAATGAACCCGCTATTTCTGGCCTGTGCAGCATATGCGACCTGCTGCTGATAGACATCGCGCGTGCCAGCGGCGATTGTGTGCAGCATTGGTTTCCAGATATGCGCACTGTCAGCATCGAGCAAGGTCACCTCAAAATTCCTGTTTCGCCGGGCAGATCGCCCCAACTGCGTCGCAATTTCGAGGCCGGCAACGCCGCCACCGACCACCAAAACGCGCTTGGGGTTTCCCGCTTTTGAACTCATCAATCTGTTCCATTCCCTTTTCTTGCGCTGGCTAGTTTCCCGGCGTCGATCCTGAGTTCTTTCTCAATCGAAAAGCTGACCGTGCCGCTAACCGGGAGGGACTTCATCGCCAGATAGCTGAACACCATGGCCGGACCAATTGTGGCTCCAGCGCCACCATAGCTTTCCCCCATCATTGATGCCGTTGCGTTGCCCGATGCGAACAAACCCTCGATCGGAGCGCCATTGCGCAGCACACGACCGATCTCATTCGTCACGACGCCACCCTTGGTCCCGATATCGCCCGGATAGACCCGCACCGCCCAGAACGGAGCTTTTTCAATCTTTCCGAGGTTTGGATTTGTCATTCTTGGATCGCCATAATAGCGGTCGAAAGCCGACGCTCCACGACGAAAGTCCCTGTCGTCATTCGCATCGACGTTGCTGTTGAACCTGCTGATTTCCTGTTTGAGCACATCAGCGTTCAAGCCGCACTTTCCCGCCAATTCCTCAATCGTATCGGCCTTGATAAAGTAACCGCTGTCGATCAACCGTTGAGGTGTGACGCCACCGGGGAAGTTGGCGAAAAGATATTTCTTCCTGAACCTGGCGTCGGCGAGGAGCCAGACAGGCACCTCCCTCTCCCTGTTCATCTCCGCCAGAACGCCGCCAACGGTCATGTAGTCGGCGGCTTCGTTGATGAAACGGCGGCCTTCCTCGTTCACCATGATCGAATGCGGCATGCCGCGCTCAATTGCGAGCATGTCACGTCCGTCGTTCTCATCGAGAACGGTTGGCATCCACCAGGCGATATCCAGCATCGCCATATCCGCGCCGATCTTGAAGCCATCCTCAATGGCTTTGCCGTCGATACCCTCAGGAGCCATCGAGTAGCGTTCGCCGAGATTGTGGAATTGTCTGCGCAAAGGCTCGTTTCTGGAGAAGCCGCCGGTGGCAAGCACCACTGCCTCCCGAGCCTTTACAACAACCTTCTTGCCATCGCGGAGTACAACCAAACCGGAAGCACGGTCCCCGTCGAAAATGATCTCGTCGTACGGTGCGTTGAGCCACATTTCCACACCGTGTTTCGTTGCGATTTGCCAGAGGCCGGCGACAAGGCTCTTGCCGCGCGACAGCGGCACGCGCCCTGTCAGACGCCAGAAGGTGTTGAACATCATGACGTAGGCCCCTGTCAGCAACCCCTTGAGAGAGGAGGTCGCCATCAGCATCGCCGGCGCCAATGTCGTGGCGAATTCTATCGGCGGGGCCCTGTCAGGTTGGCGCATGGACTTGAGCCAGGGACCCAACTCCTTGCCATTGGCGATGGCAGTCTCCAGGGTTCGGCCAATCTTTCCGCCAGGCTTTTCCGGATGGTAGTCAGGATAGGTTCCTATGGCGACCCACTTGAGCCCGAGGCGAGCGAGATAGTCGACCATCTCGGGTCCGTGATCGACATAGGCTTCCAATCGCGCTGGCGACGTCGCCGCGCCATGATCGCCGACGATGGCTTTCAAATAGGTGAGAGCCTCTTCGCGGCTATCCTTGAGGCCTTTCGCCTTTCCGAAGCTGTTGTTCGGTATCCATACGCCGCCACCCGAGATTGCAGACGTTCCACCCCAGCGATCGGTGCTTTCCAGGACAAGGACCGAGTAGCCGCGTTCCGCCGCGGTGATCGCGGCGGTCAGTCCTGCTGCGCCGCTGCCCGCTACAACAACATCGTAGGTGTGTTCATCGCCTTCGATCATGGTTTCACTCTCTTTCGTGACGGGTTAAATCTGCACTGCGACAAGATCGGATTGGGGCGCTCTTCCCCCTCGGAGCTACGCAACCGTCGCCCCACCATCGACGACCAATTCGGCGCCGGTGACAAAGCTTGCTTCATCCGATGCCAGGAACAGCGCCATATTGGCGATATCGGCTGGCGTCCCGAGGCGGCCCAGCGGTATGGTCGCAGCCGTCGCGTTCCTGGCCGCGTCACCCGGGATCAACCCCTGCACCATTCCCGTATCGATGGTTCCTGGGTGAATGGAATTGCAGCGGATGCCATAGCGCGCCTCGTCGACGGCCATGGCCCTGGTGAAAGCGCGCACCCCACCCTTCGTCGCCGCATAGGCCGCTGTGCCGGGAACGCCGATCAGAGCTGAGACCGAAGAGATATTGACGATGGAGCCGCCCTTGGCGCGCATATGCGGAACCACCGCGCGGCATCCGAGGAAAGCGCCGCGAAGATTGACCGCCACGAGCCTGTCGAATGTATCAAGCGATGTTTCGGAGATGGTATCTCCACGGAACATGCCGGCATTGTTGACGAGGATGTCGATACAATCCCAGCGGCTGCGCACCAGTTCAACTGCTGTGCTCCAAGCTGCCGGATCGCTCACGTCCATGGCATGGACCAGGGCTTTGTCAGTCAAGCTTGCCAGGGCTGCTGCGGCTTCATCGAGCCCCTCTTGACTGATGTCCGTGAGCAATACCGCTGCCCCTTCTTCAGCGAACCTCCGCGCAGTCGCAAATCCCATTCCCTTTAGAGACGCTGCACCTGTGATGATCGCCGTCTTACCTTCCAACCTGCCACTCATGGACTTGCTCCTCCTGCACGCCGCCACTCAGGACACACTGTGCTGTTCCAACAGAATAAATGTTACACTATGTAACGTTTATCGTTAAATAGGCCTAGAACTTCGCGAACGTCAAGGAATTTCGTGTATGAGTGATGGAAGGTAAAGGAGACAGTGAATGAGCCAACGTGCAGACGGCCGGGAAAATCGGCTACGCCTGATCGAGGCTGCCGAAGCCATTTTTGCGAATGAGGGGTTCGATGTGCCGCTCGAGGCCATAGCAAAATCGGCGGGGGTCAGCCGCATGACGTTTTATCGCCATTTCCAAGATCGGGAGTCACTTTGCTTCGCTATTTTCGAGCGGAACATCGTGAAGTTGGAAGAAATGGCAACGCGACTACAAAGTGATCCGAACGCTTTTGCGCTGCTTCTGGACGCGTTGGCCGACATGTTCGCCAGCGACTACGGCCTGGTGGAAGGACTGACGCGGCAACAAACGCACCAGGATCAACTCAACAGCCTGAGGCAGCGTGTCGTCGAGCTTCTGTCCGCGCCGCTGGTGCGAGCCCGAGACTTCGGTTTGATAAAAGACGATTTTCAGCTGAACGATCTCTATATCCTGATTGACATGTTGGGGGCTGCGGTCGGCGTCGGGTCGATAGAAGCAAGGCGCGCGCGCGTCAGCCGAGCATTGATGATTTCCACCTCAGGCTTCACACCTCCTCCGACAACGCCGACATTTATCCCGTCAAGTCCGGCGGACGGCGCGACCAATGAGACTAAGCTTTAACTTGATGAAGAAAGATGAACTTGCTTATTCAACGACCCTGCTGAGAAGACTGTCGGACCAAGCTTGGAGCCTAGGGCCGGAAATCGGAATGAGGACGCGCCCCATCTCGCCGCGGTTAAGACACGCGCATTTGTGATCTGACTTCCAACGCTGATGCGGCCACCATGGACCGCAGCAGCGTGCAATGTCGATACATTTATCAGACCTTGAGTACTCGGCCACTCTCAGCTACACATTGCTAAAGATATGGCTGGAGCGTTGTCGTGTGCACGATGACACTCATTATCCCTGTGAGCCTGTAGCTGCACTTTTCGCGCCAGTATTTGCGCGACGCTATGCTTCGCAGGATTACGCCATTGCCCGATATATCAACCGTTTCAAAGTCATTCACCGCCGGCTGCTTCTCTGTAACCAGAGAGGTTTTCGCGCCATTGTCGTGCTGTGACCTACAGGATGAGCACGAATATGGCACGGGATACCAAGACCAGGCGGAAGGAGCAGAAGGAGTTCGGCCAGCCCGAACTCACCCTCCTACGCGTTGGCACTGGCCCAGATCCGCGCCTGGTCGAAATGGTTCGCCTTCTCGCGCGTCGGGCTGCAACCGAACTTTACGAGCAGGAGCGGAAGAAACGCCAGACAGAGCGCTCCTGATCAACACCCAGGGGATTACATCGTGAAAGTCGCCGTTTACGCACGCTATTCGTCAGACAATCAGCGGGACGCATCCATCGCCGACCAGCTGCGCATATGTCGCCTTCATGCTGAAAAGCAGGGTTGGCATATCGTCCAGGAATACACCGATCACGCGGTATCCGGCGCCTCCTTGCTCCGCCCTGGCATCCAGGCACTGATCTCCGATGCCAATCGTGGACGCTTCGATATCATCCTTGCCGAGGCAATGGACCGGCTGTCTCGTTATCAAGAGGACATTGCCGGTATCTTCAAGCGCATGACCTACTCCGACGTGAAAATAGTCACGTTGTCTGAGGGGGAGATCACGCACCTTCACGTCGGCCTCAAAGGCACGATGAACGCGCTCTTCCTGAAGGACCTGGCCGACAAAACGCGTCGCGGCCAACGTGGTCGCGTGGAAGCTGGAAAATCAGGGGGTGGCAATTGCTACGGCTATGATGTCGTCAAGAAATTCGATGTCAACGGCGAACCCATCCGTGGTGATCGTACGATAAACGAGATTGAAGCCAATGTGGTTCGTCGCATCTTCCGGGACTACAACACCGGCAAATCCCCAAAACGTATCGCCGTCGAGTTGAACAAGGATGCAATCCCGGCCCCGGGCGGCGGTGATTGGGGCTTCAGCACCATCAATGGCAATGCCAAACGCGGCAACGGCATCATCAACAACGAGATGTATATCGGCAAGCTGGTCTGGAACCGCCAGCGCTTCATCAAGGACCCGGACACCGGTAAGCGTCAGGCGCGACCCAATCCGGAATCCGAATGGATCATTCAGGACGTGCCGGAATTACGCATTCTCGATGACGAGCACTGGAACGCAGTGAAGGCGCGTCAGGCTGCCATTAAGACCACGCGCACCGATGGGAGCGCCGAGAACCATTTCCGTGACCGCCGGCGTCCCAAGTACCTCTTCTCAGGCCTGACCAAATGTGCCAGCTGCGGGGGCGGCTACTCGATGATCTCAGCCGATCTTATCGGCTGCTCGACCGCCCGCAACAAGGGCACCTGCGACAACCGGAAGAACATCCGCCGCGATCGACTGGAGTCTCGTGTCCTGAATGCCCTGCGTCATCACCTGATGGACCCAGCGCTCTTCAAGGAATTCTGCGACGAGTTCACGCGCGAGATGAACCGGTTGCGGATGGGGGGACGCGCGTCAATCGATGCCGCCCAGGCAGAAGTCAAGAAAATCGATCGCGAACTGGATACGCTGCTGTCCCTTATCCTCAAGGGCGGTGCGGCGGACCGCCTCAATGAGAAGATGGTTAGCCTTGAACGTCGGAAGAAGGAAGTGGAGCAGTTTCTCCAGGAGGCCGAGGAACCGCCGCCTCTCCTCCATCCCAATATGGCCGATCATTACCGGGTTCAGGTCGAGGACTTGTACGAGGCGTTGCAGGAAGACGCTGAGGCCAAGCGGATGACCGCCGCCGACATTTTCCGGTCGCTGGTGAAAGAGATCATCCTGACGCCGGGCGAAGACGAGCTTCAGATCGACGTCCGAGGGGATCTGGCTGGCATTCTGGCCATCTCCCTGAATACGAAAAAGCCCGCCACAAGGGCGGGCTCTTCACAAATAGATTTGGTTGCGGGGACCAGCTCTGATCTGAACTTGCGCCGGTCGCTAGTTGAAGTGGTTGCGGGAGGGCGCAACCATCAGAACTTGCGAACACAAAAAAGCCGCCCGGATGGGGCGGCTGATGTGGGCGATCATGGATCGCAATTAGAGATGGTTGCGGGGGCAGGATTTGAACCTGCGGCCTTCAGGTTATGAGCCTGACGAGCTACCGGGCTGCTCCACCCCGCGCCAGGGTGTTTATTTTGAACCGGTTTGGTATTTTTTGCGCATCGCGCTTACTAATCTGTTTTGTATTGGTTTGAGAAGATGATTTGATTTGTGTGCTTAGCAGACCTGGCAGCGACCTACTCTCCCGTGTCTTAAGACAAAGTACCATTGGCGCTGGAGCGTTTCACGGCCGAGTTCGGAATGGGATCGGGTGCAGCCGCTCCGCCATAACCACCAGGTCGGCGAAGAACACAAATATGAGAAGCTGGTTGTCTTTCGTGCAGATAATAAAACGATATCAGTTTAAACGTTTCGAAGCGTAGCTTCGCAAGGCCGACTGGCCGTCGCCGATGTTTCGGCGTGCTGTCCGCAGGCTAGCCTGACGTTAGTCAGGCGCTCAGCCGTAAGGACATAAACTAAACTAATATCTATCGAACTTCGTTCGATGGATATTGTAAATGAGAGTGATCAAGTCGATCGAGCTATTAGTACCGGTAAGCTACATGCGTTGCCGCACTTCCACACCCGGCCTATCAACGTGGTAGTCTTCCACGGCTCTGATAGGGAATACTCGTTTTTAGGTGGGTTTCCCGCT
Organism: Ochrobactrum quorumnocens; assembly: GCF_002278035.1. Classification (NCBI taxonomy): domain Bacteria; kingdom Pseudomonadati; phylum Pseudomonadota; class Alphaproteobacteria; order Hyphomicrobiales; family Brucellaceae; genus Ochrobactrum; species Ochrobactrum quorumnocens. Next base: position 1,799,082 of record NZ_CP022603.1, on the reverse strand, counting down.
TAGATGCCTTCAGCGGTTATCCCGTCCGTATATAGCTACCCTGCTATGCCGTTGGCACGACAACAGGTCCACCAGAGATACGTCCATCCCGGTCCTCTCGTACTAGGGACAGATCCTATCAATATTCCTACACCCACGGCAGATAGGGACCGAACTGTCTCACGACGTTCTGAACCCAACTCACGTACCGCTTTAAATGGCGAACAGCCATACCCTTGGGACCTGCTCCAGCCCCAGGATGCGATGAGTCGACATCGAGGTGCCAAACAACCCCGTCGATATGGACTCTTGGGGGTCATCAGCCTGTTATCCCCGGCGTACCTTTTATCCGTTGAGCGATGGCCCTTCCACGCGGGACCACCGGATCACTATGACCGACTTTCGTCTCTGCTCGACTTGTCAGTCTTGCAGTCAGGCAGGCTTATGCCATTGCACTCGACGAACGATTTCCGACCGTTCTGAGCCTACCATCGCGCGCCTCCGTTACTCTTTAGGAGGCGACCGCCCCAGTCAAACTACCCACCATACACGGTCCTGGACCCGGATAACGGGCCGCAGTTAGACATCCATATAGATAAGGGTGGTATTTCAAGGATGACTCCACAATGGCTGGCGCCACTGCTTCAAAGTCTACCACCTATCCTACACATGTCGACACGAATGCCAGTGTAAAGCTATAGTAAAGGTGCACGGGGTCTTTCCGTCTAACCGCAGGAACCCCGCATCTTCACGGGGAATTCAATTTCACTGAGTCTGCGTTGGAGACAGCGGGGAAGTCGTTACGCCATTCGTGCAGGTCGGAACTTACCCGACAAGGAATTTCGCTACCTTAGGACCGTTATAGTTACGGCCGCCGTTTACTGGGGCTTCAATTCAATGCTTGCACATCTCCTCTTAACCTTCCAGCACCGGGCAGGCGTCAGACCCTATACGTCGTCTTGCGACTTCGCAGAGCCCTGTGTTTTTGGTAAACAGTCGCTACCCCCTGGTCTGTGCCACCTCCACCTAGTTGCCTAAATGGAGGTCACGCTTCTTCCGAAGTTACGCGTGCATTTTGCCGAGTTCCTTCAACGCAGTTCTCTCAAGCGCCTTGGTATTCTCTACCAGTCCACCAGTGTCGGTTTAGGGTACGGTCTATATGCAGGAGCTATTTCCTGGAACCGCTTCGCTGCCAGATCAATCCAATAAGACCTGACAACACACGCAATCCGTCACTACCTGCAGGCCCACGAATATTAACGTGGTTCCCATCGACTACGCCTTTCGGCCTCGCCTTAGGGGCCGGCTAACCCTGCTCAGATTAACTTTAAGCAGGAACCCTTGGACTTTCGGCGAGGGAGTCTCTCACTCCCTTTATCGTTACTCATGTCAGCATTCTCACTTCCGATACCTCCAGGATGTCTCACGACTGTCCCTTCACAGGCTTACGGAACGCTCCGCTACCACGCACATACGTGCATCCACAGCTTCGGTGTATGGCTTTAGCCCCGGTACATTTTCGGCGCAAAGACCCTTATTTAGACCAGTGAGCTGTTACGCTTTCTTTAAATGATGGCTGCTTCTAAGCCAACATCCTGGTTGT
>NZ_CP022603.1:1597500-1792500 GCF_002278035.1 Ochrobactrum quorumnocens | reverse complement strand
CAGGGATGCCATGCTAACCAAAAAAGGCAAATACGGCCTGAAAGCCATGGTGCACCTGGCCGGCATATCGGACGGTCAACTGGCTTCAGCAAGCGAGATCGCGGAAAGGCATCATATCCCGCGTAAGTTTCTCGATAATATTTTCATCGAATTGCGAAACGCAGGCTTTGTATTGAGCCGCAAAGGCAAAGGCGGCGGATTTTGTCTGGCCCGCCCTGCGAGTGAAATCCATATCGGCAATATTATTCGAGCACTGGACGGAGCGCTTGCGCCTATCGCCTGCGCCAGCAAAACTGACTATCAGCCTTGCGACGATTGCGATGAAACCGAATGCGAAGTGCGACACATGATGCTGGACGTGCGCGAAGCGATCGCCAACGTGCTCGATCACCGCACCCTCGCCGACAGCAGGATATCTGAAATTACCGCGCTGTCGGCTGAATAGTACCAATATCCGATGAGGGGACTCATCGGATATTGGTTAAGCGCATGTGTCGACTGAATATTCTCAAGATGTGATGCGTCAGCATCTTAGCCCTTGGTATAAGGCATTCGTTAAGCTGCCACTGACCAGTTTGGAAACGGATCATCCAGTTTTCGCCAGTTTTGCGGCATGAAGCATTGCTCAGGCACCAGACAGGCATCAAGTTCGGCAATCATATTAGCCTTATCCATCGGACTAACACCGATAAATACAATTTCCTGCCGCCGGTCTCCCCATTCAGCATCAAGATAAGGCTGCATCGCCTGATGCCATTCCGGATCTGCAGGCCAATAACTGCGGGGGACAGCCGTCCACCAGCGACCGCGCTTGTTGGTGCGGACCAAAGCACCCGCCTGGCTCAGCTCCCCCACATAATCAGGACGCGTTGCCAACCAGAAAAATCCCTTTGCGCGAACCACACCCGGCCAGCTTCGATCAATAAAACTTTGGAACCGGGCTGGATCGAACGGGCGGCGGGCACGATACACAAATGAATGCACACCATATTCTTCTGTTTCCGGCACGTGCTCGTGGAAACCATGGAGTTCTTTATACCAAAGCGGATGTTCGTGGGCGCGGTTGAAATCGAACAGGCGCGTGTTGAGAATCGAATCTAGCGAGACCTGCCCGAAATCGGCTTCTTCTATTCTTGCGTCTGGATTGAGTGATTTGATCACTTTGCGCGCTAGATCGCGTTCTTCCGCGCTTGAAGTGGAAACCTTGTTGAGCACCACAACATCCGCAAACTCAATTTGCTCGACCAACAGATCAACCAGTGTCCGCTCATCCTCGTCTCCGAGAGACTCACCACGGTCGCGCAGAAAGTCGCTGGATGAATAGTCTTTCAAAAGATTGGCGGCATCCACGACCGTAACCATGGTGTCGAGACGAGCAAGATCGGAGAGGCTTTCCCCGTTCTCGTCGCGAAACTCGAATGTAGCTGCAACAGGCAGAGGCTCTGAAATGCCGGTTGATTCTATAAGGAGGTAATCGAAGCGATCCTGCGACGCCAATTGCGCCACTTCCTTCAGAAGATCATCGCGCAGCGTGCAGCAGATGCAGCCATTGGTCATTTCAACGAGCTGCTCTTCGGTACGCGACAGATCGGCACCGCCCTCTCGCACTAAGGCAGCATCAATATTGATTTCGCTCATATCGTTGACGATAACCGCGACACGCCGATTTTCGCGATTGTTGAGCACGTGATTGAGGAGCGTGGTTTTTCCTGCTCCGAGAAAGCCCGAAAGAACGGTGACTGGAAGCCTTTTCATGGCATCTCCTTTGCTGGCAGTTGAACAAAAGCTGCTAGCGCAGCATCGCTGGCTATTAATGTTATATCATTACATTCATTTGGCTAAAAAGAGGCGGCAAAGCCACCTTTGACGATTCTTCACTGAACTAACGAGCCGGAACCTGAACTGGTGTCGTGCAATAACCACACTGCAAAAACCTGGCCCAGCGCTTCATTTGGATACGCATATAAACATAGGAGTAATATGCCCGGTGTTTGTCGAATGTACCGGAGCGTTTATGAAAGCCCGACACCACAACTGATCGCTTCTAGAGCATGTCTCCCAAAAGTGGGAACCGGTTTTGAGGTAAAGACATGCTTACAAATAAACAGATAGAGCATTCTCTACGGTTCATCTTAAACAGGAAATACTCTAGTGGTCTAATTCGGACATTTGCCTGGCTCAGTTACAGCCGACACGCAAATATCGGAATTTCAAAGACCACCGATACCCTATGAATCGAGTGGACTTTCGAATTTGGTGTTTGAAACAGCCTGTGCATCAATCAAGATACAAACACCAAATTCAATCCACTCGGTGGGGTCCCAGAACAGGGGAGCGACCAGTGCTACTTCGACAGACAGTTCTTTAGCGAATCGGCGAGGTTCTGGATGAGCTGAGGATAAAGGTCTGGACCGTCCTTCAATTCCGAACCGAGTGGATCAAGCACACCCGTTTTGGCCTCAGTTCCGTCGATAACCGTATTGACCAGCTTGGGTTCAAATTGCGGTTCGGAGAACACGCATACCGCACCGAGCGATTTGATCTTCTCGTGGATGTCCTTGATACGGCCCGCCCCCGGCGCTTTCTCAGGGCTGACGGTGATGGAACCTGCGGCCTTCACGTCGAAGCGGTTTTCAAAATACTGATAAGCATCGTGGAAAACGATGAAAGGCTTGCCTTTTACCGGCTGAAGTTCACCCTCGATATCCTTGGTGAGCGCATCCAGCTTTTCGGCATAATCAGCAGCGTTTTTTTCGTACTGCGCTGCATTTTCGGGGTCGTTTTCGCTCAAGACCTTGGCGATGTCTCCAACGAGAACCTTGCCATTCTGCGGGTCGAGCCAGAAATGCAGGTCGAATTCTGCATGATGGGGGTGTTCTTCGGCCTTTTCAGCGGCTTCGTTTGCGTGGCCATGGGCATCGTGGGAGCCAGCTTTGGTACTATGGTCGTGACCCGCCTCACCATGCTTTTCGTGCTCATGACCTTCATCGCCATGATCATGCGCCTCGAAGGGACCACCTTCGCGGAACTTGAGCTTCGTCAATCCGTCGGCTTCGCCCAACGCGACAACTTTCGCACCCTCACCAAGGGTATCGAACGGTTTGTCGAGAAAGGTTTCCATCGAAGGCCCGGCCCAGAAAATGACCTTGGCGTTCTCAATAGCTTGGGCATCAGATGGCTTTAGGCTGTAAGAATGTTCCGACCCTGCACCTTGCACAATCAGCTTTGGCTCGCCGACACCCTGCATCACAGCAGCCACCAGGGAATGCAGGGGTTTGATCGAAACGACAACGCCGCTGCGCTCGGCGGAGGAAGCCGCCCCACCCAAAACAGCCATAAATGCGGATGCCAACAGCAGGGATCGTAAGTGTTTCATGGGTCTCTCTTGAACGTAAGCAAAAGCGAACAACATATACAAGTGATATGTTATTCTATTACATCATTTGCGTTATGCTATAACGTCTGCGATAAGGAGACACAACCTCTTTTTGGAGAATTGTTCACAGTGCTTATCCGGGCAACGCAAATGAACACGAATCGGCATATCGTTCACACATCTTGAGACAAGAATTTCGAGAGCGCCGTTTATCCTTTGAGATAAAGCGCTGACGCTCTCACAAAGGCAGCGAAAGCTCATTTTATATGGCCCGTAAGACCGCCCTCCCCGCACACTCAAAGCGGGAACCACTGATCGACTTAAAAGGTGCCGGCGTTTATCGCGACGGGCGGTGGCTTGTGCGCAATGTTGACCTGACGATCCACCGCGGCGAGATCGTCACACTGATCGGCCCCAACGGCGCGGGAAAAAGCACGACGGCCAAAATGGCACTGCATATTCTCAAGCCCGATGAGGGTGAAATCCGTCATCTGAAGGGCTTGCGGATCGGATATGTGCCGCAAAAAATCAATATTGACCGTACCATGCCGCTCTCTGTTGAGCGCTTGATGACACTGACCGGCCCCCTACCCAAAGCTGATATTGTGCGTGCGCTGGATGCCGTCGGAATCACGCATCTTCTCAAGGCAGAGATTACCAATCTGTCGGGTGGCGAGTTTCAGCGAGCGTTGATGGCGCGTGCACTCGCACGCAAGCCCGATATTATGGTGCTAGATGAGCCAGTCCAGGGTGTCGATTTTTCCGGTGAAGCAGCCCTTTACGAGCTGATTGCCAAATTACGTGATGACACGGGCTGTGGTGTGCTGCTGATCTCCCACGATCTGCATCTTGTTATGGCGGCAACCGACCGGGTCATCTGCCTCAATGGTCATGTCTGCTGCAGCGGAACGCCGCGCGATGTGACTGCCAGTCCGGAATATTTGCGCCTGTTCGGGAGCCGCGCAGTTGGGCCTCTCGCCGTTTATGAACATCATCACGATCACACCCATCTGCCTGACGGTCGTGTCATGCACGCTGATGGCACAGTAACAGATCACTGCCACGCCGAAGATGGTCATCATCATGACGGTGAACATCATCACCATCATGAGGAAGGCAAACCCCATGTTTGACGATTTTTTCACCCGCGCGTTGATTGCCGGGGTAGGTCTGGCACTGACCACGGGCCCGCTTGGTTGCTTCATCGTGTGGAGGCGGATGGCCTATTTCGGTGACACTATGGCCCATTCGGCATTGCTGGGTGTAGCCTTAGCGCTGATACTCGATATCAATCTGATGATCGGTGTTTTTGCCGTATCCGTCGCTATTTCAGCCATCCTTTTGCTGCTGCAAAAAAGGCATTCGCTTTCGGCCGATTCGCTGTTGGGTATCCTTTCGCACGCAACATTGTCACTCGGACTGGTCATCGTCGCGTTTATGACATGGGTGCGTGTCGACCTACTGTCATTCCTGTTTGGCGATCTGCTCGCAGTTTCGCGTCTCGACATCGCTTTTATCTATGGCGGCGGAATTCTGGTGCTCGCCGTGCTTGCATGGTTGTGGCGTCCACTGCTTGCAGCTACCGTCAGCGAAGATATCGCTCGTGCTGAAGGCTTGAATCCTGCCTTGTCGCGCATCATCTTCATGTTGTTGCTGGCAATTGTTATTGCCATTTCGATGAAAATCGTCGGTATTCTGCTGATAACGTCGCTTCTCATTATTCCTGCCGCGACAGCCCGCCGGTTTGCTTCAACGCCTGAGCAAATGGCTGTCATGGCATCTGCCATCGGCGCAATTGGCGTTATTGGCGGACTATATGGTTCCGTTGAATTCGACACGCCATCGGGCCCATCAATCGTCGTTGCCGCACTGGCTATTTTCATTTTAAGCCTCCTGCCATTAAATAGGAGAGAGGCTTCACCGAAACGGACCGCTGGACAATGAGCAATCATCACGACCATCATCACGCACACACTCAACCATCGCATGATCTGACCCGCAATCAGACACTGGTTTTTGATGTGTTGTCCAAGGCGGATGGGCCACTGAGTGCCTATACGATTCTCGACCAGCTCCGCGACGATGGCTTTCGCGCTCCGTTGCAGGTTTATCGCGCATTGGAAAAGCTTCTTGATTACGGGATGGTGCACCGCCTCGAAAGCCTGAATGCCTTCGTAGCCTGCGCGCACCCGCAATGCCACCAGCACGGCCTTATTGCTTTTGCCATTTGCGAACAATGCGGACAGGTGACGGAGTTTTCTGATCCGGCCATCGAAAGTCTTGTCAGCGCCTGGAGCGTCCAAAGTGGCTTCAAATCACGCAAAACAACGCTGGAATTGCGTGGCCGTTGTGAAAAATGCGGTGAGCATTGAAGTTAGGTAACGCTTACTAAAGCCAAGCCTGCTATATTTGCCTTCAAGGGGAAATATAGCAGGCAAAATTTTATGGTGCGCAACAAGCCATCTCACGAGCGACGTAGGGAAGAGCGACAGCGCACGCGGCTGCGATCAGGAAAGATTATCGATCTTGACGGGCGCTTCATCATCGAATGCCAGTTCAGCGACATAGCTCCGCATGGCGCGAGACTAAGGATAACTGACGTTCCAAGCCTCCCCGAACGCTTCTGGTTGTTTGACGACTTCTATGCGCGCGCACTTCTGGCCCAAATGGTCTGGCGCGAAAAGCGCGAACTCGGCGTCCAGTTTATCACCGACGCGTCCATCCCAACACTTGATGAAGAACGTTTGAGCCAGCTGGCCGGAAAATACTATTCGCTATGAGATGACGCAGCGGCAGCCTGCTTGCCTGCGATTTCCGCCAAAGCGCCACCGCGCATATTCATGGCTCGAATCTCTTCCGCCGAAATGTAATTGAACTGCTCGACCAGCAAATCCTTGATCACCGGTTCTGGAAAGCGCGCGTTCAAATCGGTGATGACCGATGCCCGCACGGCTTCGAAGTTTACTTTCTCAACTTCTTTGGTATCCGAATAACTGCCGTAGAACTTACGGAAAATCTCGTCGCTGATGAAATATTCAAGCGGCACGGTGAGCTTTTTGCGAATGTTCGAATCGACCGTATAGACCAGCTGGGCCACGACATAGCCTGCAACGCTGCCATTGGAGATGATCGGCACACTCATCACGTCGGTCTTGACGTAATCGAGACCGCCAAACGCACCTCCATTCGCTTGCACCTCACCCGAAGGTGCATCGTTCTGGCGCACGGCAAAGAACAGCGAACCGAGTGCTACCGCACATATCCAGAGGCCGATTGCGATTATGCGGATCATCTGGCGTGACCGAGCCTCGCGCTTTGCATGCTGTAGGTGCCGTCTGCGTCCTGCGTTTCCAGCGCGCCACGGATAAGATCTGCGAGTTCACCAACCGCCCGCAGGTGCAATTGCAGCGCTTCGCAATTTTTCTCCAGCTTCTGCTTGAGACTATCAAGCAATGGCTGCAATCCCTTCATCGTGGCAGGTTCGGCAAGGCTTGCAGCCTTTTTGATTGCCTTGTTGAAGTCATAAAGACCGCGGCTCTTGCGCGAGTTGATGTCTGCAAGGTCTGGATGTCCGCCTTCAAGCAAAAGACGCGTTTCCGTATCGATGACGTCCTCAAGACGCTGAATAGCCCGCACAACTGGCTTAAGTACCGGCTGCTGCTCCAGTTCCTGTGCTGGATTTACATCCAGTGTTGCTTCCGGAGCTTGCGGGAGCAGGCTGATTTCGGAGCTTGTGTCAGTCATGTTCGGGTTTCCTCAATTGTATGTATCAGCGGGTCGCGTTCTCATTCGCTGGCTAGATCGACTTCAGCAAAAGCCTAGTCACCTAACCGCTCCATCTGTGGTCCGTCGCATTATGCTCCGCAAAACCGCGAGGGCAGTTTTGCAGTAGATGCTCTGGATCAGCCTTGAGCGCTTTCTCCACTTTCATTGTTTTCCAGTTGCTTCTGAATGAGCTGACGTTCAAATCCGTGAACGATATCCTTCGACACCGTATCCGTGCTCATTCCCTGTCCCAGATCGTTAACGACGTCTCCCAAAGCCAAAGTTGCCGAATTCTCCGCTCGCTGCTTCATCGCCGCTTGCACTTCAAGCATACGGGCGATGCCTACGCCGCCCGTATCTGCCATTTTATTGGCCATGGCCTCAGCCATCATCGATTTCCAATATTCACCTGCAATACCCTTGCCAAAAGTGGCCGTTGTATCGCTGGTAAACATCGACTGGACGAAAGACTGCAGCATGAATGCTTCAAACTTTCGATAGGCCGAATTGGTCGTATTCTGGCTGTCGGGATGGATCCTGACCCCTGAGCCGAGACTTTCAGAAAAGCTCACAAAATTCCGCGGCAACCCCGTATCAGCATCAGCGCCCATTGGGCCTGCGCTTGTCGATATCGATTTCAGACGCTCCGCCGCCAGGCGATAGGCTTGCGGATCAGCCGCCCGCGCCACGTCCATCACCAGATCTGACGGCGGATTAATCGCCATACAACTCGTCCTTCTTCATCTCTTGATTGCACCATAGTTGGCCAAACTTGACTGAAGCTTGCGGTACGAATCAGCTTCAGTTTTATGACAGGCATAAGGTCAATGTCGTGCAGATAAGCTCACCAGATCACTTGTAAGCATTTGTTATAATTATATATTAATCACCACTAACGAAGATTCTATTGATCATCGTGTGGATGTTTTTCGGCTGATAAACTCTTCAATGAGGCTTGCTAGCTCGCGTCTTTCGGTATCATTTCGTACCGTTTCCAGCCGATCTTCCAAAAGTTCTACCCGACGTTGTTCTTTTAAGAGGCCACTGCGTTGTGATTCGAGCTGCTGTTCAATGCTCTCGCTTTCTGAGGCATTCCCGCCCAGGCGCTTGATAAGAAGTGCTGGATCGACCGTGAATGAACTACCATCGTATCGCCGATCCTGTATGGCGATAAGCGCTTCCCGCTCTTCATCAAGTGCTGTCTTGCGATTGTTCGTTACGGCAAGAGATGCTTCGAGCCGGGCAGCACCCAACTTTTGCAATGCAATCAGTTTTTTTAGATTATGGGCATTGGTTCGAGCCATGAAATCCTCAGAACAGATTGCGCATCTGCGTTGATGTTTCGCCGATAAAAAAGCGCAGCAGTTCCGGCAAAATGAAATAGACGACCAGCAATCCACCACCGAGCACAAATGGCATCGACACAAAATAGATAGGAATCGTCGGCGTCAGCTTGTTGATCAGTCCAATGGCGAAATTGACCAGAATCGCGAAGACAATAAACGGCGCTGCGATGCGCAAGGTTGCCAAAAATGCACCCGAAAGTGCATCGCTGATATCGATCATCGCGGCATCGGGTCTGAAATGACCTTCAACGGGTATCGCTGTGTAGGAACTCAGCAGCGCCCGCAAAATCTCAAGATGCATGTCTGTGACGAAAAACAGAAACAGTGCACTGAAAGTAACAATGGTTGCGAGCGTTGCCTGCGGCTCCGGTTCAGTAATCGCATCCGCTGGTGAACCGGAGTAGCCCACTGCCATCGCCATCATATTGGCCATGAATTGCAGGGCCCAGAAATAAATATGCGCCAGAATCCCAATCACCGCCCCAATAAACATCTCGCTCAGCATGAGGCGAAACATCGCCAGCGGATGCGTGCCATCAAGGCTGGGTGTGATGGTCTCAATCACCAATGGCAGCACCGCGAATGAACAGGCGAGCGCAATGAACAACCGCACCTGCAACGGTATCCGCCCGCTCGAAATGCCCGGCATCAGCATCAAACACGCGCCGACACGGCAGAATGCAAGCATGGCTGCGAAGACGAGCTCGTTAATCGGCAGTTGTGTGATGGGCAACGGGTCCCCTCCCCGTCAGGAAATCGCGCCGAGCGATTTCACTTCGACACCACGTGCGATCTCGACATGCGACAGAACAGGCAAGGTCGCGAAAAGGCGCTCGATAATCATGCGGATATATGGGCGCGCTTCGGGAGATGAAACCACCACAAAACGTTCGCCGCTATCGAAATGCTTGCGTATGGCTGCCGTGGCTTCGGTACCAAACTGTTCTAGCTGACGCGGGTCGATATCGAACTCGACGATTTCGCCCTTGTTGTCTCGCTTGAGGCTCTGATGGAAGACCAGATCCCAGCGGTTGCCAAGGCGCAGGACATTGAGCACGCCATTATCTGATAGATCACCGCATATCTGCTGCGCCATTCGCATGCGAACATGTTCGACAATCATTTCAGGGCGGCGGACCAGAGGTGCGATCTCGGCAATTGATTCAAGAATCAAATGCAGGTTGCGGATTGAAACACGTTCCGCGAGCAGCAGCTTCAAAACAGCCTGAAGCCCTGAATAGGAGATATTTGCCGGGCAGATATCCTCAAGAAGCTTGCGATATTCCGGCCCGAGACGATCAAGCAGAATCCGCATGTCTTTGTAGGACAGGAGCTGTGCCAGATTGTTGCGCACAATCTCGCTCAAATGTGTCAGCAACACCGACAGATTATCGACGGTCATATATCCATCGCGACGCAGGTCAGACGTAAATGTTTCCGGCACCGAATAGGCGCGCATACCAAAGGCTGGCTCGCGAACTTCTTCACCGGGAATAGACGGAATGGGACGTTCACCCAATACGACGAGAATTTCACCGACCCGCAGTTCATGGCTTGCAACCGCAGTACCGTGAATTTTGATACGATAGCTCTTTGGCGGCAGGGAAATATCGTCTGTTACCTTGATCTCGGGGATGACGAAACCGTACTCCTGGGCGAACTTCTTGCGCATCTTGGCCACGCGATGTGCCAGCTCCTGCTGCGATGCGATGAGACGCGCCGAGAGCTGCTTGCCAAGGCAAAGCTCGATCTGTGTGGTTTCAAGCGAGGCCTTGACGGAATTGCGTTCCTGCTCATCGGCATCCCGCTGCTTTGACTCCGCTTCCGCAGCTTGCGCATTACGTTCCTTGGCTTGCTTGCGTGGAACCGCAATCCCCACAAATGCCATTGCGCTGCCCAACAGGAAGAATGGAAATGCCGGAAGCCCAGGCATGATGCCCAAAACAAACATCAGGAAAGATGCAATCAGCAATGCTTTTGGATAAGCGCCGAGCTGTCCGAAAATTGCCTGATCGGCGGAGCCGCGCGTGCCGCCCTTGGAAACCAGAAGACCGGCTGCAAGCGATACGATCAGCGCTGGGATCTGTGTGACCAGACCATCACCAACCGAGAGCTTGGTGAAAACGTCAGCGGCTTCGGAAATATCCATTCCGTGGCGGGTTACACCAATGATAATACCGCCGAAGATATTGACCGCCGTGATGATCAGACCGGCAATCGCATCACCGCGTACGAATTTTGACGCACCGTCCATCGAACCGAAGAATGAGCTTTCTTCTTCCAGTTCACGACGACGATGCTGTGCCTGTTTTTCATCAATCAGACCAGACGAGAGGTCGGCATCGATTGCCATCTGCTTGCCGGGAATGGCGTCGAGCGTGAAGCGTGCGCCCACTTCCGCGATACGCGTCGCACCCTTTGTAATGACAAGGAAGTTGACGATGATGAGGATCGAGAAAACGACAAGGCCGATGACGAAGTCGCCACCCATCACGAACTGCGAGAAGCCGTGAATCACATGACCTGCTGCCAGATAGCCTTCATTGCCGTGCGTGAGAATCACGCGCGTCGTCGCAATATTGAGAGACAGACGCATCATGGTTGCGATCAGCAACACGGTCGGGAAAGCCGAGAAATCAAGCGGACGCTGAATCCACAGCGAAACCATGAGGATAAGGACGGAAAAGGCAATCGAGAAAGCGAGACCAATATCCAGAACGACTGCTGGCACAGGCAGGAAAAGCACGGTGAGAATAATGATAATGCCGGCAGCAAGACCCAAGTCGCTACCTGTCAGAATTCCACTCTTTTTTAATGGCTTAGCCGCTACCTGCTGCACGTCCGTCTCCTATTGTCCGACGGAACATAAACGGCGAAGCTTGCGCGAGGGCTACGTCAGGGAAACAGCAGCCTCCTCTGGAACATGGTTCTAAAACCCTTTTTCGATGCGCGAATAGGCAAGCAGCGTAAAAGAGTTGATCTGCGCTCCGACAAACGGCGCGGTAAAAGCAAGTACCACAAAAATGACGATGATTTTCGGCACGAAAGTCAGCGTCATTTCCTGAATCTGTGTCAAAGCCTGAAACAGCGCAATACCGATGCCCGCAAGCATAGCTGCAAGCACAGCCGGACCGCTGGCCATAAGCACGGTCCAAACCGCCGAATTGACGATATCGAGCGCATCAGCTTCGTTCAAAACCGTTTTCCTTATACCAAGGCGCTAAGATGCTGGCGCATCACGCCTTGAAAATGTTCAGTCGTCACAAAGGCTTAACCAATATCCAATGAGTTGTACTCATCGGATATTGGTGTTAGCTGATCTTGACGCCTTGGCCGATCAGCATCGTCTTGCCGTCTTCCAGTTCGGCAAGCATGCCCGATGACTGAATAGTCACGGATTTGACAACGCCGGAGACTGTGCCGTCAGCGCTTGTCAATGTGCGGCCGATCCAGCCTTCAGCTTGCGACAAAGATGAATTGGCAATCAGCGTTTCAAGCTTGCTGTTCATCTGCACTGCCTGCTCCACATTGGAGAAGGTGGCCAGCTGCGAGACATATTGCGTTGCATCCATAGGCTGCGTCGGGTCTTGATTCTGCATCTGTGTCACCAAAAGCTTCAGGAAGGAATTGTAATCGACGCTGGCCTTGGCAGCTGCGGCATTGCCACTCGATGAATTGGCTGTGTTGGCCGTATTGTTCGCACCGACTGTCGATGTGGTGGTCATAGACTTGCCTCCGTAGGCTGTTCGGATTGTTTTGCAGGCACGGGCGGGACAGCTTCGCCCATCAGCTCGGCCTCGCGCTGATATTGCGCACGAATCGTCTTCAGTGCTTCAAAAACACGTCCGTTATGCACCAACTCATCAACAAGCTTGAGCGCGTTGAGGATTTCCGCGTCCTTGAATGCCGCAAACATGCCTTTCAGCATCTGCGCAAATGTATCGCGAGCCTGTTCTCTCAGAGCTGGCTCGATCAGGATCATCTGTGCCGCAAAATAGAGCTGGCGCAGTGGCGTTGTCGTCTCATCAGGCTGCAAAACATGGTTTTCCAGTAGAAAAGTCGCATCGTTCAACAGCTCAAGCGATACTTTCCTATCCGTTTTCAGCACCGCGCCGTTGATATAGATCTTCTCACCCGCACGTAGCGAAAGACGGATTGCCGACTTGTCATTGGTCGACTTGTTATTATTCGTCATGTCACAGACCATCCCGGATGGACTGGGTGATTTCGATCAAGGTATCGTAATCACTGCTTTCGCCCTGCCGAATGCGTTCCATCTCTTTGAGAATGAATATCCCCACCGAAATAATGGCCGCCTTGAGTTCCTTTGGAAGCACATTCTCTTCCGATCCAAGATCATCAATGATCGTGGTCCAGAGCTTGGTCGTGAAATAGGCAGCGTCTATGCCATCGCGCGATCCGGCCCCATTGGCCTTGGCAGCGGCAAGCATTTCTATCGAACGGTCGAAAAGCATCCGCTCGCGTTCCTTGGCGCTCGCCATATCATCATTCATGACGTCTTCGTAGCGCAGCTGGTACATGTAGTCTCCGTTCTCCGGCACCACGCATACAGGCCGCCTCATGCTGCCCGGTGCGTGATGTTCAACTTCGGGGCGGGTAAGCGCCCCACAGCATCGGCCCAAAATCGAAATCGTTTTTTGGGAAGCGCGATGCGTCGATTCAATTGTTTAGAGTGTCCTTATGTAGCGCCAAAAGAGGCAAGACGCTCTAATAGTCTAACTATTTCAAATAGTTAAGCAGGCTCATATTCTGCAGCTGAACTGTCAGCGCATAGGATGTTTCAATCTGTGTCATCAATGCAGTGACGCGGGTCGCCGCTTCGTAAGGATCGACTTCCTCAAGATCGAGAACCGATTCATTGAGGATTTTCTGCTGAGCTGCGATGCGTGTTGTCGCTGCATTTGTCCGTTGCTGCGCAAGACCAAGCGTCGTCTGCTCTGAAGTGGTTTGAGTGACCGCCTGCGTCGTGGTTTGCATGGCCTGTGTCGTGAGCGCCTGGAACGCAGAATTGTTAAGACCAATCGCCGCAAATTCAGAAACCATCACCGCCGACATGATGGTCTTGCGGAAACCGTCTGCATTGGCTGAAATCGATGTTGAGGCCGTTTCACTTGGTGAAATACGGCTCTTGATGACTGTGTCAGACGCATTCGACCAGTTGGCGTCCCAGTTGGCATCATTGAACTGCTCGGCAAAATCGCCTTCCAGAAAGGCTTTCATTTCATCGCCGGTAATATTGGCAACCTGCGGATCGTTCATGCTGAAACCGAAATGGTCTTCGAACGCCTGGCGCACCGCTGTCTGAGCGGCACTGCCTTCGGTGTAGTCGGCAATCGGCTTCACATCGGTGTTCACACCGGAGAAAATATACTCGCCATTGTAACTCGTATTGAGCAGGCCAGTGACGGAATCCAACAGAGACTTTGCAGATTTTGCGGCCGTCTCAGCGCTTTCAACGGTGCTGTTTGCACCTGTCAGGTCGCCAAGAAAATCCTGCGTGTTCTCGATAATGGTGCTGGTGGCGGTTTGCGTCGTCGTCATCCGCTGCTGCAGCAGCTTATTCATATCTGTCAGAACAGTCAGACGATCATATTCCTTGCGCAAGGATATAGTCTGGCCAGACTTGGAGCCGAGCGACAGGCCGACATCGAACACCATCCCGGTGGTCGCTTCCTGCTGTGCTTTGCCAAGCTCAGCCTTGGTTTTTGCCACGAGGACCTTGAGAGCTGAAGCTGCACCATAAGTCGAAATCGATTGCGCTTTCATAAGCCTCACACCGCTCTGATAAGTTCGTCAAGCATGGCGTTGACCGTCGTCAACACCCGGCTCGATGCCTGATAGGAATGTTCAAGATCAAGCAGCAGCGCCATTTCAGTGTTGATATCGACACCATTGGCATTGGAAAGAGCCTGATCGGCCTGCACGGCAACTGTCTGATTATAGGAGAAATTGGCGTTTGCCGTCTTTCGCTTGCCTTCCAGCCAGCTGATCGAGGAAGCGCTATAATCAATAAGGCTTGCACTGGAGTTGACCCCAGCAGACGAGGCGAAAGTCAGCGGCTCCGAGAAGGCCTGATTCAAATCGCGCAGACGATCACTAAAACCAGCCGCACCAGTCGTATTATATTTGTAATTGGCACCGTTCGCACCGCCATCACGCAAGAGAAGCGAACTGCCGCCTTCTGATGCTACAAATGCTGACGACACTTTGAGCGTGCCAGCAATGCCCGCTGAAACACCTGCACCCGGCACCGCTGGAGAGCCTTCCCAGCTGAACAGGCCGGTCTGATCTGGTCCTGCACCTGTCTGATCGCTTTCGGCAAACATTGTCACCAGACCGCGTGCGATCTCATCAAGCTGCATCTGGTATTGCGGCGCAATCTGGTCGCGCAACTGCAGGAGGCCGCTCAGGCGGCCTGTACCGTAAGGCTGATCGAATGTGTCGTGCGTAAGCGGCACACCATCGACCAGAACAGCGTTGCCAGCCACGCCGGCAGCCAGACCGCTCGACGACTGGAAGCTGATCTTACGTGCCGAGGTTTCAAACAGTGTCACGCCGTTTTCTGCGAAAATGACCATGTCATTGTCGCCACGCACCATCGTTGTGATGCCGATTTCGCCGGAAAGCTGCTTGAGAAGTGAATCTCGCTGATCGAGGAAATCGGAGACATCACTGCCTGCGCGCGTACCGCTGACGATCTGCTGATTGACCTTTTCGAACTTCGTCAGCACATCGTTGATATTGGCGACTGAATCCGTGATTTCATTATCTGCATCGGTACGCAGCGACTGAACCTGTTTTGTGCCGCTGTTCAATGCATTGGCCAACGCTTGCGCAGTCGATACGACGCTATCGCCAAGTGCCGAATTGGAAGGCGATGCAGCAAAGGTCTGAAGCGCATCGCGCAGATCGCCTATCAAGGCAGAAGCAGAACCGGAATAATTGTCCGCAGAATAAAGCGATGAAAGGCGGTCAAGCCCGCCTGCAAGGATAGAAGAAGAGGATGCCGTGCTGTTGGATTGAATAAAGCGGTTGAACAGCGCCTCATCGGCGGACCGGCTGATATTCACATAAAGCGAGCCATAGGGGCCCGACGCCAGCGAAGCGGTACGCCGCGAATAATCGGGATCATTGACCCCCGCGATATTGCGAGAGACGACTGACGTCTGCTTGGACGTTGCCGCAAGCGAACTTTTGGCCGTCAGAAGAGCAGAACTAAGCGACATCTTATCCCCATCCTACTTGAAACCGTTTTTGTTGCGAAAACGGTCCAGTTACTTAGAGCGCAATTCGAACTGATTGGATCAAATCGGCGCATCTCAACATTTTGTTTTAACGCGCCCCCCCGAATACCGTTTCACACTATTTGGGATGCGCTCTAAAATCGAAATTCCGGGGAAGGAGGTCCCCACCATCCCCGGAATTGTTTCAGTTTATCTTTTCAGGTTCACCAGCACGTCCATCAATTCGGAGCCGGTTTGGAAGACCTTCGAATTGGCGGTGTAGCTGCGCTGAGCTTCGATCATGTCGGTCAGCTCCTGCGCAATATCAGCGTTGGATTCTTCCAGCGCACCGGACGAAATCTTGCCCATGCCGCCGCCCTCAGGGAAGCCAAGCTGGATGTTGCCGGATTCAGCACTTGGTGAAAACACGTTGCCACTGATAACCGACATGCGATCGGGGCTGGCAACTGTTCCAAGCGGAACACGATAAAGCAGCTTCTGCGCGCCGTTCTCATAAAGCGCTACGACCGAGCCGTCTTTGCCAATATCAACGCCCTTGATCGACGAAGGTGCCTGACCGTTGATAACGGCTTCGCTGATCGTATAGTCCTTGGCGAGCTGCTTGGACGAACCGAGGTTAAGATCCAATGACTGGCCGTTATAGGCCGTGAGGTCGACAGCAACGTCGCCGCCGGAAAGCAGCTTACCGTTCGTGCCTTCAAAATTCAAAGTGGTCGTTCCCACTTCAACGCCGTCCGCAGCATTTTTAATCGAAACATCCCAGGTGTTGTCGCCAGTCTTTGTGAAGTAGACATCCAGCGTAATCTTGCCGCCGAGATTGTCATAAGCAATCAGCGATGTTTTGTGATTGAACTCGCCGGTAGCCGGCACTTGATCAGTCGATGGCAGGTTGACGGTAAAATTGCCCGATGTACTAGGCGTCGCAACCAGATCGGACTGCTTGACGTTCACACGTTCCAAACCGTCGAAGCTATTGGCGACCGTATTAACCTGGCCGTTCGCGTCCGCTGGATAACCCATCAGATAGTAGCCAGATGTATTGACGAGATTACCATACTGATCCGGCACAAATGAGCCTGCGCGCGTAAGGTAAGGTGTGCCGTCAGCATCGCTGACTACAAAATAGCCGTTGCCGTCGATAGCAAGGTCGGTAGCTGAGGAAGTCGGACGAATGCCGCCCTGATCGGAAATGCCGTAGCGGATATTGGTTTCTACGCTGCCAGAATTATATTGGCCTGCGGTGTTTGGCAGAACGAGGGAAGAGAACTGCGCATCAGCGCGCTTGTAACCGACCGTGCTCGCATTTGCGATGTTATCCGCGACCGCAGACAAGCGGTTAGCCTGCGCGTTCATACCCGAAACGCCGGTCCGCATCATACCGTAGAGGCTCATTGGCAACTCCTGAGAATTTGAGAATCCGCAGACAAGCTATCGAGCCACGCTTGCGTGAAACTGTAGCCGTTAGGATTTTTACGCTTTTACTGAGGACTCAATCAGTTTCAGGGGCGCCCGGAACGAACCACCTTTAAAAACCGCGAATTACTGGATTTGAGCTTTTGAAGGCTTCGTAGACAGGACACGAATCTCAATCGATATTGATTGAGTATCCAAGAAAACGTTTTGAATCAACAGGATCAAAACCAAGCTTTTCACGCAATTTCTTGCGGAGCTTGCTAATATGGCTTTCGACCACATTCTCTTCGACTTCGCTGTCGAAAATGCCGTAAATCGCGCTGAAAATCTGCGCCTTGTTAAGGCGACGACCACGGTTTGCAATTAGATATTCAAGAATACGGCGCTCACGACGAGGCAGTGGGAAATCCACACCATTTATCTGTGGATCACGACCATCGGAGAAAACGCGGATCGGACCGAGCGCTGTTCCATCATCGCCGGACAAACCAGCTGCGCCGGTACGGCGACGAATAGCATTAATTCGGGCAAGTATCTCGCGGACATGGACCGGTTTGCGGACCACGTCATCAACCCCGGATTGAAAAAGCTCCAGAGTGTGTTCAAGTGAGGGGCGGTCATTCACAGCAATAACCGGTGCCTTGCAGCGTTCACGAATTCGGGCTGGAAGACCGTTTTGAGCTTCACATTCGCCGATCAGGAAAGCTTCGACCGCCATAATATCCTGACGGGGTACGCTCTCGACCCACTCATTGAAATCATCTGGTGTGAAGCCGGTTGTCGTGATGCCTTCCCGGCTGAACCAAGAGGAGTACCCCTCAGTCACAATATTCCGCTCATCTATGACTACGATCATCGGCCCGCCTTCCGAATCAATATGTTAACCCAAGCAAGACAGAAGTAACGGGCAGGAGGAGTCAGCGGCAATGACAAAAAGTTGCCCGCAATAAATTGGGAGGCGTTTTAGCATTATCTAATTTGTATGGAATCGCGATGATTGCATCGAATGGACACTCTGCGTCTGAAAACCTTAACGATTGGTTAACAAGCTCACGAAGTTTTACGATTCTTTACAAGCACTTAAAAATTTATCCTCTTAAATAGCTAATATATAGCTGAACAACCACAGATTGTACGGCAGGAAGATGCGTGTATAGCAGCCACCGCTACAACCAGCATTTTTCGTGGATTCACAATCAGCCAGCGCAAAAGCTTTTTGCCTGTGGCGTCCAATTTCCGAAGCCCGAAGCGATCATGTTTGTCATTACGCGACACACATATCGCTTCTGTGCAGGGTCATTATTTGGGCCTGCATGATAGCGTGCAACTGCCATCGTCCAGTTGCCTTCGCGCTCCCGGAGACGCTTCAAAAAACGTGCAGCGTAATCGACATTGAGGCTGGGCTGCAGCATCGCGCCGACGGACGGAAATTCGCGCGAATGATAGTAGTGATTAATCTGCATGCAGCCCAGATCAATCAGCTTTGCACCTTCGGCGTGTACTTGGGTGAAACGCTTTAATGCGGCGGCTTGAGATGGAAAAAACTCAGCTCGTCCTTCAATGTTCATCGCATAGGGCTGAAGCGAGTTTTTCCGCCCGGTCTCTGTCAAACCGACGGCATAGAGAATACCGAGCGGCACGTCATAACGGGCAGATGCACGGTGCATTTCCCGTTCACAAGTATTCTCCGCTTTAGCTGTTGCTAAACTAAACGACCAGGCCCCGATTACGGCCGCCAGGACTGCCAGAAACTTCACGCTCACTGGCTTCACCAGAAACACCAGTGCCCATTTGGCTGCGCTCTGCCTGACCGGATTCGCCATTCTGTCTGCCCTCTCCGCCCATGAACTGCGCCTGCGACTGTCCCTGCGCATTGCCTCGGCCATCCGAGCCGTTCTGCATGTCGGGAGATTGCTGCCCTTGCTGCTGAGTGCCTTGCTGCTGAGTGCCTGCCTGCTGATGCCCCGCGCTCTGGCTTGCAGCACTATGCTGATCTGCACTGACTGCTCCGCGTTCTGTAACCGTCACCGCGATTTTCGCATCGTCTGCAATCCCTGCAGCTTTCAGCGCTTTTTCAATCATCGAACGATCCGCTGCCAGTGCTTCCGCCCCATGGGCTTTGTCAGCGACGAGATGCACTTCGACACTATTATCGGCGACCAGACGAATTCGCGCAGTCACAGCACCAAGCTCCACGGGATCAAGCCTGATCTGCAAAGTCTTAACCGCACCGAAGCTGCGCTCGGACACAATCTGAATATCCGCAATGCGTGCGGCTGCCGTTGAAGCAGTCGGCATAGGAGACTTAACGTCAACAGCGGAAGACGACCTCCCAGCGTGTTGCTGCGGCTGCACATTGGGACGGTCTGGTTCTGCAGCTTGGTTCGACTGTGCTGATAGATCGGGCTTAGGCAATGCAGAAGAACCTTCCGCTCCACTCTCAGCCTGCTTCCCTGTTGTTGCAGTAGCCGGATTGTGACTGACAACATTTTCAGCTTTTGCAGCGTTCTTGGGATCAACAGAAGCCGGGTTGTTCTTGCTTGCCTGAATGCTGTCCTTCTGATCCCTCTTTGGCTGATCCTTCTTTGGCTCCATTTCAGGCATTTGCACATCGCCGACGTTAGCGACAGCCGTTGCCGGGTCAGCCTCCGCCACATCTGCCAGTGCCGACATATTTGCATCAAGCCTGGCAGGATCGTTGCCTGCCGCAGCTTGTTTGTCTCCTGTCGTGGTAGTCAACCCTGCCGCCAGAGCAAGCAAGGTCTGCGATGCGCCATAGACTGAAGACTGGGCCGGGGATTGAGCCGAAGTTTCACGGTCCGTCTTATCGCTATCATCAGACTGCGTATCGTCTTCCTGCTGTTCATCGTCTGGCAACAGCTTGCTCTGAGGCTTTTCGAGAAGCGCGCCGAACAATTTTGCGGTCTCGGATTGTTCCTGATTTTCGCCATTCAGTTTCGCCACAGCGCCCTGTTGCGCACCGGTTCCCTTGGCGAGCGACCCTAATCTTCCAGCCGTATTGAGCAAAACATCTACGCTCATTGAATGGTCTTTCCTAGCAAGGCATCAATTTCTGCAAGCTTGCGCCGCGCATCATCCATGGTCTTCTGCAAATCATCGTCGGGCTTTGCGGGCTGGGATGGCTTCCATCCAACCGCCGGCGCAACTTCCTGATCTGCTACAATTGGCGCTGGATCTCCGTCGGCATCCGCAATTGGCATTGCCGGGATGTCAGTCTCAGTTTTGACCAGCTTTGCCTTATCCGCTGTGCTGGCAGGGGTGCGCGTCACGACTGAACCGACAGCCTCGGCGGCTTGCAAAAGCTGCCTGTCGCGCTCCTGCAGTCGATCCGGTGAAATCTGTGACAGTTCCCGCAAGGCGTCTCCGGCGGAATCCGATGCAACATCGCTTGCAGCCGCGTAAAGATTGGCGCGGCTTGGATCAGTCTTCAGATGATCAGCAAGTTTACGTGCCTCACCCGACATGAAACGGGCGCGTTCAGTCTGGCCATTCACCAATGCACCGCGCGCAATCTGCAAATATAGCGAATATTGCATAACGGGATCGGCGGTGCCGATCAACTTCACCAGTTCGGCATTGCCAATCCGGTCATTGAGCTTCAATGCGGCATCCACAAACTGCTTCATGAAATCGCGCATATAGGGCGAACGGGGAAAGCGTTGCAGATAATTGCGTGACAGCATGCGTATTTTGTCAGCATCGCCCAGTTTGGCTGCAATTGGCATTGAACGGCGGATTGCAGCCTCTTCAAAAAGCGTCCCTGGGCTCTCAAGCCGAACCTGATCAAGCCGCAGCAGTGCGGTGGCAGGATCAAAGGCTGTCATCTGGCTTGCGGTAACCAGAATGATGGAAGATCGCAGCTCGGCCGGAAGCTGTTGCGACAGGGGAACTGAAAACAACTTTACGACTTCGATGTTTTGTCCCGAAGCGTAAGCCAATGCGCCTTTGACCAGCTCTTGCGGCACCGTCCCGCCATCCAGGCCAGCCAGCACCTTGCGCACAGCTTCCGGATTGCCGCCGTTGAACAGATAGATAATCGCCGCGTAAATATTCTCAGGCTTTTCCCACAGTTCCTTAGGAGCACGCTCCATATCGGAACTAACGAAAATGAGAAGCCTGTTGAGCATGACCACTGCTTCGGGTTTTCCCGAGACCAGCTGGTCCTGCAACATGCGCAGCGAACGAACGAGCTTGTACGGCTCGAGAACCGGCAGACTGCGTGGCGCGTCCGCTACTGGTGTCTGAGCATAGGAAACCGCTCCCCCGCTTGCCAGCGGCAGGCTCGCAACAAGTGCCAGCAAAGAGCGCGTTACCAGTTTCTTCATGGGTTGGACTTGAGGAAGATGTCGATGCGACGGTTTTCAGCCGCATTCGGATCGGTGGCGTTCTTCGGCTGACGCTCGGCATAGCCTTCAACGCGCAACACGCGCTTCTCATCCAGCCCGCCACGGACCAGCATGTAATAGGCCATTTGCGCGCGCGCCGAAGATAGACGCCAGTTGTCATAGGTCGCGCTCTTGAATGGACGCGCGTCGGTATGGCCGCTGATGATGACTTCGCCCGGCTGGCGCGAGATAACCTGCGCGATGCGCTCGAGCATCTGCACAACACGTGCGTCAGGCTTGGCAGAGCCGATTGTGAACATGCCGAAATCAACCTTGTCGGTCAGCTGGATCATCACGCCGCCATCAACGGGGACAACCGTCACATCTGGCATCGGCTCTGCTTTCGCAGCCTTTCCGCCATCGCTCGCAGTGCCACCGTCTGCAGCTTTCTTCAGATCCGAAATAAGCTGTTCCTGGCTCTCAGCAGGTTTTTCAGCCTCTTTTGGCTTTGCCTCGGTCTTCGCGTCTGCGGTCTGCTGTGGCGGTGTGGCAGGCGCGGCTTCCGGTGGCGTCAGCTCTTCTGCAGCCTTGCTCGACCAGTAGTCCGGGCTGAAAGGATCACGATAAGCATCACCACCATCAGCACCGGTCTGCGTACCAGCCTGAGAACTGCCGCCATCGCCTTTCGTGGACTGGTTTTGCAGGACGCCTGTCTCATGCGCGAGTTCTGACAGAACCGCATAAGGCTCACGGAACATGCGGCTTTCTTCCTGCTCAATAGGCGGAGAGGCCGCGTTGTCATTGATGACCTTGGTGCTGTTCTCTATCTGCTGGTCGCTCTCGAAGCGAACCTTACCGTTCCGTTCGTCGATATCCTGCACACCCTTGGGGCTCGAATGCCGGTCCATCAGCTTGACAGGATTGAAGTAACTGACAACAGCAGCCTTACTTTCCTCATTTGCGGCATTGATGAGCCACATGACGAGAAAAAACGCCATCATTGCAGTCATGAAGTCGGCATAAGCGATCTTCCAGACGCCACCATGATGGCCGTCATCATCATCGCGCCTACCGCGACGAACAATAATGATTTCGCGTTTGGTTTCCGGATCGATGCTCATCTGGCGGCAGCCCTTAATTCTTCCAGAACCGGTACAACGCGTGTTTCAAGCACGCGTTCACCAAAAGAAAATGAAAGTTCGCCGGATGCAGTTTCGGTAAACCGGCATCCAGCTGGCAGGAGATCGGCATGCTCCCGTAATGGCTCAAGAAGATGCAGCGGCCCTGCGATCTCCGGTGCTTCCCCTTCAAGGGCAAGCGTGCTGATACGCTGCGCGAAACTGGAAACTGCGTCCCGTTCCAGCTTGGCGGCAAGAAGGGGTGCCAGAACATCGGCAATCTGCGCGGAAAGGTTCCGCTCCAGTCCACTCAAAGCCTCCGTCAGTGCGCCCGCCAGCAAAATTGCCTGTTCGCGGGAGAAACTGGCGCGCAACGCTTCAATTTCGGCTTCGTGTTCACGCAAAAGCCTAGCTTTCTCGGCCTCATATAGAGCCTCGGCTTCCTTGTGACCGTCTTCGCGACCGGCCTCGAATGCTATCCGCTTCTCTTCCTCAACAGCGATAATGCGGGCAACTTCTGCCTGCTCAGCAAATGCCGCCTTTTCTGCAGCTGACGCGTCTTGCGCATCTACCCGTTTAGGATGTTCAGCGAGCGGCAGGGGATGTGCGGGCGCCGCAATGATCTCAACTGCATCATCAGGAATTGGATGCGTTGAAAAATCGGGAAGATAACGGCTGAGGGCGAGCGTGCTCATAATCAGGCTGCCTCAAGCTCCGGCATGACAGACCGCTGCGTCGATGCCGCTTCTTGCTTGACGGCGGTTTCATGGATCCATTGCTTAAGAACGGCGGCCACACGCTCCTCATCCATCTCGATCATCTGTTCGAGACGCAGCTTGGCTGGCATGCGCATGCGCTGGCGCAAATCGCTGAGGCTCGTCTTCATCTGGTCAGCATAGGCTTCCGGCCCACCAATCACGGCCTTAGCACCCTCACCTGCGATTGCCTGCTGCCTATCGCCAACAAAGTTTGGCACACCAACTTCACCAGCCTCACGCAGTGCAACTTCAGTTCCTGCTGATTTTACATTCTGGTCGCGCAGCAGCGGACGCACGCCGAACCAGATCAGGAGTGCAACGGCACCAAGAATTGCCAGCGCATTCACATAGGAACCGCTCTGACGCATCAGCTGCTCAGACCATGGCGTCGAAACCGGGTCCATATCTGCACCCGCTGGATTGAGGAAATTGACAGCAGTCACATTGATAACATCGCCACGATCCGCGTTGAGACCAGCGGCAGTTGCAACGAGATCTCGAATCTTCAGAATTTGCTGGTCGACAAAATCGGCGGGCGGCGGGGTCGTACCGGCGGTTTCGAGCAAACGTGCCTGATCAATGACCACAGCAATCGACAAGCGCTTGACAGCATAGCCGTCGCTGACCGTCGATACCGTCTTGGTGTTCATTTCGTAGTTGGTCAGCTCTTCGCGACGGTCGGTCTTTTCCGTGGAGCTATCGCCATTACGGCTCTGAATTTCTTCCTGCGGAATATTCTGCTCAACACCCGTCGCGTTGTCATTGCGGGAATTGCGGGAATCGCCGCTTTCCCGAACCACGCGCACGGAACGCTCGACGCGCGATTCAGGATCAAAGCTTGTCTCGTTGGTCTGGCGGCGGGCTGTATCGAGTGACGCCTGAACGCTGCTCTGGAAATGACCGATCCCAAGATAAGGCGCAAGCGCCTTACGGATACTTTCATCCACATTCGCAGCCACCTGCTGCTCAAGCGAAGCGGTCATGAGTGCCGCGCCATTGGCGGCTTCTCCAGCGGATGCCAACAGACGGCCATTGGTATCGAGAACGGTCACAGAAGACGCATCGAGCGAAGGAACAGCGGCTGCAACCAACTGGCGGATCGACTGCGCAGATTCAGCTGCAAAGCCACCTTCCGCACGGATGACAACGGAAGCCGACGGCTTCTGATCGCCACGACGGAAAGAGCCTTTTTCTGCCAGAACGATATGAACACGCGCTGCCTTCACGCCGCGAATTGCCTGAATGGTACGGGCAATTTCGCCTTCAAGTGCGCGAACGTGGGTGATTTCCTGCATGAATGACGTCAGGCCGAGCGAACCCATATTGTCGAACAGCTCGTAACCGGCATTGTTCGAGGTCGGCAAACCTTTTTCAGCCAAGTACATGCGTGCTTGCTCGGCCTTGCCGATAGGGACCAGGATCGACGAGCCATCGGATTTAACGTCGAAAGCAATACCAGCTTCGCCAAGCGCCAGCCCCATTCGATTTACGTCATCGCGTGAAAGGCCGACATAGAGCGTTTCATAGGAGGGGCGGCTCAGATAAACGCTTGTGTAAAGGATCGCGCCCATCAATGCTGCTCCAACAAGTCCGAGCGCTATAAGTTTTCGCGCGCCAAGCTTGCCGAGCGTTGCCTTAAGCTGTTCGAGTAATTGCTGGAAATTCTGCTGCATCGATACCACCGCCATCCTGATGCGAGCAAAATAGATCGCGAAGCTTGCGCGAAAGTGTCGGCATGAATGACGGGGCGTTTTTAAAAAGAAGAAGGGCGCGGAATGAATCCCGCACCCTTCGTATGTAAGCCGTATCAGCTAAGCTATTAGCCGCGGAACAGCGACAGGATCGACTGGCTCGACGAGTTAGCGATCGAGAGAGCCTGCACACCGAGCTGCTGCTGAACCTGCAGAGCCGACAGACGGGCCGATTCCTTGTTCATGTCGGCGTCAACGAGCGTACCAACGCCCTTTTCAACCGAGTCAGTCAGCTTGGAGATGAAGCTCTTCTGGGTATCGATGCGCGACTTAGCAGCACCGAGCGAAGCTGCACCAGTGGTGAGCTTGTCGAGAGCAGTTTCAACAGTTTCCAGAGCAGTCTTGATTGCAGCGTCGTCAAGCTTTGCAGCCGACGGGTCGAAGAAAGCAGCAGCAACGAGATCGCCAGCGATACCACCGGTACCGGCTGCATCTGCGAAGACCTGTACGTCAGCAGCAGCAACGTCAACAGTGTCGATCGTTACAGTGGTGCCAGTACGGTTGTAAGATGCAACAACCTTAAGGTCCGAAGTTGCAGTAGCATCGTTTACGAGCAGGTTCGAACCAGCGTAGTTCGCGTTGCTTGCCGACGACTTGATCTGCGACTGGATTGCCTTAAGTTCAGTAGCGACCTTCTGCTGGTCTTCCTGGCTGGCACCCTGAGCGCTAACCAGAAGCGACTTCATCTTGTCAACCTGGTCTTTGATGTCGTTGATTGCAGTGTATGCAGTGTCAACCTTGCCGGCGCCGAGGCCGAGAGCGTCCTGAACAGCCGAGTTGGCCTTGTTGTCGGACTTCATCGAGGTCGCAATCGACCAATACGATGCATTGTCAGCAGCTTCACCGATGCGCAGGCCGGTTGAAATACGGTTCTGCGTGGTTTCCAGCGACTTGTTGGTCGAGGAAAGGGTCTGAAGAGCGGTGAGAGCTGAAGAGTTGGTAAGAATGCTAGCCATTGTATTGCCCCTTGGGAAAACAAACTGAGGGACAGGCCGGGTTGAATATTACCGGCATAGGAGAACGGCATCATGCCTATCACCACGAAACGTCGTGGGACCCCGCTATGAGTGCTAGCACTATAACCCAATTGTTAAGAATATATTAATATAATGCGATCGTTTTTAATGAACGGCGCTTTTTGGAGGTCGCACCTCATCAGGATGCTTAACAACCTCTTGATTTGAAGACCCCGAAACGTTCCATTGCCTCGGGGGCATCATTCACGAGAATGATCGTATCAGGCTGCCCACGAGGATATTCCAGCCATCAATCAGCACGAAGAACAATATCTTGAACGGCAAGGATATGACCGTCGGTGGCAGCATCATCATGCCCATCGACATGGTGAGTGTGGCAACCACAAGATCGATCACCAGAAATGGCAGAACAATCAGAAAGCCAATTTCAAAACCGCGACGCAATTCCGAGATCATAAAGGCTGGGACCAGTACGCGGAAATCGACAATGCCGTCTTCGCCTGTGCGGAAAGCCGGGTCCGCGAGGTCTTCAAACAGGCGCAAATCTTTGTCGCGCACTTCGCGCATCATAAATTGGCGGAAAGGCGTGGAGATTTCGCGGAAAGCCACCTCTTGCGTAATCTCGTTGCGCATCAAAGGCTGAACGCCATTGTTCCACGCGCGATCAAACACCGGTGCCATGACGTAAAACGTCATGAATAGTGCCAGCGAAATCATGACCATGCTGGCAGGAGCAGTCTGCAAACCCAATCCCGAACGCAAAAGCGAGAACGCGATTGCAAAGCGCGTGAAGCTTGTAACCATGATCAACAAGCCCGGCGCTACCGACAGTACGGTCAAAAGACCAAACAGCTGAACGATCTGTCCGCTGGCAGCCCCACTACCGGCAGGCAGAAGATTATCCAGCGACAACGCCTGTGAATGGGCGGCAGAAATAAATGCCAGCGTCAGCAGGCCCGTAAGTGCAAAAATCTTTTTCATTCTACTACCAGCGTCGAAATGAAAACGCGGTCCACCGCGCCTTCCGAACGCATCCGCGCCCTCTCTTCAAGATCGGCACGCAAATAAGCGAGCCCTGCCGCGCCCTGCAATTGCATGAGATTGACGCTGCGCAGGAAGCTCATGAAATCATCGCCCACACTTGCGGCCATATCTGCTGGAATCTCGCGGCCCGGCTTCGCAACAAGCGAAGCTTCAAGCCGGACCCATGTGGTCTGTGGGATGCCGAGATTGGTAACGATCGGCTGCAACGGAACAATTGTACCGATAGAGCGGGATTCAAAGTCGCCCTGCTTTGGCTTGTCATCTTTCGTGGTCGGTTTGGCCGCGACTTGCTGCTCGGCGGAAATTACCCCGCCAAGATACCAGCCGCCACCGCCAGCAATTGCGGTCAGCACAGCGACGGCAGCCAGCAGTCCCACTATGGAGGTCTTTGCTTTGCCGTCTTTATCGATTGCTGTATCGCTCATGCCTGCTCAACTTTAGAACGGAGAAATCTGATCGAGAATCTGCTGGCCATATGGCGGCTGCTGAACCTCGCTCAGGCGCCCGCGTCCACCGTATGAAATGCGCGCTTCCGCAATTTTGTCATAGGAAATTGTATTGTTTCCAGAAATGTCGCGCGGACGCACAACACCCACGACATTCAATACGCGCAACTCATAGTTTACGCGGACTTCCTGTGAGCCTCGAATGATCATATTGCCGTTGGGCAATGTGTCAGTGACGATGGCAGCAACCTGCAAACGAATGTCTTCGCTGCGTTCGATTTTGCCCTTGCCTTTGGATGTACTGTTGGAACGGGTATTGACCGATGCATCAATATCACCGCCGCCAGCTGCGCCAGAAAGACTGCTGGTATCGAACGACGCGCCGCCACCATAAAGGCCTTTTGACACACGCTCACGGTCGGTCTTGTTATCCATATTTGCCCGATCATTGATCGAGATGATAACAGTCAGCACATCACCAGGTTCAGCCGCACGCGGATCCTTGAAGAAGTTGGTCGAGCGCTGATCCCACAGCGAGTATGACGCCTTGCTCGGACGGATCGGATAACCGCTATATTGCGGATTGTTGTTCATGCCGAGATTTGCAGCCACTGGCGACAAGTCTGGCGCACGGCCGATTTCTTCGGGCTTCGTGGCACAACCTGCCAGCAGAGCCAGCATCGCTGTTGCTAGGATCGCTTTGTTCATGCTTCTCGTCATTGCACCGTATTCCCGGTTTCAGCCTGAGCGCTCTGAGCCCTGTTGGATTGGGGTGTTGCAGCTGTGCGCTGCGAACCAACAATGACCCGTGCAAGCTTGGCCGCCTTTTCAGGCGGCATTTCATTGAGAATGATACTCGAGACCCGTGGGTTGAGTTTGAGGATCAAGGCGGCGGCGGCCTCGTCACCGATAAGCGACATCTGAGCTGCCGCAGCATCTGGTTTCATCTTGGAGATGATATCAACAAGTGAATCCTGCGCCTTGCTGACAAACTCGTCGCGACGCTTCAACCACATCTCATATTCCTTGCGCTTGTCCTCCAGCGCACGCATACGAGCTTCAACATCGGCCTTGAGGTCGTTGAGCTGCTTGGTCTGAAGTGCAAACCGCGCATCTGCCGCCTGATCGTCGATATTCCCGCAAAACTTGCGGATCTCGTCGAGATTTCCAATCGGCGCAGAAGCCGCAAGCTGCTGCGCGGCGGTTGCAGGCGCTGCTGCCTGTGCAGACGTCGGGACAGGCGGAAGTGGCTGCTGTGCGAAAGCCGAGAGGCTTGCACCAACGAGCATCGCAACAGCTGAACCATAACGGATGATGTTTCTAGCCATGGTCATTGGACCACCAGTTCTGCATGAAGTGCACCGGACGTCTTGATCGCCTGCAAGATAGCAATGATGCCGTTTGGCTTAACGCCAATCTGGTTCAAGCCTTTCACGAGGTTTTCGAGATTAGCCCCAGTCAGAATACCAATCTTGGAATCGGCCTGATTAACGGTGATATCGGTATTCGGTTCGACTTCCGTCTCGCCATAACTGAAAGGATCAGGCTGAACGACCATCGGCGTTTCCGTCACTCTTACAGTCAGGCTGCCATGGCTAATCGCCACTTTGGAAATACGCACCTTCTCACCAATAACGACCGTTCCGGTACGCTCATCCACCACCACGCGCGCCACTTCGTCGGTTGTGATTGGCAAGCCTTCAAGTTCTGCAAGGAAGCGTGCAGCGGGAATATTCTTAGGGCGTTGCAGGCGAATGGTCTTGGCGTCACGTGCAATCGCCACCCCACGTCCGTAACGACGCTTAGCGAACACATTGATCGTATCGGCAGCACGTACAGCCGTCGTGAAATCGGGATCGCGCAGTTCGACAACCATTTCGCTGTCTTTACCGAAATTGCCTGCAACCTCGCGCTCGACCAGCGCGCCATTCGGGATACGGCCAGATGTCGGAACGCCTTGGGTTATGCTTGCTGCGTCGCCCTCGGCCGAAAAGCCCGAAACGATCATATTGCCCTGCGCCACTGCATAAATCTGATTATCGGCCCCCATCAGGGGCGTCATAACCAGCGTACCGCCTTGCAGCGACGTCGCATCGCCAAGCGAGGAGACAGTTACATCGATACGCGAACCAGTGCCCGAAAATGCGGGCAGATTGGCAGTTACGATAACGGCTGCGGTATTTTTGGAGCGGGTCGAATTGCGCGGCGCACTGATGCCAAGATTATCAAGCATGGCACGCATGGACTGCTCGGTAAAAGGCGAATTGCGCAGACTATCGCCGCTGCCTTTCAAACCAATCACAAGACCATATCCGACGAGCTGGTTTTCACGCACGCCCTGAATGGTCGCAATGTCTTTGAGACGTGCAACCGCACTGCCCCTGCCAAGTTCGGCATAAGCCATTTTCGACGGATCACCGCCAGAGCCGAGCCAGTCTGCATCCGCTTCCACGGCGTTGCCAAACTCACGCGCGTTTTTCGAAGACTCGTCGGCAAATCCGGCGATGGGCTGGAGTGCTAAGGCCAAAAGGGCGATGAGGGCTGCGCGCGTTCTTCTCACTGCATCCCCACCTGAATGCGACCATCGGCAAGCACTGTGCCAGACACGATGATGCCGCTGTCTATATTGCGAATTTTGATGAAGTCGCCTGCCGCACCCGATTCAAGTGGCGTGCCCATTGCGGTTATCACCAAGGTACCTGAAGTGAACACCAGCGGCGCAGGAACGCCACGCTTCACCAGCGATGGTTCGCCAAGTGCGGAAACGAGAATGGGCTTCCCCGGAAGCAGCGTCTTACGTGCGACTTTGCCCGTAGTCTGATCTTGTGAAAGGACATATTGGCTCGCAGCCGATGCACTGATGAAAAACTGCTTTTCAAGAAGCGCGGTTTCGCTCACGATCTGGCCTGGATAGACGGTTGCCGAAGGCACGACGAAGGCGATGCGGTCGGCAGCACTTGCGCCCGTTACTGCGAACAGCAGAAGGCCGGCTGTGATTGCCAGCCTTTTTTTCCGGGAAATTGCCTTCGTATAACTCATCGCCATCACCGTTGGAGCACATCCCGAAAAGTGGGAATTGGTTTTCGGACCAGGATGTGCGTAAAAACAAAAAAATAGAGAATTTCTAATGCTTTAGCGCAGGTTTTTCGATACGGTCGCAGCCATTTCATCGGCAGCCTGAATGACCTTGGAGTTCATCTCATAGGCACGCTGTGCCGTGATCAGATCGGTGATTTCTTTCACCGGATCGACATTGGAAGCTTCGAGATAGCCCTGCTTGATCGCGCCATAACCGGGATCACCGGGAACACCGACAAGTGGTCCGCCAGACGCTTCTGTTTCGCGGTAAAGATTGCCACCCAATGGCTCAAGGCCAGCTTCATTGGTGAAGTTTGCAAGCGTCAACTGGCCAAGATCGACCTGATTGACCTGATCCTGCAACTTGGCAAAGACCTGTCCGGTTTCTGTTACCGTCACCTCAATAGCGTCAGGCGGAATAGTGATAGCTGGCTCTACAGCATTACCATCAAGCGTTACCAGCTGGCCGTCGGCATTCTTGTTGAATGCGCCAGCGCGTGTGTAAAGCGTTTCACCCGTCGGGCTCTGAATCTGGAACCAACCGCGTCCGGTCAATGCTACGTCATATGGATTGCCAGTCTGGTTGAAGCTTCCCTGCATATGAAGATTGCGCACAGCCGCAGTCTGCACGCCGAGGCCGACCAACGCGCCTTCGGGTACAATGGCCTGATTGGCCTGATTGGGTACGCCTGCGGTGCGTTCCGATTGATACAGAAGATCAGAAAATTCAGCGCGTGCACGCTTAAAGCCCGTCGTGTTGATGTTGGCGATATTGTTCGCAATCACTTCCAGATTGAGCTGCTGGGCGTTCATGCCTGTGGCGGCTATCGTCAGGGCTTTCATGGCAGGTCCTTATTCAGTGAGAGCACTCAGACCGGCATCCGGCTGATTTCGAGATAGGCCTGCACGATCTTGTCGCGGATCGCGATTGCCGTCTGAAGTGACTGCTCGGCTTCCATGACAGAGCTGACCACATCACGCAGCGGAGCATCACCCTTGATGCCCTGGATAGAATTGGCTTCAGCGGCCTGCAGCTTTTGACCAACCGAATCCGTCATTTGCGACAGGACTTCACCAAAGGACGCGCCCGGAGTGGTCGGGATGGCTTGCGGGGCCGACGTGGAGCCAACGCTCTTGTCGGCAACTGTTTCAGAAAGGCGCGACAGGGCATTGCGCGCCGAAACGCTCATAATTGAGTCGTACATTAAGTGCTCCTCAGGAGGTCGATGGTCATCGAGATCAGCTCACGCGCTTGTTTGACGACCTGCAAATTGGCTTCATAAGAACGGTTGGCTTCACGCATGTCCGCCATTTCGACGACCATGTTGACGTTGGGATATTTCACATATCCACGCGCATCCGCTGCGGGATGGCTTGGATCATATTCTTCGATAAAGGCAGAGGTATCCTTGCCGACTTCTGCAACCCGAACCTCGGCCGCGCCTGTGCTCTGCTCGACTTCCGTGCGGAAGGAGACAGTCTTGCGACGATAAGGATCGGCATCTGCCGTCTTAGCTGTCGCCTGTGCATTGGCAAGATTTTCCGATACGACGCGCAAACGGGTCGACTGTGCCGACAGGCCCGATGCTGCAATCTTCAAGCTGTTCTGCAAAGCGTCTGACATAGCTTACCCCTTCGCCACAGACAGCATCATGCGGTGAAACGCTTTGACGATGCTCGTGTTGAGCGAATATTCGCGGGCAATCTCGCCCGCCTTCATCATTTCGCGTTCAACATCGACCGTATTGCCCGAATGGGTTTGCTCAGTGATGTCTTGAGGACGCAGCCGCGCGCCTGCAATGCCATTCGCTTCTACTTCCAGATGCTGCGGACTGGTTGCAGCCATGGTGAGCTGGGTCTTGTCCAGCACATCAGCGAAAGGCTGAACGTCGCGCGCCCGAAAATCCGGCGTATTCGCATTGGCGACATTGCCTGCAACGGTGGCCTGTCGTACCGACAACCACTGCGCCTGCCTCGAAGCCAGATCGAAAAGATGAATGGAGCTCATGGAGTTTCCCGCCTTTATAGTTTGTTAACTTAAAGGTCGGAACTTGCGTCAAGCTTGCGTGGATTAAGCCATAAGGCGTAGCCTGAAAAAGAAAATACCGCTTTTCATAGGGCGAGCGCAGCAAACAGCCTATCGGGCGGTTTACTTACGCAACTCAATCACATCGCCCGCCGATGTCGTGAGTTTCCACGTGCCAGCCTGATTACCGCGTCCGATTGAAACGAGGTGACTGCCATCAGGCAGCAGCGAGCCTTTCTCGACGAACCAATAGCCTGACGTATCTTCGATCATCGCCATACCGCCAACCACTTCGCGAAGAGCAAATACCGGCTTTGGAAGCGATTGACCTTCGCCATTCCCATCACCACCGTTGCCAGCTCCTGTTCCGGGCAATCCCTTGCCATTGGACATAACCGAACCGGTTGTGGTGGTATCGATGCTCTCATTCGGCGCGACCTGATCGTTGGGACGGAACGAAGGAAAGCTCTTCACCGTCTTTTGTTCCGAACGGTCGAGCGGGTCGACAATCTTGCTATCAGCCTTCTTGTCAGGGCTGAGATCAACACGTTGCAGATAGGTGATGAAAGGAAGCATCGCACAGCCAACAGCCAGCGTGATCGCCGCGATCTTGAGATAGCGGTCAACCTGACTTTGCGGCTTTTTAGTTTCGCTTGCAGTAGCGGCTTCGACCTCCGCTGCGAGATCGGCGAGAATGACCTCTTCCCGTCTGTTGCGAGAACGCTTTGTCATGTTCTTCATGGCTGTTTTTCTCCGCGTAACGCTGCGGCAAGGTCGTGATAAGGGTCTTCCGACAGACCTGTTTCGGGCGATTGTTGCAGCGCATCATAAATACGCGGAACAAGATCGACCGACTGATCCAACAATCCGTCATTGCCCTTTTGATAAGCACCAATCGCGCGCAGATCGCGCGTTTCTTCAAAACGTGCAACCATGCTGCGCAATTGACCTGCAAGTTTGCGCTGTTCCGGCGTCCAGTTGTGCTTGGCCAGGCGCGATACTGACGCAGGAATATCCACTGCCGGAAAACGCCCCTGAGCAGCAATGGCCCGGTCGAGAACAATATGGCCATCCAATGTACCGCGAATTGTATCCGAAACTGGATCATTGTGATCGTCACCATCGACCAGCACCGAATAGATGCCAGTGATGCTACCACCTGCCTCGGTGATGCCCGGCCCCGCCCGCTCCAGAAGACGTGGCAGTTGG
Organism: Ochrobactrum quorumnocens; assembly: GCF_002278035.1. Classification (NCBI taxonomy): domain Bacteria; kingdom Pseudomonadati; phylum Pseudomonadota; class Alphaproteobacteria; order Hyphomicrobiales; family Brucellaceae; genus Ochrobactrum; species Ochrobactrum quorumnocens. The sequence continues at coordinate 1,758,582 of NZ_CP022603.1, read as the reverse complement.
CTGAAAACACTTGGCGGATAACCGCGCGAAACAGGCGGTTCTTCTGCGGCAATCGCCACTTCGCGCGCCGCATGTGCAAAACGTGTAACGGAATCCACAATCAACAGCACGTTCTGGCCAAGATCGCGAAAATATTCGGCTATCGCTGTCGCCGTATTGGGTGCGAGGCGGCGCATCATCGGGCTTTCATCGCCAGTGGCGACCACCGTCACAGTCTTGTTGAGATGCCCGGCCATGGTCTCTTCAAGCATCTCGCGCACCTCACGACCACGCTCGCCGGTCAGGGCCAGAACCACAGTGTCAAAATCGCCCGCACGGGTCATCATGGCCAGCAATGTGGATTTACCCACACCAGAGCCCGCAAAAATACCGATACGTTGTCCAAAACAAAGCGGCGTGAAAATATCAATCACATTGACGCCGGTGCGAAGCCCCCGATCAACGCGGGCGCGGCGCAATGCAGCTGGAGCCAGGTTCTCGGAAGCCATTGGCCGTGTGCCGGGCTGAAGAGCGCCTTTTCCGTCAACTGCTTCGCCAAGCGCATTGATCACCCGGCCACGCCATTCCGGCGCCGGGCGAATGCGCAGCGGACCTTCCTCGAAAACAGCCGCGCCAAGAGACGGAATAATGCGGTCGTCGAAAGGCTTCACCAGCACCTGACGGTCTGCCACGCGGATGATTTCCGCCAGACTTTGCCCACCATCAGCACGAATAGCCACTGCATCACCCAAACGCGCATTACGCGACAACCCGCGCACAGCAATTGCCGAACGCGACACATCACTCACCGTGCCACCAATGCCGGTTAGTGGCTTTAGCGCTATCGATTGCTGACGTGCAAAGGCGGCAAGCCGCGCGAGCGGGAGGTCAGAGATCATCCGTTTTTGGAGCCTAGCGTCCTGATGGCTTCAGCGACTGTGTTTTCCTGCTGGCCAAGCAGATTATTGACCTGCTCGAAAGCACGGCTAACGCTGATCAGACGTGTCATTTCCGTCATGCCATCAACATTGGAGCCTTCAATCATGCCCTGCACAACGCCTGCGCTCATATCGTCAACGACGGGCTGTGCCGGCTTGTTCGGTACGACGCCAGAATTACCAGCATAGCTGAGATCAGCATCAGCAGGAATTGAGAACAGGCCGATGGCACCAATCTGCGCACCGTTCTGATAGACTGCACCATCGCTTGATATTTTAGGTGCGCCGCCATCAGGGTTCAGCACAATCGGCGCGCCGCCCACATCAAGAATGGAGTTTCCCGTTACAGACACCAGCTCACCTGTCGGCATCATTTTCATGCGCCCGTCGCGTGTGTAAACCAGACCTTGCGGCGTGTTCACCGACATCCAGACGTTGCCTTTGACGGCGACATCAAATGGATTGCCGGTTTCAAGCATCGAGCCTGCTTCAGTTCGGATATAACTCTTGCCAGCGGTTGCGAAATTTATGTCTTCGCTGGCCTTGTTCGAAACAATTGTATCGAATTTGGTGCCTTCGCCACGAAAGCCGGGCGTCGAAATATTAGCCACATTATGGGCGATGGCGTTCATCCGCCGCTCGAGCGTTACGAGCGAAGAAAGACCGACATAGATGGAATTATTCTGCATCGATCAACGTCCGCCCGGCTTGAAGTTTTGCAATGTGGTCAGGATGTTGGCCGATATGCCAACTGACGATGTTCCGCCCAACAACAGCGACGCAATTGAAGCTGGGCTGCTCGCGGTTGGATTGTTCATTTCATGCATGGCCGTGAAGCGCGAAATCAGCTTCGACACATAGTCGGGATCAGACATCTTCGAGAAATCGACCTTGGCTTCGATCATCTTGGCTTGCTTGTCGATGTCGGCGTTCGACATGGCAGAAGGCCAGCCGAAAGTCGTCTGCATCATCGTAAGCAACGCTTTGTCGCCGAGGATTTCATACGCATTGGTGATGGTAGATGCCTTGCGCTCAAAATAGAGTGCCAGACGGACGCCTTCATTCTGACTGCCTGCTTCCGTTTCAAGTGTCTGACGGACATACTTGTCCATCACCCCTTGCTGTGCAGCAGTGCCTTCTGTCGCCTTGTCGCCCTTGCCTTGAAAATCAAAGGTTGTTGCGAATTCTTTGTAGCGCTTGTCAGTCAGCTTGTTCGCCATGGCGTCATCGCTTTTGACACCTTCGGTGAGGATCTTGCGCACGAAAGCTTTCGCATAGGCCATGTCTTCAAGGCCAAATGCCTTCATCGCGTAATTGAAAAGCCGGGTGTCGGACATGAAATCGTCAATGGATTTAACCTTGCCGATATTCTCTTTGTAGTAAGCGGTTTCCCGCTCAACCACAGGCTCCTTCGAGACGCGCTGCAACGACCGCGTCATATCGGACGCAATCAGCCGATAACTCATCATCGTGTTGACCATGCGAGAACCCCCTGCAATTTTTCATGACCGTTATGCTCGATCAAGCTTGTCCGAAGCTGATGCATTTCCGCGTCAATTGGTCGGTCTCAAATGGCAAGCTTCGCACAAGGCGCAATCCTTAAGGTGCAAAAATATAGCATTTCCAGCAAAAAGTGCGAAGCGGTTTTGCGTAGGATAATGCGTAAAAACAAATAGTTACAGCGGCTTCAACGATTCGGTCTTAACTGGAACCGCTGTAACTTCGAACCAACGGGAGTCATGCGCTTTGGGTATTCTCATCGGCCTCGCCATCACACTGGGCTGCATGCTCGGCGGTTTCATCGCCATGGGCGGGCACGTCAGCGTGCTCATCCAGCCGTGGGAATTCGTCATTATTCTGGGCGCAGCACTCGGTACATTCTTTGTCGCCAACCCCCTCTCGCTTGTGAAGGATACGGGCAAGGCCTGCATGGAAGCCTTCGCAAATGCTGTACCAAAGCAACGTGATTATCTCGACGTTCTGGGCCTGCTTTACAGCCTGATGCGGGAATTGCGCGCAAAGTCGCGCAATGAAGTGGAAGTCCATATCGACAATCCAAAAGAGTCCGCGATCTTCCAGGCCTATCCGAGCGTTCTGAAAAACGACGACCTCGTGCATTTCATCTGCGACTATTGTCGACTTATCATTGTCGGGAATGTACGTCCGCATGAAATTGAAGCACTTATGGATGAAGAAATTCACACGCTCTCGCGTGACAAGCTCAAGCCGTATCAGGCGATGGTTTCGATTTCGGAAGCGTTGCCCGCGCTGGGCATCGTTGCGGCAGTTCTGGGTGTTATCAAGGCCATGGGCGCGCTCAATCAGTCGCCGGAAGTGCTTGGTCACCTGATCGGTGCAGCACTTGTCGGAACATTTGCCGGTATCTTCTTCTCTTACGGTGTCGTCGGTCCGATCGCCACCAAGATCAAGTCAACCCGAGACAAGCAAAACCGTCTCTATACCGTCGTGAAGCAGACGCTGCTTGCGTACATGAATGGTTCGCTGCCGCAGATCGCGCTCGAATATGGCCGCAAGACCATTTCGGCCTATGAGCGTCCAAGCATCGACGTGGTTGAGCAGGAAACCATGGCGACCACGCCGATCCAGCAGGCGGCCTGATATGACTTCTCCTGACCAAAACCGCAAAAACGACGTACTCGCTGAAAACCTTTTACGTGCGGCCGGACTTTCCGGTGACGATCTCAAATCGCTTGCGCATGTCTTCAAGGATGCATCGTCTCATTTTTGTGGCCGTCTCAAGCAGGGAAGCGCTGCTGCGTTTGATGCCGAAACTGGTCAGTTAGAAACGGCTGATGACGCCGCGATCAATGCCATTCTCGATCAGGCTGCAATCATCGCGCCACTCAAATCCGATCGCTGGGGCTGCAAGCTTTATCTGACTGCCGACGCAACCCTGGTGTTTTCAGTCATCGAAACCATGTTCGGTGCGCAGGGCAACCTCGGTAGTTTTGACCTTGAACGCCCCTTTGGCATGCTCGAACGCAAGGTATCCAACCAACTGACATCGCATATGTCGGCGGCACTGGATCAGGTGTTTATGGGCGGCGGACAATCGCTTTTTGCGCCCGGCGAATGCATGGACACAGCCGAATTCAATAGTGACGACCTAGAGCGCTCACGCCTCTTTATCTGCCGTATCGATGTTGTTGCTGCGGGCAAGACCGGCACGCTGCATCTTCTTCTGCCCAGAGCCACGCATAAGCCAATGCAGGATGCCGTTGCTGCTTTCCTGCGCCGTCCCATGAACCAGGCAGACCCTGCCTGGTCCAAGAGGATGCGCAATGAAGTCAGCCGCGCCCGCATTGAGCTTGAGACATTCATTCAACAGGGCAGCATGACGCTGGATGCCCTCTCAAAGCTTGAAATCGGGCAGGTGCTGAAACTCCCTGTCGATGCGATGGAGCAGGTACGGCTCCGCGCTGGTGATCAGCAGCTTTTCAAATGCACGCTCGGCAAGTCCGGCATTCACTTTACAGTCAAGGTTGGCGATCCGGTCAATCAGGAAGAGGATCTCATCGATGAGCTTGTTGCTGGCTAATCTTCTATCGACGCTTCTGGCGCTCGGCTCACTTGGTGCACTCATCATCGTGGGTCGCAAGGCCAACGAAACCATCAAGCTTGGTAAACTGCTGACGCTGCGCGTGGCTGCTGCCTCCAATGGTTTGGAGCGCGTGGCCAAGTCGTTGCAGAACCAGCGCACCGACTTGTCAGACGAGACACTAAAGCTCGAAGCCCGTCTAACAGAGACAAGCCGTGCGCGCCGCGAGATGGACGAAGCAATCGAAGAGCTGAACCGGCTGCGTAAAGCACTCACGCGCGATATGCGTCAGGCACGCACCGTCACGGAAACTGCAGCACGTATCGATGAGAAGGTGTTTTCGCCCGCAAGCGAACCTGCACCAAAAGAAAAAAGCGCCTTGCCGGTCTTCGTGCGCCGTGCGGTCAAGAAGGCAACCGTTGAAATTGCGGGGCAGGCATGAGCACCGAGAACAGGGACGAAAACATGCAGCATGAGCTGGAAGAGGCGATTGAAGAATTGCGCGAAGAAAAGCCGCGCAGCGCCAAAGCTGGTGCCTCAAAGCCCAATCTCGAGCTTATCATGGGTATCCCGGTCGATGTTCAGGTGGTACTCGGCGGCACGACCATGCCAGTCGCAAACCTCATGAAGCTCGGTCGTGGTGCTGTCATCACGCTCGACAAGCAAATCGGTGATCCAGTCGATATCGTCGTCAATGGACGTGTGATTGCGCGCGGTGAAGTCATCGTGCTCGAAGACGATTCCTCGCGGTTCGGCGTCAGCCTGACCGAAATCATCGGTAAGTAACGGATCGACCATGGCCGACAATGAAACGCAAAAGCCTTCCGACGACAGCGTAAGCGGATTGATCGATACACTCTCCGGTCCGCAAAAAGCGGCTGCTATCCTTGTCGCCATTGGCCGTCCATCCGCATCACGTCTCCTCAAGCATTTCAATGCGGACGATTTGCGCAAGCTCGCCGGTCATGCCCGAACGCTTGAACCCATTTCGCCGCTTGATTTCGAACATCTTGTAAAGCAGTTCGAAGACTCCTTTGCCGAAGGTGCGCCTGTCTCTGAAGCAGCCCAGCGTTTTGAAGGTCTGTTGCGCGAAGCACTGCCACAGGACGAAGCAGACGCGGTGTTTGAAGAGCGCGTTCAACCGCAGCTTGTTCAGGAATCCGTCTGGGCAGGACTTGCAAGATTGCCGATAGAGGGGCTGCAAGCCTATCTCACTGATCAGCACCCGCAGATCATCGCCTATATCGTTTCCAAGCTTCCGTCGGATCTCGCAGCACGTATTTTTGTAGGCCTGCCTCCACAGTTGCGCAGCGCTGTGGTGCAGCGTTCCTTGCACATCGGCAATGTCGCCCCTGCTGCAGCTGATCTTTTGGAAGATGTGCTTCGTCGTGATCTTCTCGGACGCAATGACGCTGGTCCGGTTAAGGCCCATCACGGCCAGATCGCCAACATCTTCAACCAGCTCGACCGGCAGGAAATGGAAGAGCTTATGGCGAGCCTCAAAGATCTCAGCCAGGACGACATTTCCCGCATCAAGGCCAAGCTCTTCAACTTTGAGGATATCGAACGCCTGTCGCAGCGTGCCCGTCTTCTGCTTTTCGATGAAGTACAGACCGAGCAGATCGCAACGGCTTTGCGTGGCGCCGACGCAGCCCTCCAGGAAACAGTGCTTTCGTCGCTTTCCACGCGCGGACGTCGCATGGTCGAGAGCGAGCTGGCCGCCGAACAGGGCAACATCACCAGCCAGAACATCGCAGACGCACGGCGAGCTGTCGCTCGTATTGCGATTGATCTGTCGGAGCGCGGCATCATCACGCTCGAGCCAGGCGAAGACACGGATTAATGCACATCTCCCAAAAGTGGGAACTGGTTTTGGATAAAGACATGCGTAAAAACAAATATATAGAGCATTTCCAACCCGTCCCTTCTGCTGGAAATGCTCTAGAGAGTGTCGCACTTGATCGCACCCACGGCGCTCGCTCTAGATTCTTTTGACTGTCGCATGTTCGCGAACGCTAAATGAATCCATTTGAGCGCGACATGCTCTAAGAACGCTGGTGACACATGTCCGATGATACCGACAAAGAGAGCAAAACAGAGGACGCCAGCGAGAAGAAAATCCGCGACGCGCTGGATAAGGGCAATATGCCCTTTTCCCGCGAAGCACCTATTCTTGCCGGCATCGCATCCTTTCTTGTCATCGCTGTCTTTGTTGCAGCTCCGGCGACGACAAAACTCGCTGTTTTTTTGCGTGAGTTGATGGACCGCCCGGAGGATTGGACCCTCAACAGTGCAGAGGATGCAAGCCACCTGTTTGGTATTCTGGGACTGTCAGTGGGTATGGCACTCGTTCCGATCTTCATCATTATTCCACTGGCGGGCATCGCGGCTTCGGCTTTTCAGAACGCGCCACGCATGGTCGGAGAGCGTATCCGTCCCCAGGCTTCCCGCATATCGCTGATCAAAGGCTGGCAGCGTATTTTCGGGCGTTCCGGTCAGGTGGAATTCCTGAAATCTCTTGCGAAATTTCTTGCCGCCAGCATCATCGTTTTCTTCGTCTTCTTCAAGAGCAACCATCTTTTCACCGACGCCCTTGCGACCGATCCGAGCGCGTTACCAGAATTCCTGCGTGAAAATCTGGTCAGGCTTCTTGTTGCCAATGTGCTGGCAATCACTGCAATTGCCGGTTTCGACCTTGCATGGTCACGCATTCACTGGAAACAGGAATTGCGCATGACCAAGCAGGAAGTAAAAGATGAGCATAAGCAATCGGAAGGCGATCCGCTTGTAAAAGCGCGCCAGCGCTCTCTGGGGCGTGATCGCGCGCGCCGCCGCATGATCAACGCTGTACCAACCGCAACGCTTATTGTCGCAAATCCGACCCATTTCTCTGTAGCACTACGCTATCGACCCAATGAGGATGCGGCCCCAATTGTTGTTGCGAAGGGACAAGATTTGATCGCTCTCAAAATAAGAGAAGTTGCTGCAGCCAATTCCATCCCTATTTTCGAGGATGTACAATTGGCACGTGCGCTCTATAAACAGGTGAATGTCGACCAGATGATTGCACCTGAATTCTATAAGGCCGTCGCTGAACTCGTCCGTGTCATCAATGCTCGACATGCATTACATTGATAGGCTTGAGATGACTTATGGATATTCTAATATATTATATCCCTGTTCTTCCAGATCGGCGGTGGCAAGATGAAGAGCCTACAATTCTCAAACGAACGCGAGGCAATCATTGCCGAAAACATTCGCGAAGTCGTCGCTGAACTTCGGCTGGTTGATCCGGCCGACTATATTGCTTTCATCCGCTGCGAGTTGTTCGCCAACATTGCAGATATCGTCCACTCGGCAACTGAGCTGCATTTTTTCCCCGGCACGCTCGAGCTTGGGCATGGCGGTGAGTTTCATTGTGACTGGTTCACAAATCCCTTCATTGTTCTCGACATGGAGTTTCGCAATAAGGGCGTCTATGCTTATTTCCGCCTGACACTGTCGGGGAAAACGGCAAGCGTTGAACTGAGCCACATTGTATTTGAGAACCCTGATGACGATCCGGCACAGAATACGACCCGCCTGATTGATGCGATCGACAATGCACGTCTGCCTATGCGGAAGACGGCTTAGAGCTTCTTTCAAAAAATACACCGGAAGCTTCAAGCATCCGGTGTAATATTAGTTCCGTGTAAACGTGACATCACATCAAATGCTGCACTTCCGGCATTTCAATGATGCCCAGAGAGAGCGCTGTCGCCACTGCAGATGTACGATTCGAACAATTGAGTTTGATCTTCGCGTTCTGAAGATAGGTTACGACCGTCCAGCGAGCGATGCTGAGAATTTCAGCGATTTCCCCGTCCGTCTTGCCATTGGCCGCCCACCGCAAGCAATCAACTTCACGTGGTGTCAGAAGGGATGCTGCTGATTTCGTATTATCACAACCGCACAACGTATTATGAATAATACCAGAAACGCTCAACAGACGCGGACGCATCTTAAGAAGAAATTCTTCCTGCGTAGCTTGGTCGCCAAGCTCAAAGCAGAAAAGTGTACAGCCAACAGCCCCCTTCGGATTGCGTGCCGAGACCGCTATAAATGTATTTCCCAGCCCATGCTTCTCAGCATCCTGCAGCATGTCGGCGATATCGGGGCATGCTGCCGCATCTTCCTTGAGATCACGCACGATCCCGCGGGAATCATTTCGATAATAGGGAGCGTCATCCTGAAAGACAGGATCAATTATGAAGTAATTCTTCGCTGAATATCGGGTCGCCCAGCTCGAAGGATAAGTCATCACCACAGTAAGATCGGAAGAATTTGCCTTTGTACAATCTCCCATACGCCCGCGATATGTGTGCATAATATACTTGCATCCAATCTCGTCACGGATACGCGTCAGAAGCGCAAGTGTGTCGCCCTGGAACGAGGTGCCAAAGAAGGTCTTCTTAAAATTCGGAAAATGAATCAAGTCGAGAATCATTGCATAATATCCTTGGTAATAAAGGAAAAAAGGGCTTCATCTGATGCCACTAAAAAATGGGTGGCGAATCGACTCCTTCGGGCCTTCAATCACTTATAAGTCACATAAAAAATGGGTCGCGTTGCAACCCGCAATAAATTGATTGCTATGTATTACACACAAGAACGGTGCCTAAATATGGCTCCCGCAAATGAAAACTACGTTACCGACAGGTGAATGTGTGTTTAGCCCTTCGCTCAAAAGGCGGATGAACTATTTTGAAACATCCAGGCTTCGTTTGCCATAAGCTCTAAAGAAAAAGTCGAGAGCAGACTCGACATTTTTAACAATTGTCTGCCTCGAAGGAGGCTCGCTCAACACGCCAAAAAGGCGGGGCCGATAGAGGCCGGAAAGAAAAAGATCCGAAAGCTGATAGGCTTTTTCCAATGGATCAAACGGTTCCAGTTCGCCTGACTGGATCATTTTGGAAAGATAATCTGCCATGATTAAGTGGCTGCGTTTAGGACCACGTTCATAAAAGCGTGCCGACAATTCAGGCTTACGTTCACTGACACCCAGAATAATGCGTTGCGCACGAATTGCAGTCGTCGACGTTATGAGCGTAACCAGGGTAACACCAAAATCAGCGAGTTCTTCGCGGGTCGAAAACCCCTGGTCGATCTTGTCGACAAGCTTACTGAAAGTCGTCATGCGATAGTGTTCACACAGGGAGACGAACAGATCTTCTTTGCTGTTGAAGTAAACATAAATCGTTCCCTTGGAAACCCCCGCTTCCCGCGTAATGTCGTTCATGCTTGCAGCATCAAATCCCATACGCAGAAATACATTTTGCGCACCTTCAAGAATCTGCTGGCGTTTTATTGGATCTTGACCTGCGGCCAGACGCGTACGTCCGCCCTCCACATCGGGCTCAACCGCAAATGCGCTGGCCTCATTGCCATCCCCAGCCTCAATGCTATCGAAGGCAGCTGCAGCGCTCTGTTCTATGCGGTGTTCACGATTCATTGTACAAAACTCATAATTTTCTCGAACCAAACGGTTCGATGTCACTTGATATGGTCAACTTATTGCTCTAAGTCAACATCGAACCAAGCGGTTCGTTGAAGCGGTTATAAAGAAAGTTTCCAAATGTCCGCCCATAAGTCTGTTGATACGGCTGAAATCCGTCCATTCCCGACCCCTACGGCTCAGGAAGAACAGTCCAGAGTGAATGCAGAACCCATGGGCGAACGGCCAGCACCGCAAACAGCCCCGGACACTGCTGCTCCTGGCGCAGCACCTGATACCGCAAAAGGCGGCAAGAAAAAGGGCATTGGTAAGCGCGTTGTGCTGCCGGTCGTTATTATTGCTGCCGTCGCAGGTGGGCTCTGGTATGGTTATAACTGGTGGACAGTTGGCCGCTTCATGGTTTCAACGGATGACGCTTACGTGCAGGGTGACATTGCGTCTATCGCACCAAAAGTCACCGGCTATATTGAAAGCATCCCAGTCGTGGCCAACCAGCATATCAAAGCTGGTGATGTGATCTTCCAGCTTGATGCCGGAGATTACCAGATTGCGCTCGACGATGCGGAAGCCAAGCTTAATACACAAAAGCAGACGCTCGCACGGATCAACGCACAAATTGATGCGTCCAAGGCAAGCCTGCAACAGGCTCAGGCAGATCAACAGGCATCTCAGGCCGTTCTGAAGAACGCTGAGAGCACAATGGTCCGCGTCCAGAAACTCCACGATACACGGTTCTCGGCACAGTCAGAACTCGACAATGCGCAGTCTTCACTCGATCAGGCCAAGGCAAAACTTGCCGGTTCCAAAGCACAGATTGCTTCGGCAAATGCCAATATCGAAGTGTTGAATGCGCAGTACAAGGAATCAGAAAGCACCATGCGCTCTCTGGAACTTGCACGTGACAAGGCTGCTCGCGATCTCAATTTCACCACCCTGCGCGCACCTTTTGATGGTGTTGTCGGTAATCTTTCCGGCAAGAAGGGCGATCTCGTTTCTGCCGGTCAGAAGATTGCAGCGCTTGTTCCGGTGAACGCGCTCTATATTGATGCCAACTTCAAGGAAACGCAGCTCGGCCACATCAAAACTGGCGAAACAGCACGTATCTATGTCGATGCCATCGACGGCCCTTACTTTGAAGGCAAGGTCGCATCGGTAGCCCCAGCATCGGGTGCCGTGTTCTCGCTGTTGCCACCTGAAAATGCCACCGGCAACTTCACCAAGATCGTTCAACGTGTTCCGGTTCGTATCACGATCCCTCAGGACGCGCTCGATTCTGGCAAGATCCGCGCTGGTCTCAGCGTAACGGTTGACGTGGACACACGCACCGCACCTGAAGACAAGGCCAACTGACACGCGCGACAACGCTTTTGGGAGCGTATTCCAAAAGAGCGTGAAAACTGATCATTAGAACATGCGGCGGCGCGGCTGACAGCTTTCGCGCCGCCTTCCCCTTCCCTTTCGGAGTGCGCCGTCATGGCTGCAAACACCACAATGGGGCCCATGGCTCCTGCAGATGATCGCATCGATCCCAAGAAGGCGATTGCCTTTCTTGCGATGGTGTTCGGCATGTTCATGGCAATTCTGGATATTCAGATTGTGTCTGCGTCGCTGTCTGAGATTCAGGCGGGCCTCAGTGCCAGCTCCGATGAAATTTCCTGGGTTCAGACATCTTATCTGATCGCGGAAGTTATCATGATCCCGCTGTCCGGTTTTCTTGGGCGTCTTGTATCTACACGCGTTTTGTTCACCGTTTCAGCCGCAGGCTTTACACTGGCTTCGATGCTTTGTGCGACAGCGACCAACATCGACCAGATGATCGTTTACCGCGCCATTCAGGGCTTTATCGGCGGCGGCATGATCCCAAGCGTGTTTGCAGCCGCCTTCACGATCTTCCCGCCGTCCAAGCGTTCAATCGTTTCGCCAATGATCGGCCTTGTCGCAACGCTTGCGCCAACCATTGGACCAACCGTTGGTGGATATCTAAGTCATGCTTTCTCTTGGCACTGGCTGTTTCTTGTCAATGTTGGGCCCGGCATCCTTGTCACGATCGCTGCATGGAACCTCATCGATTTCGATGAAGGCGATAGCTCGCTCCTGAGCAAATTCGACTGGTGGGGCCTCGCAGGCATGGCGGCATTCCTTGGTTCGATGGAGTATGTTCTCGAAGAAGGCCCACGCAACGACTGGCTTCAGGATGATGCGATCTTCATCCTGTCAGGCGTCATGACGATTGGTGGCATTATCTTCTTCTATCGAGCTTTTACGGCCGAAGAACCCATCGTTGACTTACGAGCCTTCAAGAACGTCAACTTCGCGTTTGGTTCTCTGTTTTCCTTTGTGATGGGTGTCGGCCTCTATGGTCTTACTTATCTTTATCCGCTCTATCTCAGCAGCATACGTGGCTATGATGCGCTGATGATCGGTGAGGCGCTATTTGTAAGCGGTCTTGCCATGTTCTTCACGGCCCCCCTTGCCGGTTTCCTGTCCACGCGCATGGACCCGCGCCTGATGATGATGATCGGCTTCCTTGGCTTTGCGGCTGGGACGTGGATGGTGACAGGCCTGACGGCAGATTGGGATTTCTACGAACTACTGCTGCCGCAGATCCTTCGTGGTTGTTCGCTAATGCTCTGTATGGTGCCGATCAACAATCTTGCGCTGGGCACATTGCCGCCTTCTCTCATGAAGAACGCCTCCGGCCTGTTCAATCTTACGCGAAATCTTGGCGGCGCTGTCGGTCTGGCTGTCATCAACACGATCCTGATGCGTCGCAACGATATGCATTATGAACGGCTGGCTGAACACGTGCGCTGGGGCAATGCGGAAGCCGAACAGATGCTCGCCAACTTGACTGCCAAGTACAATGCGGCTGGCATGGATGGTGCAACTGTCGCCATTGCCAAAATGTCAGGCATGGTGCGCCAACAATCGACACTGATGTCCTTCATCGATGTATTTTACATCCTGACGATGATGTTCTGCACGCTCGCAATCTGCGCAATCTTGCTGCGCAAACCAAAGCAGGCAGCAGGAGGTGGCGGCGGCGGCCACTAGGTCGTGGTGATGATTTAACTTTTGAGCGGTATGCGGGGAAATCAGTCCACCGGACTGATTTCTGATCCAGCTACGATGGAATAAAATGCGACACGCTTCAGCATCCGGGCGCCCTGTTGGGTGTACAAAGGTCGCTCCGGCAGTTTAAATCTGCTGCATACTCCTTAAACTGACAAAAGATTGCGGGACTATGCAGTAAAAACCGCAACCATCTCCCCCATAATTGGGTTTCATACGAAACTAATTATGCTTCGTCCGTATTTCACAAATTTTCGTTTGCCGTACACTTACACGCATCATGCCGCGCGCAGGCAAACCGCTGTCGTTTTGAGAAACGCGTCTTTTTAAAATGTGACAACAGCGAAACCTTTGTCATATTTATTGTCATAAAAGTGCAGTTAACCCTTATGGATCAATTGCTAAGTCCCTGAAAACGTGTTTCACTTTCTGTCGTTGACATTTTGTGACAATCCACGAACTGTCATCCAACCGTCATCTAGGACGGCTATCGGGAGTGCGCGAACACTGGAATCGACCGGAAGCGTTCGCCCGACTTTAACAGGGGAGTCAAACAATGCTTGCATTTACTGCGCGTCTGCTGTCGCTTTCGACGGCGATCGCCGTTGGCGGGGTTTCTATTGCAGCTGCAGAACCATCGGCCGAACTGATCGCTGCGGCGAAGGCCGAAGGTGAACTGACCACCATCGCTCTTCCGCATGATTGGTGCGGTTACGGCGAAATCATCAAGAGCTTCAAAGACAAGTATGGCCTCAAGGTCAACGAACTGAATCCAGATGCGGGTTCGGGCGACGAAATCGAAGCCATCAAGGCCAACAAGGACAATAAGGGCCCACAGGCTCCTGACGTTATCGACGTCGGTTTTGCCTTCGGCACCACCGCCAAGAAAGACGGCCTGATCCAGCCATACAAGGTTGCAACCTGGGACGAAATTCCAGATAGCGCCAAGGATGCTGAAGGCTATTGGTATGGTGATTATTACGGCGTTCTCGCTTTCGAAGTGAACAAGGACATCGTCAAAGACGTCCCACAGGATTGGGAAGATCTGCTCAAGAGCGATTATGCCAATTCGGTTGCTCTCGCCGGTGATCCACGCGTTTCCGCACAGGCCATTCTCGGCGTTCACGCTGCCGGTATCGCACGCGGCGCGGAGCCGGGTGTAGAAGCTGGCAAGAAGGGCCTTGAATTCTACAAGGAACTCAATGCCAACGGTAACTTCGTTCCTGTTATCGGCAAGGCTGCGTCGCTCGCACAGGGCTCGACCCCAATCGTTATCCGTTGGGATTATAACGCTCTCGCAGACCGCGATACGCTCAAGGGCAACCCGGAAATCCAAACCGTGATTCCTAAGACGGGCGTCATTGCCGGCGTTTACGTACAGGCGATCAGCGCTTACGCACCGCATCCAAATGCTGCAAAGCTCTGGATGGAGCACATCTATTCGGATGAAGGTCAGCTCGGCTATCTGAAGGGCTACTGCCACCCGATCCGCTTCAACGCGATGGCTAAGGCTGGCAAGATCCCGCAGGATCTGCTCGACAAGCTGCCACCGGCAGATTCCTATGAAAAGGCTATCTTCCCAACCTTGGAACAGATTGAAGCCGCTCAGGAAGAAATCACCAAGAACTGGGATAGCGTTGTCGGCGCCAACGTCCAGTAAGCGATTTCATCTCGCCCTGTTGATGCCTGCGACGACCAGAAATGGTCGTCGCAGTGTTTCCTGAACAGTCAGGCATTATGCAGCGATTTTAAGCTGTTAGAGCAACCTTCCTATGCCCGTTAGGGTTCGCCGTGCTCTGACAGAATCTTAGCCGACAGAGATACTTCGTCTTTTAATTTCACGCGTAGTCTCATCCGAAAACCTGTATGTTTTCGGGATTATGCTCTAAAGAAAGAACGCATGAGTTCATCAGCCGAAACAACCGCTCCAATCAGCGGGGTGCGTAAGCGTCAATTGCCACTATCGTGGATTGGCGTCGCGCCTTTCTTTCTGTTTGCCATTCTCTTCCTGTTATGGCCGACGATGTATCTGATCATCGGCGCCTTTCAGGACCCAAATGGCCATTTCACACTGCAGAATGTCCGTGATCTCTTCCAGCCTCAGATTCTGAGTGCTTATTGGATTTCGATCAAAGTAAGCCTCGCCTCCGCCCTTGGCGGTGCGCTGATTGGCTTCTTTCTGGCTTGGGCCGTAGTGCTGGGCAATCTGCCGCGCTGGCTACGTCCCACCGTACTGACCTTCTCAGGCGTTGCATCCAATTTCGCTGGCGTTCCGCTGGCCTTTGCCTTTCTGGCAACGCTCGGACGCACCGGCTTTGTGACTATCCTGCTGCGCGAATGGTTTGGCTTCAATCTTTATTCGACAGGCTTTAATCTCCTAAGCTTCTTCGGCCTGACAATCACCTATCTGTTCTTCCAGATCCCGTTGATGGTGCTGATTCTGACACCAGCACTCGATGGTCTTAAAAAGGAATGGCGCGAGGCATCTTCGATCCTGGGTGCCACCAATCTACAATATTGGCGCATGGTTGCATTCCCGATTCTCTGGCCGAGCCTGCTCGGCACAACTCTGCTTTTGTTCGCCAATGCCTTCGGTGCGATTGCGACCGCCTATGCACTGACCGGTTCTTCGCTCAACATCGTGCCGATCCTGCTCTATGCACAGATCCGAGGCGATGTTCTGCATAATCAGAATCTTGGTTACGCGCTAGCGCTCGGCATGATCGTTATAACCGGACTTTCCAACCTCCTTTACATCTGGCTGCGTATGCGCGCCGAAAGGTGGCAGCGATGAAAAAGGCATTTAACGCTCAGAAGATCGGGGCATGGATCGCTTTCCTCATCGGCGCGATCTACTTCCTGGTCCCACTGATTGGCACCTTCGAGTTTTCTCTGCGCATGCGTCGCGGCGAGTATTCATTTGATGCCTACCGGGTTGTTTTCAGCGATCCGAATTTCCAGGCAACCTTCGGGTATTCGATCCTGCTCGGTGTTCTGACGATCATATTCGGTGTGCTGCTGGTGGTGCCGACAGCCTATTGGGTACGTTTGCGTCTGCCGCACTTACGGCCAGTGATTGAATTCATCACCCTGATGCCGCTTGTCATTCCGGCCATCGTCATCGTGTTCGGTTACTTGCGCATCTATAATTCATCGTCATGGTTGCCGTTCACCTCGTCGACGCGTGCAACTGATCTGTTGCTTATGTTCGGCTATATGACCTTGTCGCTACCTTACATGTATCGCGCTGTTGATACTGCCATGCGCACGATTGATGTCCGCACACTCACCGAAGCAGCACAGAGCCTTGGCGCTGGCTGGGCGCGGATCATGTTCAAGGTGATTTTCCCGAATGTGATGTCGGGGGTTATGAGCGGTGCGTTCATTACCTTTGCCATTGTCATTGGCGAATTCACGCTTGCATCGCTGCTCAATCGTCCAGCTTTCGGCCCATATCTACAGCTTGTGGGCGCCAATCGCGCTTATGAGCCGTCCGCGCTGGCGATCATTTCGTTTGGCATTACGTGGGTCAGCATCATCATGCTGCAGCTCGTATCGCGCCTCAACAAATTCAAGACAACCGCCGGGTAACATTCATGGCTTTTCTTAATCTCAAGCACCTGAAAAAGAGCTTCGGCGCCAATACCGTCGTCCACGATTTCAATCTTGCCGTCGAAAAAGGTGAATTCGTTTCCTTTCTCGGGCCTTCGGGCTGTGGCAAGACAACCGTTCTGCGTATGATCGCAGGCTTTGAAACAACGGATAGCGGTGCTATTGAAATCGACGGCAAGGATGTTGTCGACCTCAAGCCCAATCAGCGCAATATCGGCATGGTTTTTCAGGCCTATGCCCTATTCCCGAATATGACGGTTGCACAGAACGTTGCCTTCGGTCTTCGTGTATCTGGCAAATCAAAAGCCGAAATCGATACCACAGTTCAGGAAATGCTGAGCCTCATCCGGCTTGAGCATCTTGCAGACCGTTATCCCTATCAGATGTCTGGTGGTCAGCAACAGCGTGTGGCACTGGCGCGTGCGCTCGCAACCAAGCCGCAAGTGCTTCTGCTCGATGAGCCGCTTTCAGCGCTCGACGCGAAAATCCGTATTTCACTGCGTCAGGAAATCCGTGCGATCCAGCAGAAGCTGGGCATCACGACTGTCTTCGTGACACATGATCAGGAAGAAGCACTGTCGATCTCCGACCGTATCGTCGTCATGCATGAAGGTCGGGCAGATCAGATCGGCACTCCGTTTGATATCTATAACCGTCCTGCCTCGCGCTTTGTTGCGTCCTTCGTCGGCACACTCAACATGCTCGAAGCATCTGTCAACGAACCGGGACAAAACAGCATCGATCTTGATGGCCGCACGATCAAGGTGGCCGAAGAACTCGGTCATCATGCAAAGGGCAAGGCAATCACACTGGCTCTCCGTCCGGAAGCTGTCAGTCTGGAAGCGCGCAAGAGCCACGACACGTCGCTCGATGCAACCATCGAAGATGTGCATTTTCTTGGCTCGGTTATTCGTACGCGCGTAGCACTTGGCAAGAACCAGCTATCATTCGACACATTCAACGATCCAACACAGCCACCGCCGCAGCGCGGCGACAAAGTTACCGTGCATTTTGCATCGCACGATCTGCTCGTGCTGGCTGATTAATCGACAAACCTAGCAAAAAAGCCGCCCAACCGGGCGGCTTTTTTGTAAAAATCGTGCTCATAGCGTGTCAAGATTATGGCACTGATGTGACTTCCCATCAATCAGAGCCAAAACTTGTCAGGACTTAATCACCCCAAGGGCCGTGAAAATCACCCTCTTTATCCACACGCTTGAAGCCGTGCGAACCGAAGAAATCGCGCTGCCCCTGAATAACATTGGCCGTGCCTCGCGACTGCGTGAAGCTGTCGAAGTAGCTCAATGCCGAACCAAGTGCTGGAAGTGGTAGACCCGCAAGGGCTGCCTGCGCCACGATCTTGCGAAGACCCTTTGACGCCTTGCCCATACGTTCAACGAAAGCAGGAACCAGCAGCAGATTTTCGATTTCCTGACCTTCAAAGGCCTGTGCAATGTCGTCAAGGAACAGCGAACGAATGATGCAGCCTTCGCGCCAGATACGGGCAGTGGTAGCCAGTGGAATTTCCCAGCCATATTCTTTCGACGCTGCCGACATGACGGCAAAGCCCTGAGCATAGGCTGCAATTTTGCCAGCCAAGAGACCCTGTTCAAGATCGGCAAGGAACTGTGCCTGATCGGCAATATCGAGCGCGCGCGAAGCCGGATTATAAACCTTTTCCGCAGCCTGACGCTCGGTCTTGAGCGACGACAAAGAGCGCGCGTCAACTGCAGCCTCGATACCAGTTGCCGGAACACCGAGCATCTGCGCTTCGATAGCCGACCAACGACCCGTACCCTTCTGTCCAGCTTCGTCGAGGATCACATCGACCATCGCTTTACCGGTTTCTGGATCGGTTGCCTTCAAGACTTTCGCAGTGATTTCAATGAGGTAGGAATTGAGCGGGCCTGCATTCCACTTCTCGAACACATCACCGATAGCCGGAGCCGAAAGGCCAAGGCCATCACGCAGAATGCCGTAAATTTCGGCAATCATCTGCATGTCGGCATACTCGATACCGTTGTGAATGGTCTTCACGAAATGGCCTGCGCCATCCGGACCAACGAGCGCACAGCAAGGCTCGCCCTTATATTTTGCAGCCGCAGCCAGGAGGATTGGCGCGATGCGCTCATAGGCTTCCTCTGTGCCGCCAACCATCATCGAAGGACCATGACGTGCACCTTCCGCGCCGCCCGATACACCCATCCCGACAAAGGTCGGATCGTTTGGACCCAGCGCCTTCAAACGACGTACTGTGTCGCGGTAGTCAGAGTTGCCAGCATCGATCATGATGTCACCCTTCTCAAGAAAAGCCTTGAGGCGGGTGGTTTCGGCGTCAACTGGTGCGCCTGCCTTGATGAGGAAGATGATTGGACGTGGCTTGCGGATATTGTCAGCCAGCTCTTCAAAGGTGGCGCAAGGGATGATCTTGTCGCGCAACGCGCCAGCTTTTTCGATGAATGCTTTCAGGACGGGCTCGTCGCGGTCATAGACGGCTACCGTGTAGCCCTTCTCGGCGATGTTCAGCGCAAGGTTCGAACCCATGACGCCGAGACCGACCATTCCGATATCTGCTTTTTCCATTTTTTGCCCTTTTGAAACACAGCCAACTGGCTTGTCATACAGAATTAGAGAGCCGACAGACTGGACTGTCGTAGCTGTCGCTGTCGCATTATGTAGCGCCAGCAGAGCCAGTCTGTATCCTATTGTTGGATGATCTAGGGCATATGACGCAAATTTGATAGGCCTTTTTCTAGAAAACTAACCGATTTAAATGCTCAGACGCGTTCCAATTTCTCGTGCGGCAGTGGCGGCAGCTCGACCTCGATATTGTCACCAGCTTGCACATAGCCGCCCGCAATAACGATCGACATGATACCCGCTTTACGTACCAGTTCGCCGTCGTCGGTTTTATCGAGAACAGCGCCGAGAAGGCCTTTTTCGAAGTTTTCAATCTGCGAACATGGATTGCGCAGGCCTGTGATTTGGAGAACTACTTCATTGCCAATTTTGAGAATGGCCGACTTTGGAAGTGCGAGCAGATCGACCCCGCGTGTGGTGATGTTTTCACCCAGTTGCGCCGGCGCAATGTCGAACCCTTTCGCAGTCAGCTCGTCGAAGAGTTCTGCTGGAATAAGATGAACCTGACGCAGGTTTGGCTGAGTCGGATCAGCCTTCACGCGCGAACGATGCTTGACCGTCACACCTTTATGCGCATCGCCTTCAACGCCCTGCCCTGCAATGATGCTGATCTCAGAAACCAGCTGTTTCGAGAAACGATGCTCGGCATCTCGCGCAACGGCTACAACAATTCCACTCATATTTTTACCTTGATCACATGAAGAGGGAACCAGCAGGCAAAGCCGGTCGTAATCCCGCATATCATGCGATATACAACAGACAAATGACAAGGGTATCGCGAAGGGGTTGGCGGTAAAACCATGACGAACACGCAGCGCGACGGCAAAAATTTTCGCTGGGGCATTTGGGGAACGGGCACGATTGCCAGCGCCTTTGCAGCCGATATTCAGGCAAGCCAAGCTATGCGCGTGACCGCCATTTGCTCTCGCTCGCTCGATAGTGCTGAAAGCTTTAAGAACCGGGTCGGTGCAGACAAGGCGTTTGACGACCCATCAGCATTTCTAAATAGCGCTGATATCGATGCCGTTTACATTGCCACGCCCAATGCCATGCATGTCCCGCAGACATTACAGGCAATCGCCGCTGGCAAAGCCTGCCTGACTGAAAAGCCGCTGACGCTTGATGCTGATGGTGCAAACCAGATTGCAGCCGCAAGCCAAGCGCATAACGTGTTTGCCATGGAGGCTATGTGGAGCCGCTTTCTCCCAGCATTTCATGCCGCGCGCGAGCACATCAAGGCCGGAACAATTGGAACAGTAAAGCGTATTGAAGCCGATCTTTCCTATTTTCGCGAGGAGAACCCGGAAAGCCGCTTTTTCAATCCGGAATTAGGCGGCGGTGCCGCATTCGATCTTGGTGTTTATCCGGTTTCGCTCACGCTGAGCATCGTGGGCTTGCCCAATGCAGTGAGCGGACGCTGGACGCGTGCCAAGAGTGGCGTCGATATGCGTACGGAAATCGAACTGACATATGCAAACGCCAAAGCACATCTTTCGTGCGGTTTTGACCATGACGGTAAAAATCAGATGCTGATTGAGGGCACAGGCGGAGCAATTCTGCTGCACGCACCGTTCCTCAAAGCACAGCGCCTCACAATCTTTTCTGCAAAAGCAATGAGCTCAGCCATCGGCCCCAAAGGTCCAGGCGGATTGATCGGCAAGGTTCTCAATCGCTTGCCACTGCCGGGAAGAACGGTCGAACATCACCGCTTTGCAGGCAACGGGCTTCAGTTTCAGGCGCAAGCCGTGCGCGATGCCGTATCACGTGGCGAGATTTCCAGTCCAATCATGCCGCTTGAACACAGTGCTGCCGTCGCAAACATCGTCAGCACTGTGCTTGCAAAGAAACCCGATTAGAAGCTGCTCTGCACCTTATAAGGCGCAGCATTCTCGCCAGCATTGTTAAGTGCAAGAGCCACTTCGGTAATGTGCAATGCCACAGCGCCTGAGAAAAAGGCCGTCTTACCGGTTTCGATGGCGCGCGCCTGATCGGCAACGCCACGCATGAAATCAATCTGCGATGGGAATGACGGCAGGCTCACCGTATCGCCTTTTGGATAAGTAAGCTTGCTGCCAACAGCCGGTTTCCATGCGAGTGTCTTACCAAGTTTGGCTTCAAGACGTCCAAACACCCGCGACAGAAAGGAACGTTTTCTGGTCGTCGATTCAAGCCGAACCGCAGAACGGTTATCCCAGAGATCATCGACCGTAATCGAGCCTTTATCGGCCACAATCGTCAGGCTGCGATCTTTTGGCATTGCGAGGCCCGAAGTCAGACGCGCAACGAGGCCAGATTTAAAGCGCAGGCACCCCACGGAAAAATCCGGTGCCATGTGCAGATGTTCGGTGCCCGGCCCCTTATTCTGGAAGGTGATCGAAGAGAAAGCAGTCACACTTTCTACCGGACCAAACAGAGACACCAGCCACGAAAGCGCATAGCCTGCATGTTCCAGCGTGCAGCCAATCTCAAACTCATGCAGACCCGGCCATGGCGCGCCCGATTGTGAGCGCCATGTCGCCCACTTGTCGCGAAAAACCGGACCATCTTCCATTTCAGCATAAACCAGACGCGGCGTGCCAATCTCGCTCATCGAACTTGAAACAAGTTTCTGCGCGTCACTGAGACCATTGGCGGGTGCCGCAGCAAGCGTCAGACCATTGGCGGCAGCAAAATCGACCAGCGCTTTGGCATCGTTGAAATCCATTGCCAAAGGCTTCTCGGAATAGACATGCTTGCCAGCTGCGAGCGCTGCGCGCGAAACGGCAGAATGGCTTTCCGGTGTGGTGAGGTTCAAGACAATCTGCACGTCTTTATCAGCCAGCACGGCCTCAAAGCTCTCATAAGCACGCACATTATAATGTGCGGCAAACACCTTGATCCGTTCCGGCGATCGATCGAAGGCACCGAGCAGCTTGAGTTGCGGGTAATTGCGCAGCGTGGTCATGTAGTAATCGGCGACAAAGCCCGTGCCAATGATAGCGATATTCATGGTAACTCCGGCTAAAGCATGTCGCGGAAAAGTGGAAACCGGTTTTCCGACAACGACATGCGTGAAAACAAGAAGATAGAGTCAGCGCAGCGGGTACGATCAAGCGCGACACGCTCTAGATAGCCCGCTTGGGAATGGTGACTTTGGCCGTCATGCGCAAGCCAAAGATCGCAAAGATAAGCATGAGCCACACTGGATCCATGCGACGAAAAAAGAAGCTTTCCAGCATCGCATTGAGCGTGCCGAAAAACACAAACATCAGGAAGAAATCAGCAAGAAGCAGGTTCTCGCGGGTTGGTCTGCATCGCATATAGTTGACCAGCGGCATGATGATGATCACGACTATTGCGCAGATAAGACCGATAAGCCCCATCGAAAGCGTGATATCGAGATAGCCGTTATGGCCATGCACGATGCCGCGCACATCCCAATCGAGATAATAAGGATTGGCGGCTTCCTTGACCCGCTCAGCCCCCCAGAAGCTCTCATAACCAAATCCGATCCATGGACGGTTGTGCAACGCATCAATCGCAAAGGCCCAGATCGAGGTGCGTCCTGTAAAAGTCGGATCGACCGAGAATTGCAAAACAATCTGATGCAACGGCTCAAATAGCACTGCGCCAATGGTGAAAAGCGCAAACACAACCTGAATGGCAAAGATCATCAGAGGTGCCAGTCCGCGCATACCAAACATGCCGGGACCGATGACCAGAAGCATGGCGAATGGAACCAATGCGGCAGTGGTTTTCGAACCTGTATGCGCCACAAAGAACAATGCAAATAACGCAATCAGCGCACCGCTGAACCGCCAGCCGCGCCGCCAAAGATAAATACCCGCAAAAGCGAAAATCGCCATGACAGGCCCGGCAATGTTCTTGTGGGTGAAGACACCCCGCCAAAGAAATGAATTCTGCGGCTCGCCAGCATCTACACCGTGGGTGCCAAGATTAGGCAAAAGCACCACACCGGCATAGGAGATAAAAATAACGATAGACGCCACAACAAGCAGCATCCACGAATAACCATCGGCATCTTGCGGCAGGGCAAGGACGGCAACAATTGCGAGCACACCGATCAGCGTCAGCATGATGCCACGAATGGCGGTCGAAGGATCGGGACTAACGAAAGCTGAAGCCAACAAAAGGCCGAACATCAGCAGCCAACCAAGGCTGACAAGCCGCAAAACCTTGCCAGGTTCGGCGAACATTGCAAGCGACGCCAATGCTATGGCCCCGACGAGGCCAAAGCCAAGCTGATTGACGGCATCACCCGCCTGCTGACCATCGGCAGGAACAGCCGGCGAAAACGGGCGAAAAGAAATCAACAGAATGCAGAATATAACCGTCGCGGTGACGAGCGCTATCTGGCGCACCGTCACCCGCATCGGATCGGACGAACTTGGATTAGTTCTTGTCCGGGTTACGGTACTGCTCATTCAAATATCCAAAATGCGCCATCACCCGGCCCAAACCGATATGGATGAAGTAGGTACCAACAGGTGCAAAACCAGCGGCAACACCTCTTCTCACAGCCTTGATCGGCGAATAAGCCAGAAGCGCGAGGCTCTTGAGGAACACGCGCACCTGACCGAGTGGCTCGTCCTTGCGCTTGCGCTGTTCAATCAAGGTCGAAAGAACGCCGTTGCGCAAGCCGCGTGATCTGATCCAGTCGTTTTCGAGACGACGTGCCGGAATGGTTTCGCGCACGATACCTTCCGCACACCAGGCAACTTTGAAGCCCTTAGCGATTGAGCGGGACAAGAAGTCAGAATCGCCGCCGCCGGTGAAGTTGAACTTCAGATCCATAAACGGATAACCATGCGCTTCAAGCACAGGGCGCGCAATCAGCAGATTGCCCGACGAATAGATAATCGGAACCGGGCCTGTCTTAGTATAATGCGGTAGGAAGACCGGATGCTTTGCCCACTGTTCCGAATTCGGCTTTTCAAAAATCGGATACTGCGGACCGCCAACCAGGCTAACGTTATAACGCTCAGCGGTCGAAACCATGTTTTCGATCCAGTCAGGATCAGCCAGCTCGTCATCGTCGATCACGATGACGTATTTAAAGTTCGGGAAAAACTTAGTCGCGGTCAGCCAGCCAGCATTATAGGCGTTGCAGTTGCCGCGATGGGATTCACCGATCAGCATACCCCGATATTTGCCGGCTTCGAAAAGCGGGGCAGCAACGGTTGCGCCTTCCTTCTTTTCGGTTTCGTTCTCGATCACAACGACAGCCCATTTACGCTTGGTGGTCTGCGCATTCAGCGTGTCGAGCGTGCGTATCAGATGCTCGGGCCGCATAAATGTCGGGAGCGAAACGACGATGTCGATCTCGTCATAGCCGAGACCAGGTGTTTTAGCGATTACTTCAATATGATCCGGTAAATCTGGCATCTCAGCTTCCGATTATTTCAGAGAATTATGATTTTATGTTTATCTTGCCACTATTGATAAACGCTTAAAGAAAAGTTCACCGCATGGCTGTAGACACTAACTTCAATAAACATTCATTAAGAGCCGTCAGGAGTTGAATTGCAACCGTTTCGTCTTGTCTTCGTGACGTCACTTGTTCCGCATGCCGTCGCCTCAACCGGATATGAAGTTGCCAACGCAGCCGTCATTGATGGCCTTCGTCGCGCAGGCGCGCATGTGACCGTGTTGGGTTTTACGTGGCCGGGGCATAAAGCTGCTGAAAGTGCAGACACAATCGTCCTTGGCGAAGTGGAAGTACGCACGGAAGGTGCAGGCATCAAGCGCAAGATCGGATGGGTGCTAAAATCCTTCCTCACCGGGCTGACTGTTTCCTCAGCAAAACTGCGCGTGATCCCTGCTATCGAGCTGCATAATGCAATCACCGAGCTTGGCGACTTCGACGCCTACGTGCTCAACGGTGTCACGCTGCCGGGTGCCTTCGAAGAAATTTTCAAGAACAAGCCCTCGCTGTTCGTTGCGCATAACGTCGAATATCGCTCTGCGGAAGAAAATGCCGCAGACGCCAAAGGTAAAGTACAGAAATTCCTGTTCGGCCGCGAAGCACGCATTCTGAAAAAGTTGGAAAACAGACTTTGCAAACAGGCAAGTTTCGTTTTCACATTTGCGGAAGACGACGGTCCAGCACTGGGCCTCTGCAGCGAAAAGTTTGCAACATTACCGCTTGTCATGCCGGGGAATGCTGCAGCTACAAAGGCGCCTTCAGCGAAATACGATCTGGCGCTGATCGGGACATGGACATGGCACCCGAACCGCATCGGGCTTGAATGGTTTCTGCGCGAAGTAAAACCACTGCTGCCGAAAGACATTTCAATAGCTATCGCTGGTAATACACCGGCTGATTTGATTGCGGCATGGCCGGGCGTCAATTTCGTCGGCAAAGTGCCGGATGCAACCGAGTTTGTAGAAAGTGGAAAGCTTGTGCCGCTGATCAGCCGGGCCGGCACTGGCGTTCAGCTCAAATCCATCGAGACGTTTGAACTTGGCATGCCAAGTGTCGCGACTGCACATTCGGTTCGTGGAATCGGTAATATTCCCGCAAATTGCACGATTGCTGATAAGCCTGCGGAATTCGCGGCAGCTGTTGCTGAGCGTCTAAAAGCAATAAACGACGGGCACCGTCAAAAACTGGATGGCAAAGCCTTCAAACAGGCACAAATCAAAGGCATGGACAGCGCGATCGCCCGAGGCTTAAAGAAACTTCAGGACGTGACAGGAAAAGCAAACTGACATGACGAATAGTGCACCCGCAAAACTCGAATATCGAAATATTCTCGGCATCAAGGTTGTATGTTTCGACTGGAACAGTTCGTTCGCCTATTTTGAAAAACGGATCGAGAGCCGTGAATTCATGAAGCAAGGCTGGCTCAATGCCAACAATGCCAATATTGCACATGAAGACCCAGCCTACATGGCCGCGTTGAAAGATTTCCTGATTCTGCCTGATGGTATTGGCGTCGATATTGCCAGCAAAGCAGCCTATGGCGCGAAATTCCCGGCCAATCTCAACGGCACAGATTTTATTCCGGGCCTGATGCAGCACATCAAGCGTCCAATGAAGGTCGCTCTGTTGGGCGGTGGTCCGGGTGTTGCTGCTGAAGCCGCAGAACTTTTCAAACAGCAAATACCGCAGCATGAGTTTCGCGTTATTTCAGACGGTTATTTCAAACCAGCCGATCTTGATGGCATTCTCGGTCAACTGGCCGATTATCATCCGGATATTCTGCTCGTCGCTATGGGCGTCCCGCGGCAGGAACTGTTCATCGATAAATACATCAAAGCCGAACATTGCACGATTGCAAGCGCTGTCGGTGCTCTGTTCGATCTGCACACCGGCCGCGTACAACGCGCACCACATTGGGTCCGCACACTCAAGATGGAGTGGATACACCGCCTGTTGCAAGAACCGCGCCGTCTGGCAAAGCGCTATCTCGTCGGCAATCCGGTCTTTCTCTGGCGTGTGGCCAAGGAAAAGCTGTCAGGGGGTAAACCTTGAAGACAGCTATCGTTACCGCAAGCTGGGATCAGGACTTTGAGCGTTGCAAGCTCCTGTGTGAAACCATGGACAAACATGTCACCGGTTTCACCAAGCATTACATACTTGTCGACAGCAAAGATGTGGCACTGTTCCGGCAGATAGAAAGCGCCAATCGCATCGTTATTGATGAACGCGATCTGCTGCCCTCATGGCTGCGCGCATTTCCCGATCCGACCTATCTCGGACGTCGTCGCGTCTGGTTGTCGTTCAAAACCAAGCCATTGCGCGGATGGCATGTGCAGCAATTGCGCCGTATTGCACTGGCGAGCAAGGTGGAAGAAGACGGTCTTCTCTACACCGATTCCGACACTGCTTTCGTGCGCGCATTTGATTGCAGCACGCTCTGGCAAGGTGACAAACTGCGCCTGTTCTACCGGCCCAATGCACTTGCCAATCCCGAATGGCCGGAACACCCTGTTTGGGCTGAAAATGCAGGAAAGCTTCTTGGTGTCCCGAACGGTAAAAGCGCACTGAATGATTATATCGGCCAGCTCGTTTCATGGCGCAGAGATTCGGTCGTCGGCATGTGTGAGCGTATCGAGAAACATACCGGCCAGCATTGGGTAGCGGCTATCGGCAACGTCCGCCGCTTCTCCGAATGTTTCATCTACGGCCATTATGTCGATGATGTTCTGGAAGGTGCGGGCCACTTTCACGATACACACGATCTCTGCCGCATGCAGTGGTTTGCACCACCGCCAACGGAAGAAGAATTCAGAACTTTCATTGCCGAAATGGAACCGCATCAGGTCGCCATCGGCATGCAGTCCTTCCTCAGCCTGTCGGTCAATGATATTCGCCGCATCATAGGTGGTTGAGATCGTCAAAACCCAGAGCGCCGAATTGCGGCGCTCTGGGTTTTAGACCCGCTTCGCGGGCCGCTTGATGCTCGTATAGGTGAAAACCAGCGACAGGATATAAATTCCCGCAAATACGAAATTGAGGCCGGCAATCCAGTCATTGCTGTTTCCATAATAAATCAGCAGAAGCCACACGAACAAAGCCTTGGCTGCAGTCATCAGCACCATGTTCAATGTACGCAGACCAGACTGACCACGCGCGTAGAGAATCTCGGTCTGATACTCGATCAGGTTGCGGAAACCCGGCACCAGCAACACCAACGGCAACAGCCCGACAATTGGTGCGACGCTTGGGCCAAGTGCCTTGGGGAAGAATTGCAGGAAGATCACCATTGCGCCCAAACCTGCTACCGATATGGCAAAGACCGCAAACTCCAGCCCAGCCCTGATACGCAGCGACGCCAGCATATCGGGCGTACGCATAAGCTTCTGTACGAGCATCATATTAAAGGAACGGATCGGCAGTGCCGTCAAATCGACCAGGCGCATGATGATCGCATAGATGCCTGCCGTTGTTGGTCCGCCGATGCTCAGCACCAAGAGCTTATCAAGCTCGCTCTGAATATAGAACAGAAGTTCAGCACCCATCACAGCGATGGAATCAGATATGCGCCGGGCATAAAGGCGCGGCTCAAAGCGCAATTTCACCCGTGGATAGAATCGAAGCGCCACAATCAGTGCCGCGGCATTTGCAGCCAAATACCACCATGCCCAATGCGTGACATCGTGCGTAGCTGCCAGAAACATGAACAAGACTGCAGCAACCGCACGCGTTACGGTTCCCAAAATCACCAGCAAAGCTGAAATGCCGAACCGCCGCAGCCCATTATTGACGATGATGATCATCTCCGTCGAGCGCCACAGAAGCGCTTCGGCAATGACCACAATGGCAAACGGCAAAAATGAAATGTCGCGGCTGAAGAAGACGAAGTAAACCAACCACGAACAGATCGCAAAAAGCGGTAGGGAGACAAGAACCGCCGCCAAATAGCCGGCTGTATATGTGCCAAGCAAAAGCGGTTTCACGGTAGAAATACGATAAAGTGGCGAGCTGAACCCCAGCGAAACGAGCCGCGACAGCACCACACCGGTACCCGACGCTGTGGCAAAAATACCGAAGTCTCCCGTCGGCAATGTGTTCGCAAGCGCGATAAAATAAAGAAGCGAAACAACCAGTCTTCCGGCAGAACCAGAGAAGAGCGATAAATAGTCCCGCACCACGGCACCACGGCTACCCGATAATTTCTTGAATGCTTTCGCGATCACCCAAGGGCCTCGTCTTTATATTACCTGTTGCTTGTTAAGCCGTGTATGTCGACCCTAGACCGATACTTAGCGAAAAAGGCTTAATTAAAAAGCACTAACGCAATTATCGATACGCATTTTAACCATTTGTTCTCCATAAAAAACCTATAGTCGGAAGCATGAAGACTATTCTGGGGTACGGACATCTTTGACGATGAGCGGTGACGACAAGCGCAATAAGGGAAGGGAAGAAAAGCCTCTTCTTGCATTTTCAGACGCGCCTGAGACGAGCCGCGAAGAATCTGACGCGTCCAAACGTGAGCCTCAATCTATTCCCCCGCCCATAACTCCACCGTGGACCCCACCTGCCACTCCTGAGGAACGCGCAGAACTTTTCCGCTCGCAACAGGAAAATAAGGCCGCCAAGGAAGAAGAGGTCTCCGAGCTTCGCAGCCGCATGGCTTCGATCAAGGCAGAGCTTGAACGGAAGATTGCAGAGCGCGAACACAGCGCAAATTCGTCCAAGGATGAGGTGGCCAAAGTCAGCACATCGGAACCGAAAGCAATTGTCACGGACGATACATGGCCCGCTAGGCGCGAAGCGTCGAACACCGAATGGAAGCCACTTATTGATCCGCGCATAGCGATTGAAGTCGTCAAAGGTTCGCGCAAATTGCTGATCGCAACAACGCTAATCGGCGGCATTGCAGCAGCTCTCTACGCCATGACGATTCCACAAATGTATGTGGCATCGACAGACATTCTGGTTGATCCGCGCAGCATCAAGACCGTGGGCACCGAACTGACCCCGGGACAATTACCAACCGATGCATCGCTGGCGATTGCTGAAAGTCAGGCGCGATTGCTCGATTCCAGCAGTGTTTTGCTCAAGGTCATTCATCAGGCCGATTTGACCAAAGATCCGGAATTCAACGGCAGTTTTGTACCCACAGGCATTGCTGGCTTTTTCGCGCAGCTTAAAAGCATGATGAAGCCAAATACCGCGAGCGAGGGTCAGGCACTTGAAACCCGCGTTCTATATAATCTCTACGACAGCCTTACGATCGGGCGCGACGCCAAGACCTTCATCTATTCGATTTCGGTCAAAACACGCAGCCCTGAGAAATCAGCCGAGATTGCCAATCTCGTCGGTTCCGTGTTTCAGACAGAGCTGGACTCTCTTCAGTCGGACGCCGCCCGCCGCAATGCAGAAGAACTTTCGAAACGCCTCGCCGATATGCGTGCAAGCGTTGAGAAAGCCGAACAGGCTACAGCAGATTTCCGCGCGTCGCGTGATCTTGTCGATGTTGATGGCAAGTTGATCAGCGATAATGATCTCACACGCCTGAATGACCAGCTTACCAATCAGCGCGCTGAAACCATGCGTCTTCAGGCGCGTGTGCAGGTTCTCAGCGATGCGACAACGGGCAGCGTTATTTCCGGTACCTTACCGGAAGATTTGCGTTCCAACACGTTGACGGCACTGCGTGCACAATTTGCGCTGGCCAGCCAGAATGCGAACGGGGCTTCCACTCAGCTTGGGCCACGCCATCCGCAACTCATTCAGTTACAGTCGCAAAAGCAGACTGTCCTGAACGATATCGAAGCCGAACTGCGCCGCATCCGCGCTTCCTTGCAAGTTGAAGTGCAGCGCTCTGCCCAGCAGGAGCGTGATCTCAGCACACGCCTGGCACAACTCAAGTCGCAACAGGCCAACAGCAATGATGATCGGGTGAAATTGCGGGAACTGGACCGCGAAGCTTCAACGCTGCGCTCCGTATATGAAGCGTTCCTGCTACGCTCGCGCGAAACCACCGAGCAGCAAGGCATTACGACCACCAATGTCCGTGTAATTTCTGAGGCACGCCCGCCGCTCGATCCTGCCGGATCGTCGCGCAAGCTGATTGTGATTGCAGGACTGATCGCAGGTTTTCTGGCAGGCCTTGCTATTACAGCCGTCCGCAACTTCGGACGACTGGTGCGTTTGTCCTAAAGCATGTCGCCACTCAAATGGACTCATTTAGCGTTCGCGAACATGCGGCAATTTAAAGAAACTAGAGCGAGCGTTATGGGTGCCATCAAGCGCGACACGCTTTAGAGTAGATCTAACGATTATGCGTCAGGCTGTCTGACGCGTAGTCGTTTCAACACGCGGCAGTTTGCGGCCGCTGGCGCGCAAAATTCCCTGTGCTCCATCGAGATGGCCAGACTTCAACTCAATTGCCAGAAAGCGACGCTTTTCGAACGGCCCGGGCATAGCAAGTTCGCCGGTCTTTTCCGCTGAAAAGCCGAAGCGTTCATAATATTCCGGATCACCGACAAGCAGAATAGCACCGTGACCGAGCCGTTTGGCTTCGGCAATCGCGTGTTGCATCAATGCCGAACCGATACCGCAACCTGCAGTCGACGGATCAACCGCGAGCGGGCCAAGCAGCAAAGCTGAAACCGGAAAACCGAAACCATCAAGCCCGGCATGGACATTCCATAGCCGCACCGTGCCCGCGAGCGATCCGTCCGCACCTGTGGCAGCAAACGCAAGACCTTCGGCGGGCTGACGACCGCGACGCAGCTTTTCTGACGATTTTCTGCGACGTCCTTCGCCCATTGCGCGGTCGAGCAGTGCTTCACGCGCAACAACGTGCTCGCCAGTTTCGCCGACGACAGCGAAAGCAGTCTGAAAGCGCTGCGAGAGGCCGGTTACGATATTTTCCTGAGTTTCCAGATTTGCATTCATGACATCTCACCCTAGGCATGGGCACCAGCACATCCCGTCCGATGTCTTGCGACACCAGACGGATTGAGAGGATCAACCGGGAAGAACCCGATTAATCAGATGACGTAAGATCGGAGCGGTTCGAAGCCGTTGAACGCCACCGCCGAATAGGTGGTGGTGTAAGCCCCTGTGCCTTCGATGAGAACTTCATCACCGATGGTCAGCGAAACCGGCAGCGGATACGGCGTCTTTTCATAAAGAACGTCCGCACTGTCGCAGGTTGGGCCAGCCAACACGCAAGGTTCGGTTTCGCCACCATCGTGTGGAGTCACGATCTGGTAGCGGATCGCCTCGTCCATGGTTTCGGCCAGACCACCGAATTTACCAATGTCGAGATAAACCCAACGCACATTGTCGTTGTCCGACTTACGCGAAACCAGAACCACTTCGGTCTTGATCACGCCTGCATTGCCAACCATGCCGCGACCCGGTTCAATAATGGTTTCCGGAATGCGGTTGCCGAAATGCTTTGAAAGCGCATCGAAAATCGCCATGCCGTAAGCCTGAGCGGTCGGTACGTCCTTGAGGTAACGTGTCGGGAACCCGCCGCCCATGTTGACCATGCGCAGAACGATACCTTCGTCAGCCAGTGTGCGGAATACCGATGCTGCATCTCCAAGTGCACGATCCCATGCGGTGAGGTCCGTCTGCTGCGAGCCGACGTGGAACGATACACCGTAGGAATCGAGACCGAGCGACTTTGCATGACGCAGCACGTCGATAGCCATGGCAGGCACGCAACCGAACTTGCGCGACAGCGGCCATTCAGCGCCTTCACCGTCGGTCAGAACGCGGCAGAACACGCGGCTACCTGGAGCAGCACGCGCAACCTTTTCGACTTCTTCAACGCAATCAACAGCATAGAGGCGAATGCCCAGCTCGAAAGCGCGCGCAACATCGCGCTCCTTCTTGATGGTGTTGCCATAAGAGATGCGGTTTGGCGTTGCACCGGCTTCCAATGCCATTTCGATTTCGGCAACCGATGCCGTATCGAAGCACGAGCCAAGCGATGCAAGAAGACGCAGCACTTCAGGGGCAGGATTTGCCTTCACAGCATAGAAAATGCGCGAATAAGGCAATGCCTTTTCAAAATTCTGATAGTTTTCGCGCACGACATCGGTGTCGACGACGAGGCAAGGGCCATCGGGACGGCGGGTGTTGAGGAAGTCAATGATACGTTGCGTTGCCATGGTCGTTCTCCCGCGCGGCTTGATCTGCCGCATCTAGAGCGCAATCCCGAAAAAGACTGCGCAGAAAAAACACTTAGGGAATCTGACCGAGCCCACCATGGGCCACGAAATTCTCTAAGAGACAAAGTATGCATAAGCGCATCCGCGGTGAGGCCAGCCTTTGGAGATGCTGAGGTCACGCGAAAACTCATGCGGCGGTGGAACAACGCTAAACCCGCGTTACTCCGCTTTGTCTGCCTTGGATTGGAATTGGAGAACCGCATCCGCACTTTTGGCAATGAAGGTGTGCCTCTTCAGTAATTCCGGCTTTTGGACAGCCGAAAGACACTAGAAAGGCCCGCACCGTCGTTGCTTCAAGATGTCCTTGATCTGGCGGTTGGCCTACAGATCAACTGGAGCGGTTAGGTCCAGGTACCGTACCGAATTCCTCACCATTCGAGGATCGGCGGACACCCACAGGCACGTGCGACTTTGGGCAAGGGCGATATAAGCTCAAACATGTGTCCATTCAATGACAAATATCGGCTGGGCCAAAATTATTTTTTACCCCTGACTTGCCGCTCTGTGCGCTTGCCATTGTTCAACATTAGTGAAACAATCTACCGCGTTAATTTCTCTTTCTTTAACCATAAATGCTGATTTCGGCAGCAAGTCGTGAACAATGACCCGCCTCGATTCCTTCAACGCCATCATTGCAAAAGCTGAAAATGCGCTTGCTCACGCAGCTGATGGCGCGCTTCAAGGCGCAACTCTTGCGGTCAAAGACATCTATGATGTGGCCGGAATGAAAACAGGCTGCGGAAACCCGCAGATTTTAGCCGAATCACCTGTCGCCGACAAATCTGCCCCCACGGTTGAAAAACTGCTTGAAGCAGGTGCGGCCTTCATCGGCAAAACCCAGACCGACGAGCTGGCTTTTTCACTGATGGGACAGAACTCCCACTACCCCTACCCCATCAATCCGTCTGCCCCTGATAGGGTTACAGGTGGTTCATCATCTGGCTCGGCGGCAGCTGTTGCAAGTGGATTGGCAGATATAGCACTTGGCTCCGATACGGGTGGCTCAATCCGCGCACCAGCCAGCTTCTGCGGTCTTATTGGTCTGCGCACCACTCATGGCCGTATTCCTCTTAAAGGCATCATGCCGCTTGCGCCGTCTCTCGATACGATCGGTTGGTTTGCACGCGATATCGCTCTTTATGAAAGCGTCGGCAAAGTCCTCCTCGGCGAGGACGAGCAGGCATTTGCCTTCTCGCAACTTCTTTATATGCCGCTGCTGGAGCATCTGCTGCTCGACCATCCAGAAACCGACGCATACAGAGCTATGTTCGCTGAAGTGCGTCCGCATTTTGCAAGCCTCAAAGCGGCGAGCCAACCGACACTTTCAATAGATGAGCTGTATCTCACTTTCCGCCAGATACAGGGCGCAGAAGCCTGGGCAACTCATGGCGCATGGATTTCGTCAGGCGATCGCCAGCTTGGACCCGGCGTCGCCGACCGTTTTGCTTATGGGTCAGAAATCACAAAAGACGCGTTAGAACACCATCGCATCCGCCGCACGCGTTTCACCCAGGAATTGGAAACAATCATCGGTGACAATGCGGTCTTGGCGCTACCAACCGTACCAGGTGCCGCGCCTTTTGCCAAAGAGCCATTTGAGACACTGCAAGCCTATCGCGAACAGGCGCTACGCCTGCTCTGCATCTCGGTTCTTTCAGGCTTACCGCAGATCACGGTGCCACTGTGCACAGTTCACGGCGCGCCGATGGGCATTTCTTTCATCGGGCCCCGCGGCAGTGATCGCGGGCTGATTACACTCGCGAAAAACATTCTTATTCAGACACAAGGCTGAGCCATGGACACCCTCACACGTATGCGTGCATTTATCGACGTGGTCGAAGCGGAAGGCTTTTCTGCTGCTGCGCGAAAAATTGGACGTTCAAAGGCGCTGCTTTCCAAATATGTGCGCGAACTGGAAGACGAACTTGGTGCACGCCTTCTCAACCGCACGACGCGCCAGTTTTCGCTCACCGAAGCCGGTCACACCTATTATCACCGCGCCATCGAGATCATTCGCGAGATTGACGCGCTTCAGGATGCCGTCAGCGAAACCAGCTCCGATGCACGCGGACGCATAAAGCTTTCTGCCCCCCGCACCTTTGCTGACGCGGTTATCGGGCAATCGCTGATTGATTTCTGTCTCGCACACCCGGACATTGTTCTCGATGTGCGGCTCGATGATCGCTTTGTCGATCTGGTGGAAGAAGGTTTTGACCTCGCAATTCGCATCACGCGCCTGCAGGACTCCTCTCTGATTGCGAAAAGACTGTCGCCATTCCATTCAGTGTTATGTGGCGCTCCTGAGTTGATCGCGCGCGTGGGCAAGCCGGAGCGTCCCGAAGATCTTGCGGATAAGCCGTGCATCATCGACACCAATGCACGCTCACGCAACAATTGGCATTTCCGCAATACGGACGGCTCAATGATGACCGTAAACGTGCATGGCCCGATTGAAGTGAATAGCCCCGTCGCCACCAAAACAGCCGCTATTGCCGGGCTCGGTTTCTGCTCTTTGCCAGCCTTCATCGCCGAGGAAGAGATCGAACGCGGCCGGCTCATCCCATGTTTGGACGAATTTACCGTCAAGGACGGTGGCATTTATGCGGTTTACCCGCATCGTCGCTATCTGCCAGCCAAAATCCGTGCTCTTGTCGACTTCCTGACCCAATGGTTCAAGGAACGCGAAATGCGCGAAAATACAAAACTATAAGCAAGTCGAAATAAATGATGGGTTTGGTCCCACTTTCGCCGCCTTCACCCTTATGCCTTGCCCTTGAGCTTTTGTTTTCGCGCGCATCTATCCGAAAACCGCTTCACACTTTTGGGATGCACTATCATTCACGGAAACTCGTTCATGCCTGATTTGCGCACATGGCTGAAAAGCCCTCTAGGCCTTGCCGTAACACTGACGGCAGTGTTCGCGCCCGTGGCTGCTCAGGCTCATCCACATGTCTTTGCCGACGCAAGGCTGGAGCTGACGATTACGCCGGATGGCACGGTAGAAAAGCTCGCCCATATCTGGCGTTTCGATGATGTATTTTCCTCGACCGTTCTGATGGAGTTTGACAAGAACGGTGACTTACAGCTCGACAAGAATGAACTGATTGATCTGGGCCATGTCATCAACAGCTCCATAGCCGAGTTCAAATATTTCCAGACTGTGCTTGCCGATGGCAAAGACGTCAGAATGGCTCGCCCGCAGGATTTGGCGGCAGATTTTACAGACAACCACCTCCTGATTGTGTTCACGAGTAAGCCTGAAAAACCATTGAAGCTTGAACCCGGTCATACGGTGAGCTTCGGGGTTTACGATCCGACATTTTACACGGCTATCGATTATGTGAATGATAGTGAACTGGTCATCAAAGGGTTGCCGGAGGGATGCACTTCCAAAGTCATCCGCCCCAATCCGGACGAAGCCCTCGCCCAGAACCAGGCAACATTGACAGATGCCTTCTTCAACGATCCGGCTGGCACAGATATGTCAAAGATTTTTGCCACCCGTCTTGAAGTGACCTGCGCGCCAAAAGGATAGACAGCCTTATGAAGAGAACGGTCCGTTTCATTCTTACCGCTACCCTTGTGATGATCGCCGCCAATGCGCTGGCACAATCGTCTCTGGGCATCGGTGCCAATGAAGTTGCCATGAAACCGACCGGCCCATTCGCACATATCATCCTTTGGATGAACGAACAGCAGCGCACATTTTATCTCGCCATGACAACCGCGCTTAAAGCAATGCGCGATGATCCATGGCAGGCATCAGTGCTTATCGGATTGTCATTCGTTTACGGCATTTTCCATGCGGCAGGCCCCGGCCACGGCAAGGCGGTGATTTCGTCTTATATGATCGCCAATGAAACAGCGCTTCGACGCGGCATTTTCCTGTCGTTCATTTCATCGCTTCTGCAGGCACTCATGGCAGTCTTCGTTGTCGGGCTGGCATGGCTGTTTTTGCGCGGCACCGGAATTTCCATGAACCAGACCGCACGCTATATGGAGATTGTGAGCTTCGCGCTCGTACTGTTCTTCGGTCTGTGGCTGTTGGCGCGCAAACTGCCGCTTTTGTTCAAGAAGCGAGACAGTGCCGAACCGTCACCGACAGGCGCTCTTTTTGCAGCAGCGCCTCAAACGGCAATGGCCAGCGGTCGTGCATCCAGTGGACTGGCCTGGCAAGGCAGCGTTTCGCAAAGCACCCGCGCGCTCGCATCAAGCAGCACGGTCAAGCTCAACTACAAGCCCACGAACGCCACAGCGGATCACGTCTTTATCGGCCAAGGCGATATCTGCGCTGACTGCGGCAACGCCCATATTGCCGATCCATCGACACTTGCCGACGATTTCAACTGGAAAACTGCTTGGTCAGCGATCTTCTCGGTCGGCCTGCGTCCTTGCTCGGGCGCACTGATCGTGCTTACCTTCGCACTTCTCAATGGTTTGTTGGTTGGCGGCTTGCTCTCGGTCTTTGCGATGGCTTTCGGTACATTCCTTACCGTCGCATTTCTCGCCACACTTGCCGTGACCGCCAAGAACACGGCATTACGTTTCGCAGGCAGCAGCGCCATGTCAGGCCGCTTGAAGGCGGTGATTGAAGTGGGTGCCGCCTTGTTTATTGCGCTGACTGGCGCGTTGCTGCTCAGCGCCGCCTTAGTTGGTTAATCCCTATTCTGGCGGCGAGAACGCAGCCAGAATATTCCAAAGAAACCAAGCACGAAGAGTATCGCGAAAATGGCCGCCGCGACGTGTGAGCGTTTGCCAAGCGCGATCATGATGCTTGGCACGAAATAGGCGAGCAGGCCAAAGCTTATCAGGATGATCGCTGCGGCAATTGCCGGATTGCTCTTCTTCGGTTCAGCCACCAATACGAAAATCCTCTAATTTTCTAATCTGCTGCCCCTCACTATCAAAGTTTTCCGGCGCAAGCCATGCCTGATAGGCTTGTCTGAGCGCAGGCCATTCGCTGTCGATGATGGAAAACCAGGATGTGTCACGATTGTTACCCTTCGTCACCATATGCTGACGGAAAGTGCCTTCAAATTTAAAGCCGAAACGCTCCGCTGCACGCTTGGAAGGCGCGTTGTTATCGTTGCACTTCCACTCATAGCGCCGATAGCCAAGCTCATCGAAAATATACTGCATGAACAGGAACTGCGCTTCGGTTGCAGCCGGTTTACGCGAAATGAGCGGCCCCCAATAGATGTTCCCGATCTCGATTGCGCCATGAACAGGGTCGATACGCATCAGCGCTTGACGGCCCGCGACCTTGCCGCTTGCCTTATCGATGACTGCAAAGAACAGCGGATCTTCACTTGTTGAAACTTTTTCAAGCCAGGGTTCAAACGCCTCGCGTGTTGCAGGCGGGACTTCGAACAACCACGTAAATCGCTGATCTGCATCCGTTACGGAAGAGGCTGCAAAAAGCTCATCGCCGTGTTTGCTCGCATCCAGCGGTTCAAGCCGGACATAGCGGCCTTCGAGCGTTTTACGTTCAGGCCTCGGTCGAGGGGTCCAGTTCTGCAAATCAGTCATTTCAATGCTCCCATTTATCAACACAAGGAGCATAAAAGGCGCGTGACTAAAACCGGATTATTGTCTCTGCGTCATTTTTCTCTTATTGCGGCGCGGTCCACTGAAACAGCCTTGACCAACGCGAAGACCTGATCGCCTACCGCCAAGCCCAGATCGTCGACCGAACGCCGCGTCAGTCGCGCACCAAGACGCCTTCCCTGAAAATCGAGTGCTAAATGGGCATTCGGGCCCTCTCCCGCTTCAATCGCCACAATGGAAACCGGCAGCACATTACGGATGCTGATCGCATCCGGCGCATTACGTGCAATGGAAACGTCTCGCGCGCGGACCCGAAGACGCACATGCATGTTCTGTTTAAGCCCCGCGTCGCTTAGCTGGAATGTCGTTCCGCCAAGATCAATCTCAGCGAGTTTGTAACGGTCATCATATGCTGCAACCGTACCCTCAAGCAGCACGCCAGCGCCCTCGCCGTCACCATCAATCAGCGGGAAAATTTCAGCGGCTTCGCCACTTGCTTGCACTTTGCCGCCAGCCAACAGGACGATTTCGTCTGCAAGCCGCGCAACTTCATCAATCTCGTGGCTGACATAAACAATCGGCACGTGGCTTTCATCGCGAAGACGTTCAATGAAAGGCAATATTTCCTGCCTGCGCGCGTGGTCAAGCGACGAAAGCGGCTCATCAAGCAACAGCAATGCGGGATCGGACAGAAGCGCACGACCAATGGCCACGCGCTGCCGTTCGCCGCCTGAAAGGGTGGCCGGGCGACGATCCAGAAGATGATCAATGCCAAGCAACGCCACCACTTCATCGAAGCTGCGGACCCTTTGCCGTTTTCCAGCCCAACGCGCATAGGTCAGATTGCGCTTCACGCTCATATGCAGGAAAAGACGCGCTTCCTGAAAAACATAGCCGATCCGGCGTTTTTCAGGTGGCAGATTGATACGTTTCTCTGCATCAAACAGCGTGAAATCACCGACAGCGATGCGGCCACTTTCGGGGCGCAACGTTCCGGCAATCATCTTAAGAAGCGTTGTTTTCCCGGCACCTGAATGACCAAACAGGGCTGTTACACCCCATCGGGCGGAGAAATCGGCTTCGACGTCGAACTTGCCATTGCGGCCAGCGACGGAAACTTCAAGACCGCTCATTTCGCTTCTCCCGCAAGCCTGCGCTGCAACCACTCGGACAAGATCACGGCTGTAATGGAAATGGCTGCCGAAATTGCTATCAGACGGAAAGCCTCCGCATCCCCTGTTGGCGTTTGCATCAAGGCATAAATCGCCAGCGACAGTGTTTGTGTTTCGCCGGGAATATTGGAAACAAAGGTAATAGTCGCGCCAAACTCGCCCAGCGCTTTGGCGAAGCCCAATACAGCACCCGCCAGAATACCCGGCAATAACGGCGGCAGAATAACCGTACAGAAAGCAACGAGCCGGTTGGCGCCAAGCGTGCGTGCCGCTTCTTCAAGCCCGCGATCAAGCCCCTCAATCGAAAGGCGTATCGGACGGACGAGCAGCGGAAACGCCATGACACCGGCAGCAAGTGCTGCGCCTGTCCATCGAAAAGAAAAGGAAAGGCCGAACCATTCCTGCAAGGGTGCACCAAGTGCGCCGCGTGATCCAAACAGAACCAGCAAAAGATAGCCCGTCACCACCGGCGGCAGAACCAGCGGCATGGTGACGATGGCCTGCACAAACGACTTGCCGGGAAAATTGAACCGGGCAAGTATCCACGCAACGAAAAAGGCGACTGGCAGAGCGACAATAATGGCTATTCCGGCAACCCGGAGCGACAGAGCAACAATCTGCCAGACATTACTTTCCATTGTTATTAGCCATCATTCCTGGGCAGCCTCCGCAGCCCCAACAAAGCCCTTATCCTTGATGATAGCCTGTCCGGCATCGCTTTCAAGGAAAGCCAGGAATGCCTTCGCAGCATCGCTTTCGTTCTTTGCAATCAATGCAGCAGGGTAAAGGATTGGCGCATGGCTCGAAGCCGGGAAACGATAGGCTTCAACGAGTTCAGGTGCAGCAACACGATCAGACGCATAGACAATCGCTGCCTTCACTTCAGCGCGGCTCACATATTGCAGTGCGACGCGGACATTTTCTGTGAAAACACCATTCTTTTCGACGTCTTTCCAGATGTCGAGCTTTTCAAGAGCTGCTTTACCGTACTTTCCTGCTGGCACATTTGATGGATCGCCCATTGCAAAACGACCAGCGCTCAACAGTTCCTTGGCCTCGCCCTTTGGCGTTTCCTTCTGCGTCGCAATCACCAGCGCGTTGCCGGCAATCACTTTGCGCGAAGCCTTGTCGATCTGATCGGCTTTCTCGACATAATCCATCCAATCAAGATCAGCAGAAATGAAAATCTGTGCCGGAGCGCCTTGCTCAATCTGCTTCGCCAGAACCGAAGACGAAGCAAAGGAAGCAACGACTTCCGTGCCATCCTTGGCCTTGATCTGTTTGGCGGCTTCCTCGATCACATCCTTCATGCTGGCCGCGGCAAACACCGTAACCTTCTCGGCGGCATGAGCAACCGAGGCAGCACCGGCTGCAACCGTAATAAGAAACGCGGCGATAAGTTTTTTCATTGTTGGCCTCCATAGTGCCCGCAATTTCGGGCAAACATCATCACACGCCGAAGAAATCCGACGCTGTTTTACTCGAGCATCAGTTTTCGTTTGATGCTCTAACTTGCGATGATGGGTATGATGGAGGCAAACGCGACCCGGATGCCGTCAGACCCTTTTCACACGGGCGTCCATGCAAAAGCCGCCCAAATTTCCATAACGAATTCATATCGTTCTGGAAACGAGGCCATCTTAAAGAGGTGTTTGATCTTTGGCTAGTCCTGATAGGAACGATGCGGCAAAAAGGGCCGCATCATCTGATATTATTAGCGGCCGATATGCTTGTGGCTTGAGCCACGCAGTTTGGCG
This sequence comes from Ochrobactrum quorumnocens, assembly GCF_002278035.1. NCBI lineage: Bacteria > Pseudomonadati > Pseudomonadota > Alphaproteobacteria > Hyphomicrobiales > Brucellaceae > Ochrobactrum > Ochrobactrum quorumnocens. Next base: position 1,717,165 of record NZ_CP022603.1, on the reverse strand, counting down.
AGCTTGACCTGCTTTTCACGTTCGGCAAATCGCGCGCGATCTTCCGGTGTGCGTTCGTCATAACAACCAGCGCAAGAAATTCCTTCCTCGAAGAACTTGGAAAGCTTGTCTTCAGCCGTGATCGGGCGGCGGCAGGCGCGGCAAAGTTCTATGTCGCTTTCGGTCAGACCATGACCAATTGCTACGCGCTCATCGAACACGAAGCACTCACCGTTCCACATGCTTTCTTCGCTCGGTACTTCCTCGAGATATTTCAGAATGCCGCCCTTAAGGTGGAACACATCGTCGAAGCCCAGACCTTTGACGAAAGCGGTCGCCTTTTCACAACGAATGCCGCCGGTGCAGAACATGGCGATTTTCTTACCTTCAAGCTTGTCGCGGTTCTGCTCAACCCATTCCGGAAATTCGCGGAATGTCTTGGTGTTCGGGTCAAGTGCACCTTCAAACGTGCCGATAGCATATTCGTAATCGTTGCGCGTATCAACGACGACAGTGTCTTCATCGGCAATCAACGCATTCCAGTCCTTGGGCGCGATATAGGTGCCAACGCTCTTCAGCGGATCAATCCCGTCGACACCCATGGTAACGATCTCGCGCTTCAGCCGCACTTTCATGCGATAGAACGGCATCTCGCTGGCATGTGAATATTTGAGTTCCGGATTGGCAAGCTCAGGGATCGCAGTGATGTAAGCGACAAGCTTCTCAATCGCAGGCTTTGTTCCTGCGACCGTACCGTTGATGCCTTCACCTGCGAGCAGTAGTGTCCCCTTGATCCCGTTCGCGCAGCAAAGTTCGGCCAGCGGCTCGCGCAGGCTCTCGTATTGCGGCAAACGCGCAAAGCAATAAAGGGCAGCAACAGTAAAAGGCAGATTGCTCATCGTTCGATCTCTTCCAAATTCCTTTCGAACTAGTCCTCGAACGCGGCAAATTCAAGTTATTTATCCCCCTCCTCTCAAGACGAGCGAAAATCCGGCCTCGATAAACACGAATTGCAAGAGGAGAAACCCGATGTCCGACGCCGAGACTTTCGCAGCAATCATTTCATTGCCCGGTGAAATGGAGATTGAACCGGCTGCCCTTCTGGCTGTCGCAGAAGTGGAAAGCGGTGGCCGTGCACTTTTTGATATCAATGGCAAAAAATACCGGCTATCCGCTTCGAAGGGCATTATTTTGACCGCAGGCTTTCAGGCCGTATTCGCGATCAGGCTCATCAAGCAGGGCTATCAGCTTATGAGGCGGTGCGCGTTCGCAATCCCAAGACAGAGCGGGAGCGCGCAGCGGCGTTAGGGGGCCAAATTCAGTTGATGCTGCGTTTTATTGAAAAGGCCGGGTTGAAAGAGGCACTTCAAAAACGTGACTGGCGCAATTTTGCCCGTCGCTACAATGGACCAGCATTTGCGCGCAACCAGTATGACTGTCGTATGGCCGCAGCGTTTGGACGATGGAACCGAAGTTTAAGCCACATGCTGAAAGCCGCCTGAGCATCCCCCATGCATCGGTTTTGATGCGCATCATTCTAGAGCGTATCGCGCTTAATCGCACTCAGGGCGCTCGCTCTAGATTCTTTTAATTGTCGCATGTTCGCGGGAGCTCAAATGATTCCCATTTAACGTCGACATGCTTTAGCAGCTACGGTAGACAAACAACCCGGTGCACTTTAAATCGATTTTAGCCATTTAATTTCAAGCAGAAGGGCAAGCCCATGCCGCAGAAAACCGATCTTCTCGTCCCCGTCCTGCAAGGCCAGCCAGTTATTCCGGTGTTGCTGATCGAGCACGTCGAGCACGCCGTTCCTTTGGCGCGCGCACTTGCTAAAGGTGGATTGCCTGCAATCGAGATCACGCTGCGCACTGCGGCTGCATTGGATGCGATCCGCGCCGTTGCATCAGAAGTGCCAGAGGCCATCGTCGGCGCTGGCACCATTCTCAATGCAAAGCATTATGAAGATGCGGCCAAGGCAGGTTCACGCTTTATCGTCAGCCCAGGCGCCACGAAATATATTCTTGCCGCAGCAAACGACAGCGACGTACCACTGTTGCCAGCGGCAATCACGCCAAGCGAAATGCTAGCGTTGCGCGAAGAAGGATACACGCATCTGAAATTCTTCCCCGCTGAACAGGCAGGTGGCGCATCTTTCCTGAAAGCAATGTCATCTCCGTTGGCTGGCACCTTCTTTTGCCCCACAGGCGGCATTAGCCTTGCCAACGCCAAATCCTATCTCTCGCTGCCAAATGTGATCTGTGTTGGCGGCTCATGGGTCGCGCCAAAGGAATTGGTTGAAGCTGGCGATTGGGACGGCATCACGAAACTTGCAAGCGAAGCTTCTGGCCTTAAAGGCTAACAACGCATCCCGAAAACTGTGAAAGGGTTGTCGGATAAGATATGCGTGAAAACAAACCCAGAAACGAAAAGGGGCCTCAAAGGCCCCTTTTTTTTAACTCTTAACCGATCAATTCGTTTCGGTGAACTTTGCGACTGTCAGGAAGGTGACGGCATTGCCGCTGAACTGATTGGCGCGCTCGCTTGGTAGATCTCCACGCTGGAAGCCAGCGGTATAAACCACTGCAGGTGCTTCGCGCATCGCATCATTACGCAGGACCGGATTGGTCGTTGGCGCTGTCTGCGAAACGGAATCAGATGACATGGCGACAGCAGAAGTTGGCATCGCAGCAGGCTGAACGACCGGGTTTGGACGCGCACTTGCCTTGGCTACATGGCGATCACCTTTACCTGAAGAGCGAGCGCTGTTTTTGCTTCCATGACCACTAGCCGCCACGCGCTGACGCGCTGGAGCAGGTACAGCTCTCGCAACCGAAGCCGTCTTAACAGGCTCAATCTTTGCAGGTTCACGTTTTGCAGAGGCGACAGGCTGCCTGTCGAAATCGTCTTCCGGCGGCGCAATCAGTTCACCGATTTCATCCTTTTTGGAGACCATGGCCAGTTGCGTATTGGCGCGCGGGGCCTCCTTTGGCACAGGATAAGCTGCGGCTGCACCCTGCTGAATTGCATTTCCAGCATCGGCAACAGTCGTTGCGCTATCAGGAGCGTTATTCACAATCTGCGCAATTGCATCCTGCGGGTTCAGCTGGTCACGTTCAGGACGGGCACCCGGGACTGCGGCCGCAGCCATCTGCGTCGCTGCTTCCTGCTGCGGACGCATGGACGGGATTGGAACGAAACCGGTCATGAGTGGGTTAGGAGCAGCATCGGCGACTTCTTGCACAGCCGCATTGGCAGGCTGGGCGGCGGCTAATGCAATCGCGTCTTGAGCAGCATTTGCCGGTTTACGAGCAGGGATCGGAACATTGAGGGCAGCAACAGGCACTTGCTCACCTTGCTGTGGCACTTCAACGGTTGCTTCAGGACGCGGAGCCTGCATTGGCACCGGTGCCTCACGGGTCGGCAAGGACGCAACCATGGCTTCCGGCTGCTGAACAGGAGCAGGCGGTATGACTGCTGGAGCCTGTTGAGCAGGAGCGGCGCGGGCAGGACGAACCGTCGCCGGAGCTGGCGCGGAATCATTGCCGTTATCTTCTTCTTCGTCAGCACCACCGCCACCGAACAGCGCGCCAAAAAGCGTCTTGCTCTTACGAGGGGCTGAATTGCTGGCCATCATGACGGAACCGCCGCCTGCTTTGCGCTTTTCGATCATGGCAAGTGCCTGCTCATAGCCGGGCAATGGCTTGCCGTCAGCTGGAAGGTGGGCAGTCTTACCGTCTGGGAAAAGCGCAAGCAATTCGCGGCGGCTCATGCGTGGCCACGAGCGCACATTACCAACGTCCATATGCACGAATGGCGAACCGGAACGCGGATAATAGCCAACGCCGCCGGTCTGATAGCGCATGCCGATGCCGCGCAGTTTTGCAAGCGGTACACCGGGAATGAAAAAGTCCATAGCGCGACCCAGCGTATGCTGGCTCTTCTTGGCAACACCACTAGTCTTCGAGCGCAACATGTTGTTGGTCGCAGGCGAACGATAGGCGGAAACGACAGTGATATACTGACTGGAACCCGACGAACGATAAACCTGCCAGACCAAATCGAATAAGCGCGGGTCCATCTTGGTTGGCTCATTACGACGCCAGTCGCGCAGGAACACGTTCAGCTTCTTCAATCCATCGGGAAGAAAACGGCCGTTCCTCTTGAAGGTGATTTCTGCTTTTTCGCCAGTGTGGACATAATAAAGTTTGAGCGAACGCGTTTCGGCTGAGGCCTGCGAGGGCGCGAGCGCCGTCACGACAGCGGCTGCAACCAAAGATACGGAAACAGAAGAACGAACTCGACATACACAAGCGGACAATCCAGTCCAGACTTTCGTCAAGCGCGCTTTAATGGTCGATATCCTGCTCATTGAATTATATCGCCTTACCGTGTTGTCCGCCCTAGGGGCCGTATCAGAGATCGTAGAAACGAATATGCGTGAGCCCTGATTGTCGGATTTAATGGTTAATGGACGCTTAGTGAACAACAAATGAGGAAACACCATGGCAAAAAAGACACACAGGCGCATCTATTTTCGTCATGGTAAAAAAACTATTAACAATCTTCGTGATGCTTACATTCTGGCAACACCGACAGGCAATGTTCGGTAAATTACTAAATTTCAATAAGTTAAGGGTATTCTACCCGTTCACAACACGGTCCTGACGGGCATCATTATCGTCATCTGCTTCGTAGCGACCCTTGGCCGCTGTAGATGCCACATCGATGCCATATTCCTTCAATTTTCGATAAAGCGTGGTTCTTCCGATGCCCAAACGACGCGCGACCTCACTGATTTGGCCGTCGTAATGCGCGATTGCAAAGCGGATCATTTCCTCTTCGGTAGCCGCAAGCGTGCGAACTTCCCCTTCAAGCGTGATGCCGCTGATCGTTCCGACACCAGAATTTTCTTTGATCTGAACCGGGAGGCCGTCACCTGACATCGGATTTAAGGCCGTATTCCTGCCAGAAACGGCAGCTCTTCCTTCACCCATATGACGGAAGTCGCGGACGGTCAGCGCATGTTCATCGCACAAAAGGACTGCATGATAGATCGCGTTCTTCAGTTCCCGCACATTGCCAGGCCATTCGTAGCTCTTGAGGCTCTCCAAAGCATAGGGCGTAATGCCCGTGATATGTCCAAGCCGCTCTTCGCCCGCAAAATGCATCAGAAACTGGTGCGCCAGAATTGGAATGTCTTCGAGACGATTTCTCAGCGGCGGCATTTCAATCGAAAACGACGAAAACAGATGATACAGCCCGGGATGAAACCGGCCCATATGCACAAGCTCGGCCAAGGCATTGCTATTCGATGCAAAGATACGAGTATCGGAAAGCGGTACATCGGCCTCTGGAGTGATCGCATATTGCGATGCCTGCATAAGCTCGAAAAGGCGAAGCTGGGTCCGATAAGGCAAAGCACTCACCTCATCAAAAAACAATGTTCCGCCTTGCGCTTCCACAACCTTTCCTGCGATCTGGATCGGTGCGTTGTCTGATTTCAGAGAACTTTGACTGGCAAGCTGTCCAAACAAGACGTGATCGGCATTGCCCTTCGCAAGAGAGCGGCAATCGATAGCCACAAACTGGCCCTGCCAGCGCGTACCGCCGCTGCTGATGGCACGAGCCAGCGTTTCCTTACCCGTTCCGACCTCTCCTTCGATAAGTAACGGCGTATCGAGCGGCGTCACGCGGCGCGCAAGGGCCGCCACCTTCTCCATTTCCGGGCTTTTTGTCACCATCTCCGAAAGCAGGATATGGGATTTGTGAGAAGAGCGGGTCCGCTTGAGTTCCTGCGTTAGCGAATCAAGCTTGAAAGCATTGGCAACGGAAACCTGCATACGTTCCAAGACGACAGGCTTGGTCATGAAATCAACCGCGCCGAGCCTGATGGCCTGCATGGCCTTTTCCATGTCATCGTTCTGCACAAGAGCAATGGCAGGAATATTGATACCTGCTTCCCGCATTTTCGCGAGCACAGCACAGCCATCCATATCCGGCATTGTCAGATCGAGAAGAACGAGAGCGATATCCTTGCGATTACCCATAAAGCTAAGCGCGCTTATGCCACCATCTGCAAGGATGGTTCGATGCCCCATACGTAAAACTGCCGCTTCGAGGCTCCGGCGCTGGATCGGATCATCATCCGCTATAAGAATACGCGTACTCATGGGTGCTTCACTACCAGTGGTGTATGTGCGGGAACATCCCAATATTGAGGCTCAGGACCTGTTAATTTGGCGAAAATGTCGTGAGACCATTCGTTTGGATACAAGGAGAAAAGGCAACGGAAATGTGGTTCATTTTCCAGCCTTTTCGACGAAGTAGCCGGACGGATGGGCAACATCGTCCGGACACCGATATGACTGGCTATCTGCTGTGTCGAACCGCTCAGCCGGGGCAACCACCGCGTTTTTCGCGTTTCTCCTTGCAGCTTTTGTCATTTTTGGTGCCATTTCCATCAAATTATCAGGTCCTGAGCCTAGTATGTGTCATATTTCAGGCGCGTCATTTGGAGCATCGTTCCAGATTAATGCAAGCCCGATGCACGGACATTCAAGCATCATCCTCAGAATAGTCGGACCTTTGAGCTCATGCGCGCCCTCTTGGCGTCACGAAAAAGACATGCGAGAAGGGGGCAACAGGAGAATGCCAATGACCAATGCGATGAACCGTTTTTCAAAGCCAGCCATGTTTGACGCTGCTCTTCATCTGCCAGCCGGTGACACCGGTGCCGCCAAAAAGCCGGATCTCGGCAAATTGCCGGAATGGAATCTGGCCGACCTTTATCCTTCTGCCGATAGCGCCGAGCTTAAAGCCGATCTCGAAAAAGCAGCAAAAGATGCTGCAAGTTTTGAAACCCGCTGGAAAGGCAAACTCGGAATTGAGGCTGCGAAATCCGATGGCGGCACCTTCGCCGTTGCAATCAAGGAATACGAAGCGCTAAGCGAACTGATGGGCCGCATCGCATCTTTCGCGGGCCTTTATTATTACGGCGACACGACCGATCCAAAGCGCATGAAGCTTTTCGGTGATGTGCAACAGAAACTGACAGACGCCAACACACCGCTCATTTTCTTCAGTCTCGAAATCAATCGTATTGACGATGCGGTGTTAGAAAAGGCGATGGCCGCCAATCCGGCAATCGGTCATTACCGTCCATGGCTGGAAGATCTGCGTCTTGATAAGCCGTATGAGCTGGAAGACAAGCTCGAGCAGCTGTTCCATGAAAAGTCGATCACCGGTTACAGCGCCTGGAACCGTCTGTTCGATGAAACCATGTCGAGCCTGCGTTTTGATATTGATGGCGAAGAACTGGCGATTGAGCAAACGCTTAATCTGCTTCAGGACGCCGATGGTGCTGTCCGCAAAAAGGCGTCGGAGGCCCTTGCCAAGACCTTTGGCGAAAACCTGCGCATCTTCACGCTGATCACCAATACACTTGCCAAGGACAAGGAAATTTCCGACCGCTGGCGTGGTTTTGCAGATATTGCCGACAGCCGCCATCTTGCCAACCGCGTTGAGCGCGAGGTGGTGGATGCCTTGGCCAAGGCGGTCGAAGACGCCTATCCGCGCCTTTCACATCGCTATTATGCCTTGAAAGCCAAGTGGCTCGGCCTCGAAAAGCTCGAAAACTGGGATCGCAATGCACCCCTGCCAGAGACGCCGCAGGCATTAATCTCATGGGACGAGGCTCGCCAAACAGTGCTTTCAGCTTATGGAAACTTTGCACCTGAAATGGCCGATATTGCTCGAGATTTCTTCGACAAAAACTGGATCGATGCGCCGGTTCGTCCCGGTAAAGCGCCAGGTGCGTTTGCACATCCAACCGTTCCTTCTGCTCATCCTTATGTGCTTCTCAACTATATGGGCAAGCCGCGTGACGTCATGACCCTCGCTCATGAGCTTGGCCATGGCGTGCATCAAGTGCTGGCTGGTGGACAGGGCGCGCTTATGGCGTCAACGCCGCTGACGCTCGCGGAAACCGCATCGGTGTTCGGCGAAATGCTGACCTTCCGCTCATTGCTTGAGCGCACCAATGACAAGCGCGAGCGCAAGGCTATGCTGGCACAGAAGGCCGAGGACATGATCAATACGGTCGTGCGCCAGATAGCCTTTTATCAGTTCGAGCGCCGCGTTCACACTGAGCGTCGCGAAGGCGAACTGACGTCAGAGCGTATCGGTGAAATCTGGATGGATGTGCAGCGCGAAAGCCTCGGCGAGGCCGTCCACATCAATCCGGGCTATGAAACCTTCTGGACCTATATCCCGCACTTCATCCATTCGCCGTTCTACGTCTATGCTTATGCATTCGGCGATTGTCTGGTAAACTCGCTCTATGCCGTCTATCAGAATTCGGAAAAGGGCTTCCAGCAGAAATATTTCGATCTGCTCAAAGCCGGTGGCACCAAGCATCACAAGGAATTGCTGGCACCATTCGGCCTGGATGCAACTGATCCGGATTTCTGGAGCAAGGGCCTCTCGGTGATCGAAGGTATCATCGATGAACTCGAAGCCATGGAAGACTGAGCACTGACGTGACACTGTCGGTTTCAGACAAGCCGTTTATTCTCTTTCGAGATGACAAAGCGGGTCGTGAAGTTTTCTTCACGACCCCTTCTGCAATCATCCGCGCCGATGGCCGGGAAGAATTCGACGCGGCCTGGGAAGCCATGCAACGCGCCCATGAAGACGGAAAATGGCTTGCAGGCTATCTCTCATATGAGGCCGGATATCTGCTTGAAGCAAAACTGAAACCGCTGCTGCCCGAAGGCAGGAAAGCACCGCTCCTCTGTTTTGGTGTCTTTGATGGTCCGGCAGATACGGGCTTGCATCATCGTGGCGACGACAACATCACTTATCTCCGTGGGCCGGTCGCCCAATGGTCATTTGAGGACTATGCGCCAAAGTTTGATCGGCTCCACCAGCATTTACGAGAAGGCGATTGTTATCAGGGCAATCTGACTTTCCCGGTTCATGCTGAATGGGACGGCGACCCGCTCGTGCTGTTCAACGCGCTCGCAAAACGGCAGCCTGTCCGCTATGCGACCTATTGCGATCTGGGCGGTCCGATTGTTTTATCGCGCTCGCCGGAACTGTTCTTTGAAATCGATGATGACGGCTGGATAGAAACCCACCCCATGAAGGGCACGATGCCACGCGGTGCAACCTCTGAAGAAGATGAGGCCAACCGCCAGTTTCTGATGCATGATCCGAAAAATCAGGCGGAAAACCGCATGATTGTCGATCTATTGCGCAATGACATTTCGCTGGTGAGCGAAGTCGGGTCGCTTGACGTGCCTGAGCTTTTCAGGGTGGAAACCTATCCAACCGTTCATCAGATGATCAGCCGTGTGCGGGCAAAGTTGAAGTCCAATGTTTCACTACGCTCGCTCTTTACAGCGCTGTTTCCATGTGGCTCCATCACTGGAGCGCCCAAAATCAGCGCCATGGAAATTCTGCGCAAACTGGAAACCAGTCCGCGCGACATTTACTGCGGTTCACTGGGCTGGATTGAACCGAGCGGACGGATGCGATTCAATGTCGCCATCCGAACGCTCTCGCTTCACAGCCAAAATCGTGCAATTTTCAATGTCGGGGGCGGCGTGGTCTTCGATTCCACAGCGCAAGCGGAGTATGAGGAATGTCTTCTGAAAGCGCGGTTCGCGACGGGGCAAGTACCAGCAAAGCGCAACCCGATTATCAACTGATCGAAACAATGCGCTGGGAGCCGTTATCTGGCATCCTGCGATGCGATCTGCATATGGCGCGACTTGAGAACTCAGCGCGTGAACTCGGTTTCCATTACAAAATGGAGACCGTGCAACAGAAAATCGCAGAAATCGGTGCAGGCGAAAACCCACTCAAACTGCGGCTTACGCTGGCGCCTGATGGGATGGTTACGATTGCATCTCTCCCGTACGTGCCGCTGCCGCCTCAGAGTGTCTGGCGCATTGCGGTTGCACGTACACGCCTCAACCACGATGATCCGTTACTTCGCCACAAGACGACACGACGTCAGGCCTATATCGCGGCCCGGGAAGAATATTCGACAGCGGAAGTCGATGAAGTGATCCTCCTCAATGATCGTGATGAAGTTTGCGAAGGCACAATCACCTCCATTTTTCTCGATATCGGGGGCACCACATGCGTCACCCCTGCACTTTCGGGCGGACTTCTTGATGGTGTCCTGCGACGCGAACTTCTGAACAATGGAGTTGTTCAGGAAGGTACAATCAAGCCCGATGAACTCGCCAATGCCCGCAACATTCTTATTGGCAACTCCTTGCGTGGAATGATACGCGCGCAACTGGTCACGATGTAAATTCGTTAAACACGTATTCATGTCATAGGCTTGTGACGTTTCTTTCTTTCTATGAACCTGTGCTATCGTGGCAAATTAGCATTGTCCAACTCGTGACAATGCCAAGCGCTGCACCCTTGCAGCAGGAGAGAGAAAGAAAATGGCGAAAGCGAAATGGCCAGTCTATGGCGAAATTACCGGCCCTCTTATCATGATCGGCTTTGGCTCGATCGGGCGCGGTACCCTGCCGCTGATTGAACGCCACTTCAAATTCGACAAATCCCGTATGGTCGTTATCGACCCATCCGAGAAAAACCGTAAAATTCTCGACGAGAAGAAGATCCGCTTCATCAACGAAGCGATCACACCTGAAAATTACAAGGACGTCCTCGACCCGCTTTTGAAGGACGGAGGTGGTCAGCCATTCATCGTCAATCTGTCGATTGATACTGGCTCGCTTGATTTGCTGCGCTTTAGCCGCGAACAGGGTGCGCTTTACATTGATACGGTCGTCGAACCTTGGCTGGGCTTTTATTTCGACGCAGAGGCCGACAATGCCTCGCGCACGAACTATGCATTGCGCGAAACCGTCCGTGCCGAAAAGCGTAAACATCCGGGCGGCCCGACAGCCGTTTCCTGCTGTGGCGCAAATCCCGGCATGGTGTCCTGGTTTGTAAAGAAAGCGCTGATCGATCTCGCAACCGAACTCAAGCTCGACTTTGAAGAACCGGCAACTGATGACCGTCAGGGCTGGGCGAAGCTAATGAAAAAGGCTGGTGTGAAGGGCATTCACATTGCCGAACGCGATACTCAGCGCGCTAAAGAACCAAAGCCGTTCGATACATTTTGGAACACCTGGTCCGTCGAAGGCTTCATAGCGGAAGGGTTGCAGCCTGCCGAACTTGGCTGGGGCAGCCATGAAAACTGGAAGCCGAAGAATGCCCGCAAGCAGAAGAAGGGCAACAAGGCAGCTATCTTCCTTGAGCAACCGGGCGGCAGCACTCGCATTCGCACATGGTGCCCAACCCATGGTGCGCAATTTGGTTTGCTCGTAACGCACAATGAAGCAATTTCAATTGCGGATTTTTTCACTGTTCGCAACAAAAAGGGCAAGCTCGAATACCGCCCAACCTGCAATTATGCTTATCATCCTTGCAACGACGCCATCCTGTCGCTGGATGAAATGTTCGGCGCTAACGGCAAAGCACAACCAGCACAGCATGTGTTGGATGAATCTGAAATTCTCGACGGCTCGGATGAGCTTGGCGTGCTGCTCTATGGTCACGACAAGAACGCCTATTGGTTTGGCTCGCAGCTTAGCGTCGAAGAAGCGCGCAAACTTGCCCCCTACCAGAATGCAACAGGGCTGCAGGTATCATCCTCGGTTCTAGCCGGCATGGTCTGGGCACTGGAAAATCCTGAGAGCGGTATCGTTGAAACCGACGAAATCGATTACCGTCGCTGCCTCGAAGTTCAGTTGCCATATCTTGGTCCGGTCAAGGGCTATTATACGGATTGGACGCCGCTTGAAGGTCGCGGCAAACTGTTTGAAGAAGATATCGACACAAAGGACCCCTGGCAGTTCCGAAACATTCTGGTACGCTGATTAAGATAGATTGCCCGACGTAAAACATGTCTCTCAAAAGTAGAAACCGATTTTGGGAGACATGCTTAAAAACCAAGAATAAAGCGTGTCAGATAAAAACACGACACGCTTTATGTCGGGCAGTATCGAATGCGGCAGTTTCGCAACATTCCTGGTATCCTCTTCAAAGGGGCTTGTATTCGTATAAATTTCCATACATCACACGATAAACACTCTAACGGAGAAGATGGACATGAAACGCTTCCGCATCATTGGCTCTACGGCAATCGTATCGCTCGCGCTTGCAGGATGTGTTGCGACCGGCCCTGGCGGTGGTGGCAATGTCCCTGTCGTTAATCGTGCGCCAGCTGGCATCGATGGCAAATGGGCTGATCCGAACGGTATCGTTTCCTCCTTCAACGGCGGCATTTTCGAAACCCGTTCAACCGACACCAACGAAAAGTTGGCAGAGGGTAACTATCGCTACCAGTCGCCTCAGCTGGTTGAGATCGATATGCGTTCGATCGTGCGCGGCACCTCTTCGCGGGTGAACTGTGCACTCGTTTCGCAGAACCAGCTCAACTGCACTTCATCGGCAGGCTCGCGTTTCTCGCTGAGCCGCCGCGCTTAAGACGCACCGGAGTAACAACAATAACGGCATGCGCCTTTAGCGTGTGCCGTTTTTTTATGGGTTGTTTTATCGATTACCCGACAATTCAGCTGCCGTGGCTATTGTTAGGATTGTAATTTGCCTGTTTTTGTCTAGTTTTCCGGCAAAGCAGGAGTCGGAATATGAGTGAGACAGATAAAGTGACCGCCAATCTGAGCACCAGCGGTACGAAACAACCTAAAGTGGGCGTTCTGCTTGTCAATCTTGGCACGCCCGATGGCACGAGCTACGCCCCGATGCGGCGTTATTTGGCCGAATTCCTTTCCGACCGTCGCGTCATCGAATGGCCGCGCCTTTTCTGGTATCCGATTCTTTACGGCATCGTTCTCAATACCCGCCCGAAGCGCTCCGGCGCGCTCTATGATCGTATCTGGAACCGCGAGAAGAATGAATCGCCCTTGCGTACCTATACGCGTGCGCAAGGCGAAAAACTCGCTGTTGCGCTCAAAGACCATCCAAATGTCATTGTTGAATGGGCCATGCGCTATGGTCAGCCTTCGATTGAAGAAGTAACGGATCGTCTGTTGAAGCAGGGCTGCGAACGCATCGTGATGTTCCCGCTCTATCCGCAATATTCGGCGACAACAACCGCCACTGTGAATGACAAGTTCTTTGAAGTGCTGATGAAAAAGCGCTTCATGCCAGCCGTTCGCACCATCCCTTCGTATGAAGTGGAGCCCGTCTATATCGAGGCGCTCGCACAATCGATTGAGAAGCATCTGGCAACGCTCGATTTCAAACCGGAAGTGATCCTCGCATCTTATCACGGCATTCCGAAAAGCTATTCTGACAAGGGCGATCCATATCGCGCACAATGCCTTGAAACATCACGGCTTTTGCGCGCGCGCCTTGGCATGGATGACAAGCAGTTCCGATCGACCTTCCAGTCCCGTTTCGGGCCCGAAGAATGGCTCCAGCCCTATACCGATGAGACGCTGGAAGAATTGGCCAAGCAGGGCGTCAAATCAGTTGCCGTACTCAATCCTGGCTTTGTGGTAGATTGTCTGGAAACCGTCGATGAAATCGGCCACGAAGCTGCCGAAGCGTTCCATGAGGCAGGCGGCGAAAATTTCAGCCACATTCCATGCCTTAACGATAGCGTTGAGGGTATGAAAGTTATCGAAACGCTCGTACGACGCGAATTGCAGGGCTGGGTTTGATTTAAGGCAATAGGGCAATAGGTGAATAAGGCAGCATGTTCGCTTATGCCTTTACTGAGGGGACTACATAATGACTGGTTTTGATATCACGCTATTGATTTTGGCCGCACTTGTTCTCGCAACGCTTTTTGCCGGGATCAAGACTGTGCCGCAGGGTTACAATTACACGGTGGAACGCTTTGGCCGTTATACGCGCACGCTTATGCCGGGCCTTAACCTGATCGTTCCGTTTTTCGACCGGATCGGTGCCCGTCTTAACATGATGGAGCAGGTGCTTGATGTGCAGACACAGGAAGTCATCACGCGCGACAACGCCATTGTCGGTGTTGATGGCGTGGCCTTTTATCAGGTGCTCAATGCGGCTCAAGCCGCCTATCAGGTATCAGATCTGCAGTATGCAATTCTCAACCTCACCATGACCAATATTCGTAGTGTTATGGGTTCTATGGATTTGGACGAACTGCTTTCTAACCGTGATGCAATCAATGATCGCTTGCTGCGTGTTGTCGATGACGCAGCGCACCCATGGGGTCTGAAAATGACCCGCGTCGAAATCAAAGACATCAATCCACCTGCCGATATTATCAGTTCGATGGGCCGCCAGATGAAGGCCGAACGTGACAAGCGTGCACAGGTTCTTGAAGCAGAAGGCGACCGCAATGCGCAGATTTTGCGCGCTGAAGGTCAGAAACAGTCGCAGATTTTGGAAGCAGAAGGCAAGCTTGAGGCCGCAAAGCGCGAAGCTGAAGCTCGTGAACGTCTGGCCGAGGCGGAAGCCAAGGCGACCACAATGGTTTCCGAAGCGGTTGCAAATGGCAATGTTCAGGCGCTCAATTACTTTGTGGCACAGAAATACACAGAGGCACTTAGCAATATCGCGAGCGCCAAGAACCAGAAAGTCATTCTGATGCCGCTTGAGGCGAGTGCACTTATTGGCTCTCTGGGCGGTATCGGAGCAATCGCCAAGGAGGTCTTTGGCCCCAGCAACAATCCGGTTGATCCAACGCCTGCTGCATCTGCTCCGCGCTCGCGCAGCGTTCCAACCACCAATCGCAGTTAGTCAGGCAGGGCGTCATGATTATTCATTTCCTGTCACAGCTTGGGCTTTGGGGCTGGTTCGTTTTAGGACTTGTCCTGCTCATTCTGGAAATTATGGCGCCCGGCTTTTTCTTCATCTGGTTCGGCCTTGCCGCCCTTGTCACAGGTGGGCTCGCCTTCCTGCTCGGCTCAATAATCGGCTTTGGCTGGCAAGTGCAGACTGTGCTGTTTCTCATTCTCGCCATTTCGTTCGTGCTGGCAGGCCGACGCTTTTTCGGCTTCAATGATCAGCAGGAAGAGCCGCTGCTCAACCGTCGTGGCGACCAGCTTGTCGGTCAGCGTGCGACTTTGAATGAACCTATCGTCAATGGACGCGGGCGTATCCATATCAACGACACGACATGGCGCGTCAGAGGCCCTGACCTCCCCGCAGGCACAGAAGTGCGGGTCGTGTCATTTGATCCAATTACTCTCGAAGTTGAAGTGGCGATTTAAGGCAGTAAGGATAAGAATCCAGCCTGTGGTTTAATGCACGGGATGTGATCGCATCCACAGTAAAACATACTGGCCTCTTCCCTTACTGCCCTATTCCCCCAACCTTCAAGCCACCCCAATGCGCAGCAGATCATGGAAGTGCACGAGGCCAATCGGTCGATTGTCTTCAACCACAATCAGTGCACCAATATGGTGCTCGTTGAGTATGCTTAAGGCAGCGCTAGCAAGCAGATTCTGATCTACCGTTCGGGGCTTGCGTGTCATGATATCATTGACAGAAAGTTCCGAGAGATTGCGGCTCAGATTGCGCGAAATATCACCATCGGTGACAATTCCAGCCAACGTACCGTCGTCGTTGACGACAATCACGCAGCCAAAGCTCTTTTGAGCCTGAACCTTCATGGCATCTGGCATCAATGTGCCCACTGTGACCAGCGGCAGACGTTCGCCCTTATGCATGATCTCGCGAACATGGGTAAGACTCGCACCAAGCGAACCGCCCGGATGGAAAGTCTTGAAATCTGTCGGGCTGAAACCGCGTGCTTCAAGAAGTGCTATGGCCAATGCATCACCAATGGCAAGCTGCATCATTGTCGATGTCGTCGGAGCCAAACCATGCGGACAGGCTTCCTGTGCCTTTGGTAAAATCAAAGCAACATTTGCAGCTCTTCCAAGCGCCGATTCTTCGCCCGCCGTAATGGCGATCAGCGGAATGCGGAAGCGTTGCGAATAATTGACAATGCCTTTGAGTTCAGCCGTTTCGCCCGACCATGAAAGGGCGAGGATCACATCATCACGGCCAACCATCCCAAGATCACCGTGGTTGGCTTCTGCCGAATGCACAAAGAAGGCCGATGTCCCGGTGGAGGCAAACGTGGCAGCAAGCTTGGTGCCGATATGGCCGCTTTTGCCAACGCCAGTAACAACCAGACGGCCCTTTGAGGCAACAATCGTCCTGACTGCTTCCGCGAACGGGGCAGAGAGGCCATTGTTCAGCGCTTCTTCGAGCGCCACAAGGCCTGCATTTTCGGTCCGGATCGTACGCAGAGCCGAGGCAATCAAATCCTCCGCAGGCGCGGCTTCTTGTGTCGTGTCGAGCTTTGTCATGACGCAAACGGTTAGCGCCTTCATTGCTGCTTGTCCAAGCTTTTGTTGCCGCACATTACCAACACTCAAGAGGCAATTATCAATAAAGAATTAACCATGTCCGTTTACCGTTCACTTACCACGTTGCAACGGTTTGAAGACAATATGCTTTTTGCCAATTCCCCATCCGGCGGATCATCGCCTTTTGCCCGCAGGTTGCGATGCCTGCTGCTGGCTGGGTGTGCTTTGGCAATCAGCAATTCGACGGCCTTTTCTCAGGATACCCAACTGCGTGGCAGCATGGACGAAGACAACCTCTCCGTTTCTTCACCCGACCAGACCGCAAATCACGATATTGACCCAGTCGACCCGAACGCGCCCGCATCAGCTGATTTCGCGGATAGTTCCTATACGCCACCTGCCGACAGCACTGCCCAGCCACAGTCCACCGAACCAGCACAGGCAGCACCAGTTGAAGACGAGGAAACTCAGCCCTTCCTTTCGACGGACAATATGCGCGTCGGTGCTGTTACAACGGAAGAACAGAATGACACCGGTCGCGCACGCCGCGAAAACCTGCCCGCCATTCCAGAGCAAGGTCGCCGTGCAACACCTGAAGCTGATCCCTTTGCACCCTTAGGTGTTCGAGTAGGCACATTCGTGCTGCGCCCGACAATTGAACAGGGCATTCGCGCCACAACAAATGGCGATAACAGCTCAACTGGTTCGAGCGCCATCCTCTCAGAAACAACGTTGCGCCTCAATGCAGAATCCGATTGGGGGCGTCATCAGGCAACGCTGAATGCTTCGGGTACTTTGAGCAAGTCGATCTCTGGTCAGGACGTGTCCGAGCCCCGCGTCGATGTTCAGGGCAATCTTCGCTTTGATCTTAGTGACCAGACAACAGTCAATGCGGGCGCAGGCTACAAACTGCGCCGCGAAAGTGCATCAAGCCCGAACGGTGTAACCGATGCTCTCAAACGTCCGCTTGTTCACACCATCAATGGTAGCATTGGTATCGAACGCGACACCGGCTTGCTTTTTGGTCGCGCAACGGGACGCGTCGAGCATGAAATGTATGGCGATGCAGAACTATCTTCGGGTGGCACCGTCAATCAGAAAGATCGCGACAACACCTATGCCAGCATAACGCTGCGCGGTGGCTTTGCCATTTCCCCCGCACTCAAGCCCTTTGCCGAAGTTGAGCTGGGCAAGCGCATGTTCGATGAACGCCAGGACAGCAACGGCTATGAACGCAGTGGCTCACAATATGCGGTGCGCGGCGGATTGATGTTCGACCGGGGTGAAAAGTTCAACGGTGAATTTTCCGCTGGCTTCATGCGCGCCAATAGCGATGATTCCCGACTGAGCGATGTCAGTGGCCCATCGCTTGCAGCTTCGATCAACTGGTCGCCTTTACGCGGAACTGATGTGCAGCTTTATGCGCAAACCACGGTCGATACCTCTACGACACCTGGCGTTTCCGGTGCGCTTCTGCACTTTGCGAGCCTCGAAGTCACGCGGAAGGTGCGTTCAGACCTGAGCTTCAACGGTAAGCTCGATCTTAATGTCCGCGACAACAAGGATGGCACCGGTACCGACTATACAATCGGCGCTCAAGTCGGCGCGACTTACTGGATCAATCGTTTTGTCGGCTTTGATGCGCGACTGCGTCATGAGTTCCAGACCAGCCAGGTCTCGTATCGTGAATATCATGCCAACAGCATTTATCTCGGCATGAAAGTGCAGCGCTAAACCCGAACAAGAAAAAGGACGGCTTTCGCCGTCCTTACTGTATTTAGTCCCACTGAGGGGCGAGCCCGTCCGGGCTGACAATGCGTCCATCGGGCTTGGCAAGCGCGTGGATCGCCTGCATTTCCGGCTCAGTTAATGCAAAGTCGAAAATGGCTAGATTTTCCCGAATTCGTGCCTCGCTAACCGTCTTGGACAGCGATATCACATTATCCTGCTGGACCAGCCAGCGAAGAACCACCTGCGCGACCGATTTTCCGTGCGCTGCAGCGATGTCCTTGAGGACTGCATCGCTAAACACTTTGCCGTCGGCCATCGCATAATAGCCGGTGATCGACATTCCGGCAGCATGAGCCGCTTCAATCACGGCACGCTGGCTCAAATACGGGTGATATTCGATCTGGTTCGTCACCAGCGGCAGATCGGACAGCGCCTTTGCTTCTGCCATCAGTACAGTGTTGAAGTTCGACACCCCGATGTGACGGACCTTGCCAGCCTTTGCGACTTCGTTGAGCGCACCGATCTGCTCGGCGAGCGACACAGCCTTATTAGGCCAATGCAGAAGCAGCAGATCAACATAATCGGTCTTGAGCTTGGCAAGGCTTTCATCAACAGACGCGATGAAAGCATCGTGCTTGTAATTATCGACCCAGACTTTTGTGGTCAGGAAAATTTCACCGCGCTGGATGCCGGACGTCGCAATTGCTTCACCGACTTCGGCTTCATTGCCATAAATCTGCGCGGTATCGACATGCCGGAAGCCAGCCTTGAGCGCGTCTGGGACGATGCGAAGTACATCCTCGCCAGGCATACGGAAAGTGCCTAGGCCGAGGGCGGGGATGGTGGCACCATTTGTTGTTACGTTATGCATTTATTTGTTTTTCCTTTGATTTTTATGCGGTCGCAATACGGGGTTCGCAACGGCGATCAAGCACGCCGCTTAGGATGGTAAGAACCAAAGCACCGCCAACCAGAATTGCACCAACCCATGGGGTGGCTATGAGGCCAAGCTGGCTTTCCACCACGAGACCTCCGAGCCAGGCGCCAAGCGCGATGCCCAGATTGAAGGCAGCAATATTAAGTGCAGAAGCGACGTCGACAGCACCGGGACGGTGTTCCTTGGCGAGCTGCACGACATAGAGCTGCAGGCCAGGAACATTCGCGAATTGCAGGAAGCCGAGAGCGGCAAGTGTAATCAGCGTGAAGTGTGGCGAAACCGCGCTGAAACTGAACAGCACCAGCACAATCGCCTGCAACACAAACAGTACGGTCAGTGCACGAACCGGATTGTCATTTGAAATGCGGCCGCCGACGATGTTGCCGATAGCAATCGCAATGCCATAGAACATTAGAATGTAACTGACCGAGCCTTCCGAGAAGCCGGTAATGTCTTGCAGGATCGGCGTCAGGTAGGTGAATGTCACAAAAGTGCCGCCATAACCGAGCGCGGTCATGCCGTAGACGATCAGCAGGCGTCCTGAGCCAAGCACACGCAGCTGATCCAAGAGCGATGCGGGTTCAGCCTTTTGAAGGGTGCGCGGCAAAAGTGCCGCAATCCCGACAAGTGCGACGAGACCGATTGCCGAAACAGCCCAGAAGGTTGCACGCCAGCCGAAATTCTGGCCGATCCAGGTGCCAAGCGGCACACCGGTTACAATTGCAACCGTCAGACCCATGAACATCATGGCGATGGCAGAACCGCGTTTGTTTTCAGGCACGAGATCGGCGGCAATGGTTGCTCCGACGGAGAAGAAGACGCCATGAGCAAACGCCGAAAGCACGCGTCCAATCATGAGGATTTCATAGCTTGGTGCCGAGGCTGCAACCATGTTGCCCGCAATGAACAGCGCCATGAGGCCAAGCAACAGTGGCTTGCGTTCAAGACGACCAGTCAGAGCGGTCAGGATCGGAGCGCCGAAGGTAACGCCAAGCGCATAAACGCTGACGATCAATCCGGCGAGTGGAAGAGTGATATGTAAATCCGAAGCGACCGTCGGCAGAAGACCGACAATCACAAATTCGGTTGTCCCGATCGCATAGGCCGCGATCGTAAGCGCGATAAGAGCAACAGGCATGGGAGGAGTTCCTGAAATTGTTGTTGTCCTCATATCGCTCTCTGGATATCAAATGATAAGGCTGATAATATTGAATACAGCTGTTCATTAGATTCACAGGTGATCGTTTGGATAATCGCTTCGGTGAAATGGAGGTCTTCGCGCGTGCTGTAGCGACGGGTAGTTTTTCCGCTGCAGCCCGCCAGCTCAACATGACGCCATCCGCAGTAAGCCGTCTGGTCTCGCGGCTGGAAGATCGCTTGCAGGTGCGATTGCTGGTGCGCTCCACAAGAAGCCTGACCCCCACACCGGAAGGAGAGGTCTATCTGGCAGAAGCGCGCGGCCTGCTGGACAAACTCACGGAGATGGAAGCTCGGATTACCGATGGTGCGCAGGCGGCAGTGCGCGGTCCATTGCGGATAAGTTCAACAGTTGGTTTCGGGGCAACAGTGATCATGCCGCTGGTACCGGAGTTTCTGAAGCTTTATCCAGAGGTCGAACTCGACATAACGCTCAACGACAGCATTATCGATCTCTGGCAGGAGCGCACCGATCTGGCGATCCGCTCAGGTACATTGAAGGATTCGGCTTTGAAAGCCCGTCCCATCACACTGATGCGACGGCTAGTGGTGGCCTCCCCGGGCTATCTGGAAAAACACGGCACGCCTCAAAGGCCAGAAGACCTCAAAGCGCATAATTGCCTACGCTATAATTTCCAGCCAAGTGAATGGGAGTTTGCTGCTCCCCAAACCGGCCAGATCGTTCGACAGGTGGTTTCTGGAAATTTTCTCGGCAGCGACGGCACTATTCTTAGACGCATTTGCATCGAAGACGGTGGACTGATGAAAACCGGTGAACATACCGTCTCGGATGATCTTGCATCGGGGCAGCTGGTGGAGGTGCTTGCGGCATGGGCGCCCGCCGAGCCTGAGAAAATCCATGCGGTTTTTCCCGGACACCCTCACCTTGCCGCCCGCATCCGCGCCTTTATCGATTTCCTAGCGGCAAAACTTTGATTTCGGATCGCATCGGGCGAGCCATTCGCGAAAGAATACCATTGGCAGGATATTGATGCCCCACTGCTCGCGTCCCTTGCCGCTGCCATAAGCGCGAAACAGCGCAAGCGCTAGAATGGCAAACAACAGAAGATAGAATACACTGTGTGCGACACGCGCCAATTTACCCATGGGGCCTGCTGCATGCGCAGGACGTTGATTGCGATTGATAAAAGCCCAGACGGCCCGCACGACAATCAACACAATCGTCAGAAACCCGACAGTCCCACGCCCCGGACCCCATCAAGCACAGGCGATGGACCAATCAGTTTTCCACGACAGGATCATCACGAACTGCCAGAGCAGAATATAGGCCCTGATCCAATGCAGAGCACAGCTCACAAGTCCGTAGCGCTCTGATAAATCCATCCAGAGCGGCGTTTTCGTGCTCATCAGTCTATCCCTTTCGGCCTAATGCCCAGGCCAAATAGGGCGCACCGACCAAAGCTGCGAAAAGGCCAAGAGGCAATTCATAGGGGAAGGTCGCATTGCGCGAACCAAGATCGGCAATCACCATCAATAGCGCACCAAGTACCGCCGAGGCGATCACATGCGACCGGGCCTGATCAAAGCCCATACGACGTGTCATATGCGGCGCCATCAGACCTACAAAGCTCAAAGGGCCGACCAGTAATGATGCAGCCGCACTTGCAATACAGGCCAGCAAAATTGTGAGCATTCGCGCCCCGCGCACGGGTAAACCGAGCGAGATCGGAATGGTCTGTCCCAACGGCAGGATCGTCAGCCAACGGGAAGCAAGCAATGCCAGCCCAATCACACCAAACGTCAACACAACGAGAAAGATCGCATTTTGAGGCGTTGCCGTGGCCGATGAGCCGCTAAGCCATGAAAGGATTTGCCAAGAGCGCTGATCGCCGACGGAAAGGAAGATGCTCAGAATGGCTGAAGCGAGCGAACCAACCGAAATACCAGCGAGCAACAAGCGTGCGGAAGACAACCTTCTGCGGCTCGCAAAGCTCAAGACCACAAGCATGGCAATCAATGCGCCGATACCCGCGCAAAGCAGCAATTGCGCATTGTTCGGTGCTGCAAAAATTGTGAGCGCTATGGCAAAGCCAATGCCTGCACCACCACTGACGCCGATCACTTCAGGGCTTGCAAGCGAATTACCGGTCAGGCGCTGCAGAACTGCGCCTGCCATGGCGAGCAGGCTTCCGGCAGCGGCGGCGGCCAGAAGACGGGGCCAGCGTAAAGGTAAAATCTCACGGAAGTCTTCGCCCGTCAGAAGCAACCAGCCCTGCGGTGTCCGCGCCAGCGCGAGAGCAAGAAAGGCAGCAACCAGCAGTGCCGCGAGCAGCACAACAAGTTTCACATTGGATGCACGCTTGACGATTTGCGAAGGCGAAGACTGTTGCGGCGAGGCCGTCCGCACACGCGGAATAAGCCACAATAGCAAAGGCCCCCCGATGAGCGCGGTAACCGCCCCTGTCGGGAAAGTTTCGCCAAGATTAGCTCCGAAAAGCTGCACCGCTCCATCGCAAATCCAGAGGAGACACGCGCCTGCAAAGGGCGAGGCCAGTAGAATGGAACCTGGCTTCCTGACGCCGAAGCCACGCACAATTGCTGGCGCCGCAAGACCGATGAAACTGACAAGTCCAACATTGGCAGCAACACTCGCGCTAAGGATCACAGCAACCGCAACAACTGCCACGCGAAGCCATGCCAGCGGAACGCCCAGCGAGCGAGCGCTGCTATCGCCAAGGCCTGCGAGTGTCAGCGGACGGCTCAGCATGATTGCAGCAATGAGGCAGACAAAGAATTGCAGCGCAAGCGCAATGGTCGATGACCAATCCTGTTGGCTCAGCGAACCGCCATTCCATGTCACCAGCGACATGAGATACTGGCCCTGTGATAGCGTCATTGCAGCGGAGATTGCGCTGCACGTGACGCCGATCAGAAGGCCGGAAACGACCATCGTGACCGGCTCAAGCCGATTGCGCCAGCCTAGCAGAAAGACGATTGCAGTAGCCACGCCTGCACCGCAAAGCGCCACCACCCACCGAAACTGATCAAGAACGGTTGGGAAGAAAAGCGTTGCAGTAACGATCGCCAGTTGCGCACCCGACGACACACCCAGGGTCGAGGGGTCTGCAATTGGATTGTTCAAAAGCCGCTGTAACAAGGCACCAGCCAACCCCAGAGCTGCACCGGCAAAAATCGCCACCGATGCGCGTGGTAACAATGCGTAGGCCAGAATGACCTGCTCGGTGCTCATACTTTGCGGATCAAATGGAAGCGCAGGCCACTCGCCAAATGGAAGAAAGGCGTTGGCATTCCAGAGAAACAATCCAAGAGCAATAGCAACGCCGATTACGGCGCTCAAAATGAGTTTGCCCATGGTCACAGGGATGTCTCCCCACCTGCCCGCAAGGCTTCTTTCAGAAGCCGGGCAAACCGTAATCCCGCAGTTATGCCGCCATAGGGATTGACGTTATCAAGCATATAAACACGGCCTTCTCGGACCGGCTTAAGCGACTGCCATATCACGCTGTTGCGCAGGCTATTACGCGATTCAATCGGAATTTCGGAGATAATGACGATGCGAGCATCGGGTTTTGCAGCCAGATTTTCCAAAGGAACTGGTGCCGCAAACGTATAGCGCGAGCGATCGGTCCAGGCATTCGGCAGCCCGAGCCTTTCGAGGATATCACCGAACATACTGTCATTTCCAAAAGCGCGGAAATGACGCGCATCGCCTATATTGATGAGATAGGTCGGGCGTGAAGAGAACTGTTTTAGCACTTCATTTGTATCGAACAGGAAGTTGGCTTGATCATTCAGGACTTCGTCCGCTTTGGCATTCAGGTCCAGCTTGCGCCCTAGCTCCGATATAGCCTCGAGCGACTTTGCATAAGGCCTTTCACCGCGCACATAAAACGGCATGGACATGACCGGCGCTATCGATTTCAACGCATCCTCATGCCGCGTGTAAAAAGGGGAGCTCAGGATCAAATCTGGCTTGAGCAGATAGAGAAGCTCGAAATTGGGTGAGCCGCGCAGTCCGAGATCGACAACAGAACCGGGCACGGGCGGCTCAACTGCATCTTCGCGAAACCTAATAAGCTCGGTGGCTGCAGTTGGTGTAACGCCAAGCGCCATCAGGCATTCCAGCATGGCCCAATCAATAGCCGCAATGCGTGCATATGGGTTGGCCCGCGCCACATTTGGCAAAGCCAAAGCCGCCAGAAGGCCAAGAGCTTTCCGGCGGCTTAGTTTCAAATCAGAGAATATCGATCCGCGCTGCGGGTCTGTTACCATGTAAATGTCAGCTTGCTCATATAGGTTCTGCCGTCACCATAGTTACATCCGAATGAACTGCAACTTGCGACATACTTCTTGTCCGCAATATTCTTGATATTCAGCGACGCTTTGATGCCATCCTTCTGATAGTGGATCGCAGCATCAGTCAAAGTGAGCGCATCCAGATCATAGGTGTTTGCGGTATCTCCATAACGCTGGCCGATATAACGCACACCGCCACCAACACCAAAACCTTCAAGCGCTGAACCTTCCTGGAAGGCATAATCCAGCCAGACGCTTGCCGCATGTTCCGGCACGTTTGCGGGGCGATTTCCGTCATCCTTGACGCCAACAATTTCCGCTTTCATGTACGTATAAGCTGTGCGCAGGTCGAGGCCCTGGGCTAGACTGGCCACACCTTCAAGTTCCAGCCCCTTAACCTGTACTTCACCGATCTGTTCGGTCGTGGTTGTACCGTTGGGCAGAGCGACGGTATTTGGAACATTTTGCTGACGCAGGTCATAAACGGCCGCTGAAAAATAACCATCCCAGTCATTTGGCTGGTACTTTACGCCCGCTTCCCATTGCTTCCCGGTGGTCGGCTGCAGCACGCCAGCAGTCGCCGACACAGCAACAGGTTCGAACGAGGTTGCGTAGCTGACATAGGGCGCAATGCCATTGTCAAACACATAACCGAGGCCTGCGCGACCGCTCAGCTTCTGATCATCCTGATCGAGTGGTCGCGATATATTGGTGTTGCGGTTGGCCGAGGTCCCGCGTGTCGATGCCCAATCCTGACGCAACCCAACAGTCGCGCGCCAGTTTTCATAGACAAGTTCGTCCTGTGCATAGATGCCGACTTGCGTCATACGAGAATCGACAAGCGTATTCACGGTTGGCTTTGCCGTCAGATACTTGATCGGGCCGCCATAAACAGGGTTGAAGGCGTCGAGTGGCGTCGCGCTCCAGAACTGGGTGCCGGCATTGTTGTCAAAGTAGCGGTAGTCGACGCCAACAAGGAATTTGTGTTCCACCGGACCTGTATCGAACTCGGCGACAAGATTGTTATCGATGTTGAACGTGTTCAAACGCTCGTTCTGAACTGTTGCAGTCCTGTTGATGGTACGACCGTCCTTGGCAAGCCCAGTCGACGCCATACCAAGCGCAGTATAATCCCAGCGCTGATTGGTGTAGCGCGTGTTCTGTCGGAAGGTCCACGTTTCATTGAGACGATGCTCGAGCTCATAACCGAGATTGACGACGTTACGGCTTGAATCATCATAGCTCGGATCGCCAACAGAGAAGTCTCGCGGCAGACTGTAGCTGGTTGCGTTCAGCGTAAGCTGTGGCGGCAGCCCCGATGGTGAGCTTGGGTTGTCATGCTGAAAGCTGGTGAGGATCGTGAGCTTGGTGTCTTCATCGGGCTTCCACGTGAATGCAGGCGCGATAAAATAACGATCATTGTCGAGGTCGTCCGTCTGCGTGCCAGCTTTGCGCACCATGCCTGTGAAGCGATAGGCGAACTGGTCACTTTCCATAACCGGGCCACCCACATCGAAGAAAGTGCCGTAGGTGTTATAGCTGCCAGCCTGCACACCGATCTCGCCGAATTTCTCAAAGGTCGGGCGCTTGCTGATCATATTGATGAGACCGCCGGGATTGCCCTGACCGAACATTACCGAAGCCGGGCCACGCACAACTTCGATGCGCTCAAGCATATAAGGATCAATCGCTGAAGCACCCGCCGTGCGCATCAGGCGGAGACCATTGAGAAACTGCACCTGACGACCATCGAAACCACGGATCAGCGGCGAGTCAAACCGCGGATCAGAACCATAGGGCTCTGAAACCACGCCCGGGGTGTAGCCAAGTGCCTGTCCGAGGGTCTGTGCGTCCTGCGCCTTCAGCTGATCCGCCGTAATAACCGAAATCGACTGCGGGGTCTCGACCAACGAAGTGCCGGTCTTGGTCGCGCTGATGCTGGTTTTGGCGACATAACCTTTGACGGCAGCTGTGGGATCTTCCGAACCGCTGTTCACGACAATCGGCGCCAGCACGGTGGAGCTCGTGGTATCCTGCGCGTGTGCTGCAACAATGGTGGCAACCGTCGCGCCGCAAAGCATGACAACCGATAATGCGTGGCGGTTTCGGGCCAGAATTTTCACTTTGATCCCCTCAAAATTTAAACTGGACCCTAATAATCATCTTTTCTCAGTCTATCCAATAATTCAAGAGCGCATTTTTCATAAGTATGAATTATAATAATCAAAGCCGCCATTGTTTTGAATTATTCAAAGAACCAGCCATGCCCGATCCACGCAGCAAGCTTCTACCGCCAAAATCCTTTGAACTGCGTCATTTGCGCTATTTCTGTGCGCTTGTTGAGGAGAAAAACTTCGAACGCGCGGCTACAAAACTCGGCATCGCACAGCCGGGCTTGAGCCAGCAAATCATGGCCCTGGAGACAATTTTGGGGGCTCAGCTTCTGGATCGTTCTCGCCGCGCCGTTCAACTCACACAATCGGGCGAAGTGCTTTACCGTGAGGCCCTCAAAATCCTCATGCAAGTGGATGCGACGATGACCGCGGTCAATCGAGCCGGACGGGGTGAAATCGGCCAGATTTCCATCGGCTATGTGGCTTCTGCTGCGTATTCCGGCGTGGTGTTCGAGACCATTCGCAAATTCAAGGAGGATTATCCCGGCGTTTCTGTCAATCTGGTCGAGATGGAGCTGCGGATGCAACTAACGCGCATTTCCGAGGGCCTTCTAGACATGGGCTTTGTTCGCTGGCCCGCGCTTCTTCTGCCGGGTCTGACCAGCCTTGTGGTGCGTCAGGAGCCGCTGGTTGCGGTACTCAGCGAAACGCATCAGCTTGCGCACCAATCCACCATCGAACTGCCATCTTTAAAAGACGAGATTTTCATCACCCCGCGCCAGCCTGCTGATATAGGCTTTCATGGCACGACAATCGAAGCCTGCCATAGTGCCGGTTTTGAGCCCAATATCAGTGCGCAGGCACTCGATTTTACCGAAATTGCAAGCCGCGCTTCCATTGGGATGGGAGTTGCCTTGGCACCAAAATCGCTCAGTGCAGTAGGATTGCCCGGCATCCGATATATTGATGTGACAGGCATTCCAACCACATCTGATGTGGCGCTTGCTTTCCGCAAAAGTGAAGCATCGCAAGCCGTTAAAAGTTTCATCGCCATGTGTCGACGCATGGCATTCTAAAGATTACCGTTTTCTATGATGAAATCCACGACCTCCTGCACGCCTTTGCCGCGATGAAGGTCCGTAAATCCGTAAGGACGTTTGCCGCGCATCCGCGCTGCGTCCCCCTCCATGACATCAAGGTCCACATGGACATAAGGTGCGAGATCGCTCTTGTTGATGACGAGAAAGTCAGACCGCGTAATGCCGGGTCCGCCTTTGCGAGGTATTTCCTCACCCTGACAGACTGAAATCACATAAAGCGTCAGATCAGCCAGATCGGGCGAGAATGTTGCTGCAAGGTTGTCGCCACCGGATTCGATGAAAACGATATCAAGGTCGGGAAACCGCTTGTTCATCTCAGCAATCGCCTGAAGATTGATCGAGGCATCTTCGCGGATTGCCGTATGCGGACAACCACCGGTTTCCACACCCATGATGCGGTCTTCCGACAAGGCCTGATGCTTGGCAAGAATGAGCGCATCCTCACGCGTATAAATATCGTTCGTGATGACGGCGATCGAATATTTATCGCGCAGCGCCTTGCAGAGTTTTTCCGTCAACGTCGTCTTGCCTGAGCCGACAGGGCCGCCAATACCAACGCGCAAAGGTCCGTTTTTCTGTGTCATGAGCGGAAAAGCCTCGAATACTGTGTTTCATGTTTCATGGCCGTGACATCGGCAAGGAAAGTCGCCGAACCGAGGTCATCAAGTGTGGACTGGGCCGCGCGCGCAGCCGTTGTTATGAGAATTGGTTCCAATGCGGCCATCAAGGTGGTTACGCCCTTCTGCCCGGTGACAGACAGTCGAATGGATGCCTGCAAAAGATTGATGCAGTAAGCCTGAAGATAGGCGCTCAAGGCTGACGCCAAGGGAATGCCATGCGCACCGGAAACAGCGCCCACTGCCACCGGGTAAGCACAATCAGACGGTAAACGCTCGAAAATCGCATGATCCCACCTTTTTGCCGCCACCAGAAATGCTGCACCTTGCAGCATGGTTTCCATATGCCGTTCGTGTGAACCAGCCAGCGCCTCGGTAAGTTCTGCCACTTCTTGAAGATCACCATCTGAAGCGGCCTCTCGCCAGCTTTCGGCAAATAACACCGCGTCATTCCAGCCGGGGCCATAGGTGACGAGCGATTGCAACCATGCCTGCAGGCTTTGAACATCCGTGACCAGATCATCATGAACCGCACGTTCCAGCCCATTGCTATAGCTGAACGAGCCGACCGGAAAAACCGGCGATAGCCAGGCCATCAGACGCAGCAATGCTATGTTATGATCAGTCGTGATCGTGGTGGTGATGGTCATGATGATGATCGTGGTGTTCATGATCATGCGACGAATGCCCGCTGGAATAGGCACCCCGCAATGGGCTGAAGATATCGTTCGTATCTTTGACTTTGGCACCAAGGCCTTCGAGCATCGCCTTGATTACATGGTCGCGCAGAATGAAGATGCGATCAGGTTCAATCTGTGCCGCCAAGTGCCGATTTCCAATGTGCCATGCAAGTTTAGCTATATGCAGCGCATCCCGTCCGCGAATTTCATAAAGCGCCTCGCGGGCCGCGCGAATTTCGATTTCGCGCCCATCTTCCAGCACCAATCGGTCGCCATGATCAAGAACCACGGATTGGGCGAAATCGACGAATATCTTCTCGCCATCCTCAAGCGCAATGGCTTTGCGGCGCAGATGACGCTCATCGCGTTCGAGAATTGCATGACCTGCCGGCACGACATCGATCACTTCATGCGCGCGGATTATCGATTTTACTTTTATCATTTCGAACCCTCGAAGCATTTGAGCCAAAACTGCGCAGCGGTTTTGCGTTGGATAATGCGTAAAAAATAATTAGAGCGGTTTCGACGATTCAGCCTTAACGGGAACCGCTCTAAAACAAGAAGTAGCGTTGCGCCATCGGAACGACATCTACCGGTTCGCAGGTTAAAAGCTCGCCATTTGCACGCACTTCATAGGTTTCTGGGTCGACTTCCATTTGTGGCATCGCATCGTTCAAAATCATTGAGTGTTTGCCAATGCCGTCACGCGTATTCTTCACCGCAACCATGTGCTTGTCGACACCGATCGTCTCACGCAGTCCCGCACTCATTGCAGCTTCTGAAACGAATGTAATCGAGCT
Source organism: Ochrobactrum quorumnocens (assembly GCF_002278035.1). Taxonomy (NCBI): domain Bacteria; kingdom Pseudomonadati; phylum Pseudomonadota; class Alphaproteobacteria; order Hyphomicrobiales; family Brucellaceae; genus Ochrobactrum; species Ochrobactrum quorumnocens. Next base: position 1,687,371 of record NZ_CP022603.1, on the reverse strand, counting down.
ATTGGTACGCGCCTTACCGAACGAGCCGAACATCGGCCGGTAATGCATGGGTTGTGGCGTGGGGATAGATGCATTCGGGTCGCCCATCGGTGCGGTCGCAATCCACCCACCAAGCAACACAAAATCCGGCTTTACGCCAAAGAATGCCGGGTTCCACAAGACGAGATCGGCGCGTTTGCCAACTTCCACCGATCCGATCTCACGCGACATGCCATGGGCGATTGCCGGATTGATCGTATATTTTGCCACATAACGGCGAGCACGATAATTATCATTACCCGGTGCGTCCTCGGAAAGGGAGCCACGCTGCCGTTTCATCTTGTCGGCAGTTTGCCAGCAACGGATAACCATTTCACCGACACGCCCCATCGCCTGACTGTCGGACGAGATGATCGAGAAAGCGCCCATGTCATGCAGAATATCTTCCGCGGCGATTGTTTCTTTACGGATACGACTTTCAGCAAAGGCGATGTCTTCAGGAATGGACGGCGACAAGTGGTGGCAGACCATAAGCATGTCGAGATGTTCAGCCACGGTGTTTACCGTATAAGGCCGCGTCGGATTGGTCGAAGCGGGCAACACGTTCGGATATTGGCAGACACGGATGATATCTGGTGCGTGCCCGCCACCTGCGCCTTCTGTGTGGAATGAGTGGATTGTACGCCCTTTGAACGCCGCAAGCGTGTCTTCGACAAAGCCCGATTCATTGAGCGTATCGGTGTGGATTGCCACCTGCACATCAAAACGATCTGCAACCGCAAGGCAATTGTCGATAGATGCCGGTGTGGTCCCCCAGTCCTCATGCAATTTCAATCCGCAAGCACCGGCAAGCACCATTTCTTCGAGAGCGCCCGGCAGCGAAGCATTGCCTTTGCCAAACACGCCGAAATTCATCGCCATACCATCAAAGGACTGGATGAGACGGGCAATGTTCCAGGGTCCGGGCGTGCAGGTGGTTGCAAGCGTGCCATGCGCAGGACCAGTGCCGCCGCCAACCATACAGGTGACGCCGGAAGTGAGTGCTTCTTCCACTTGCTGCGGTGAAATGAAGTGAATGTGCGAATCGATTGCGCCTGCTGTGAGAATACGGCCTTCGCCTGCGATAATCTCCGTACCCGGCCCGATGATAATCGTCACGCCCGGCTGGGTATCGGGATTGCCGGCTTTACCGATGCCCGCTATGCGCCCATTCAGCAACCCGACGTCGGCCTTGTAGATGCCAGTATAATCGAGGATCAGCGCATTGGTGATGACGGTATCCATCGCGCCTTGAGCGCGTGACAACTGGCTTTGCCCCATGCCGTCACGGATAACCTTACCGCCGCCGAATTTAACTTCCTCACCATAAACGGTCAGGTCCTTCTCAACTTCAATGAACAACTCCGTATCGGCAAGCCGAACCTTGTCGCCGGTCGTTGGCCCGAACATCTGCGCATAGGTTGCGCGACTAATTCTGGCTGGCATGAAATTCCCCTTTTCCGAGGTTAGAGCGGCTCCGGTTGCGACTGAATAGTTATAACCGCTCTAACCGTTTGTTTTTACGCTTTATCTTACGCAAAACTGCTTCGCACTTTTGGCTCAAATGCTTTAAAGCTTGCCCATGACAAGCTGACGGAAACCATAAATTTCGCGCTTCCCGCTGATGGTCACCAGCGTGACGTCACGCTCCTGCCCCGGCTCAAAACGAACAGCGGTTCCCGCTGCAATATCGAGCCTAAAACCCCGCGCTTGTTCGCGATCGAAAGACAGCGCCGCATTAACCTCATAGAAATGATAATGGCTACCAACCTGAATGGGGCGATCACCCGTATTGGCAACCTTGAGAGTGATCGTCGGCTGGCCCTGATTGAGCTCTATCTCGCCATCAACTGTAATGATTTCTCCGGGTATCATCGCTCGCCTCACCCAGCCATCAGCACGAGACCGCCAAGCGCTGTCGCACCACCTGCAACGCGCAATGCAAGGCGTCCGTTTTGTCCGTTCATCAAACGTCCCGCTGCAAGGCCTACGCCAATGCCTGCGGCATGAAGCAGGATCGTCGCGAGAGCAAATCCAGCCCCATAGGAGAGGAAAGCCGCTCCACCGATTTCACCACCATGCGCATGGCCGTGGAAGAATGCGAAGAAGCCAACAATCATGGCACCAGCAACAGCCGAAACCGGAAGTGCTAAAGCAACCAAAAGACCAATCACAACCACCGAAGCGAGAATAACCGGCTCAACGAACGGGACCGGAAGACCAGCGAGTGCCGCAACGAAACCGAGCAGCATCACGCCGACAAAAGCAGCAGGTACAGCGAACAGCGCGCGCGCGCCAAGCATCGCCGCCCAAAGGCCGACGGCCACCATTGCCAGAATATGATCAGCACCCGAAAAGGGATGCGTGAAGCCTGCAGCAATTGAGCCATGCTCAGCAGGGTTCAGATGCGCAAAAGCCGGATTTGCCGTGAGCGCCATTGCTGCTGCAAGAAGTATCGATTTCTTCATGTTCATTCCCTCTTTTATGCTCTTCTCGCTCTAGTATGGCGAACCCGAAATTCGGTTTCCAAGCCATACAAGTAGAATATTGAATCTCATGTGGTTTACGGATTTGAAGTTCCTAAACGTGGATGCAACACGAATGACAGGAGCTTCAAATCCACCACACTAGCGAATTGGTTCGTGCACGGTGACTAGCTTGGTGCCATCAGGAAAAGTCGCTTCGACCTGAACGTCGTGGATCATCTCGGGCACACCTTCCATCACCTGCTCACGCGCAATCACATGCGCTCCAGCTTCCATGAGATCGGAGACCGAGCGCCCATCTCTCGCACCCTCAACGACAAAATCACAGATGAGTGCAATTGCTTCGGGATGGTTGAGTTTTACACCTCGCTCCAGACGACGACGTGCGACCATGGCGGCCATCGCGATCAAAAGCTTGTCTTTTTCTCTCGGCGTCAAATTCATAACTTTGTTCCAAATCGTCTTTCATGAAAGGCGGCACAGCCACACCCAGCTTAAATTGACCAAACTTTAGGCAGCCCTGCCTTTCCATTAAGCAGCACCAACAACGGCACCAACCGTTTGCGCAGTTCATAGCTATCGCGCGCAATGATCCGAACAATCAGCTTGGATGCCTGATTTGCGTCCACGATGCTGCAACCGCCATTCTCACCTGCAATCATCCGCGCCTCATCAAGATGCCGACCCGCGCTGTCCGAAACCATCAAAACCGTGGCAATTGCCAACGCCTGATTTGCTACCGCGCGCGCCTGCAATTGCTCTGCAACGTCAGGCCCAAGGCGCAATTCTTCTGCATGAACCAATCGCCCTTCCTGCCGCACACGCCAGCGATCATGAAACAAGGCGCGCTCAACCGTTTCGCCCATGGCGAGACGTCCGAACACATTTGCTTCCACGACCAGAAGCTCAGCACTTTTCTCCATCTCGATATCAAGCCTGCGCGTGATTGCAGACTGGTTGAACAGAATGGTTTCCTGGGGGAGCCATGCAAGACGCGTGCCTTTTGCGAGTTTGAGACTTGTTGCAATGCGAGCCTCACCGCCGCCTGAACGATAGATCCGTTCGCAAGCTTGTGTGGTGACGACAGCAGATGCGTTTTCGCTCAGTTCCACATCCCATCTCAGGCGGTCTCCCCCGGTCAGCCCACCGGACGTATTGATGAGGATTGCCTCGAGCGGATCAGCCGCCGTTCGCGGCATGCGAATCTTGGCTGCCCCCTCCTGATAAAGCTTTGCAATCCGCGTACGGCCATCCTTGAACTGAAGCGACAATTGCCCCAGCCCATTAACGCGCTGCGTCGAAAGCGCTTTCAGATGATCATTAGCTATTGTCATTCACGTCCCGATGTTGCTCTCGCCTTGTCGTTTTAAGGAAGCGAATTTCATGCCAAAGGAGCTGCCGTCTATATTGAACAAAAAACCCCGCCTTCATTTCTGAAAGCGGGGTTCATTGAGTTATGAATAACGGCTCAGCCTATTCTGGCTTGATCGTCTTCAAAAGATCGGCAATCGACACCTCGACCGTTGGGCGAATATCTTTGCGCCACAGGGCAAAAGCCACATTGGCTTCAATGAAGCCGGACTTTGAACCGCAGTCGAATGTGCGGCCATGATAATCGAAGCCAAAGAACTTCTGCGCATCGGCAAGCTTCAGCATTGCATCGGTCAGCTGGATTTCATTGCCTGCACCCTTTTCCTGCTTGCTCAGCAGTTCAAAGATTTCCGGTTGAAGAATATAGCGGCCATTGATGTAAAGATTGGAAGGTGCAGTGCCTTTGGCAGGCTTTTCAACCATCTGGTTGATTTCAAAGCCGTTGCCGATCGCACTGCCCTTGCCGACGATGCCGTATTTATGAGCTTCCTCGGGATCGCATTCCTGCACGGCAATGACATTGCCTCCGGTCTGCTCATAAAGCTCGACCATTTCCTTAAGGCAACCCTTCTTCGACTGCATCACCATATCTGGCAAAAGCAGAGCGAAGGGTTCATCACCAACCAGTTCACGCGCACACCAGACAGCATGACCAAGACCGAGTGGAACCTGCTGACGGGTAAAGCTGGTGGTGCCTGGCTGCGGCTGCAATTCCTGCAGATGTGCAAGCTCCGCCGTCTTGCCGCGTTCAGCCAGGGTCGAATAGAGCTCGACCTGTGCATCGAAATAATCCTCGATGACAGCCTTGTTGCGTCCGGTGACGAAAATCAGATGTTCGATACCCGCTTCGCGCGCCTCGTCCACCACATATTGGATGACAGGCTTGTCGACAACGGTGAGCATTTCCTTGGGGATGGACTTGGTCGCTGGAAGAAAGCGGGTCCCAAGACCGGCGACGGGGAAAACTGCCTTACGGATTTTGCGGATCGAACTCATTCGTCTCCTCGATTTTTTCACTAACGCGGTTGTGCTATCAAAGCATTGAAACCATTGCATTTCAAATAGGGCGTTTTCATTAAGGAATGACGAAGTTCCGCCTTTTCCCTCATCACATTCGATGACCTTACCTTAATCTTACTTGATTCAAAAATTCCGCAAAACTTTCTGCATTTTTTTCGACGATTTCGGCATGGTAAACCAAATGCTAACCTGAAGCCTCTAATGTGAAGCTGAAAAGGGTCGGCCCCAAATTCAACACTAGATAGTATTAACAACTTGATGCAATCTGATTGAAGCAGGCCCGGCATGACAGGCAACTCGCCGTTCGACACGGCAGAAACATGATTGCAGAAGGGAAACACAGAATGCTGCGATTTCCATTCACTCTGGGACGAGGAATGCGCGCCAAGATTACAGCGACCGTTGCGGTGGCAATGCTCGTGTCCGGCCTGACGACAGGCAGCGCTTTTGCTGATGCTAATTTCCGAAAATGGGTCTCCAGTTTCCGCACCACAGCTATCCAGAATGGCGTATCACCATCGACGTTCGATCGCGCATTCAGGGGCGTCGATTCGCCAGATCCTGAAGTGCTGCGCAAGGCGCGCTTTCAGCCAGAGTTCAACGAGCCCGTCTGGAACTATATCGACAATCGCGTGAATGAGCATTCCGTGGCCGTCGGCCAAAGCATGGCTAAAAAATGGGGTCCATGGCTCCAGCGCATCGAACAGCGCTTCTCTGTAGACCGCAATATCCTGCTGGCCATCTGGTCGATGGAAAGCAATTACGGCGAGATCCTCAAGCGTGACGATGTCATGATGGACACGATCCGTTCGCTCGCCACACTGGCCTATGCCGATCAGCGTCGTGCCAAGTTTGGCCGATCACAGCTCATTGCCGCGATGAAAATTCTCCAGACCGGCGATATTGACCGTGGACACCTGACCGGTTCGTGGGCGGGTGCGATGGGACATACCCAGTTCATCCCGACGAGCTATCAGGCCTATGCAGTCGACATGGACGGTAACGGCAAGCGCGATATCTGGAATTCGGTCCCCGATGCGCTTGGTACTGCCGCAAATCTTCTGCATCGCAATGGTTGGCAGCCGGGCCGCACCTGGGGCTATGAAGTTGTGCTTCCTGCCGGTCGCAAGTTCCCATCCGGCTCGCTTTCAGCCGCCGAATGGCAGAGACTGGGTGTCGTTCGTGCCAATGGCCGTCCTTTCCCGGATGCCAATGAGAAAGTTACACTGAAAGTCCTCGACGGACGTCAGGGACCAGCTTTCCTGATGGCCAAGAACTTCTCGGTCATCAAGCGCTATAACAATGCCGATAAATATGCTCTTGCTGTTGGACTGCTTGCAGATCGTATCGGTGGTTATCAGGGTCTGCGTCAGGACTGGAACCGTCCTTTCACGCCTATCACGATGAATGAGCGCGAAGAACTGCAGACGCATCTCAAAGCGCTCGGCTATTACGATGGCAAGATCGACGGCAAGATTGGCTCGACATCACGCAAAGCCATTGAAGCTTTCCAGCAGCGAAATGGCCTGCAGCCAGACGGACATCCGAGCGCGGAAGTGCTTTCGGTTCTCCGCCGCCGTTAAAAGCCGCTTTAAAGCAAAGGAGCGTACATTGGATGTACGCTCCTTTTTGTTTTTGGCGAAGGGCGTTACAATCCTCAACGCAGGAAGGTGAAACCAATGCAGGCAAGGCAGTTCAAAATCTCAGCAGGCAGCGTTGTAATGACGGCGCTCGTTGCCTTCGCAATGATACTGACCGCCTTGTCTTCCGCATGGGCACAAGAACGGCCCCGCACCATTTTTGATCTTCTGTTCGGACCAAAGCAAGTCCAGCCTCAACGCCAATATAAACAGCCACGTCCACAACGCGTGCGCCCCGCAAAGCCCAAACGTGCGCCCAAGCCTGCCACTCCGGCTGCGCGATCTGCGAATGCTCCCGCTCCGACGCCAGAAGTGAATTTCGTTGAGAAGAATCCCGATGCCAAAAAGGTTCTGATTGTCGGCGACTTCATTGGCAATGGCCTCGCGGAAGGGCTGGACATCGCCTTTGCGTCCAGCGCCGACATACGGATCGTGAGCCGCATCAATGGTTCATCTGGCTTTGTGCGCGATGACCATTTTGACTGGCCTGCAAGTATCGGTAAAATTCTCGAAGAGGAAAAGCCTGCAGCCGTGGTCGTGATGATTGGGTCAAACGACCGCCAAGCGATTACCGTCAAAGGGCGGAGTTTGGCCGCTCGTTCGCCAGAATGGGCTGCAGAATATCAAAGTCGCGTCTCCAAATTCATGATGGAAATCACGGATAAGAACTATCCGTTGATCTGGGTTGGACAGCCACCATTCCGTCCTCGCGGCATGTCGCAGGATATGCTGGCGCTTAATGAAATCTACCGCACCACATCCGAAAAGGCTGGCGCCAAATTTATCGATGTTTGGGATGGCTTTGTCGATGAGGAAGGTAATTTCAGCCAAACCGGGTTTGATATCAACGGCCAGACCGCGCGTTTGCGCGGCAATGACGGTATCAACACCACATCTGCTGGCAAACGCAAGCTTGCCTTCTACGCAGAGAAGCCTTTGAAAGCTTTGTTCGGCGGCAGTAAGGATAGCGAACAATTGCTTCCGGCAGCAGGAACACAGGATCCTTCAAAGCCTGTAGACCGCATTGCGCCGGTGAGTCTGCGTGACATTGATCGAGACAATAGCGGTGTTTTGTTGGGTGGGGCGCTGGGTTCTCGCAAGAAGAACGATAAAAAGCCGTTCAGCGAGCACAAAACTGCCCCTGGTCGCGCTGATGATTTTTCCTGGCCACAAAAAAGCGTAAACCCCTGAATAATTAGATTATTCGCGACCAAGTTCTCAGGCCTTGACAGAAAATTCCGTGAAATATGCGGTATTTCTCAGCCTAAATGCTATATTTCTCGAGGTTCACATTTCAAATCTCCTCGTCTATCAGAAGGTCGCGCAGTCCAATCTGGCCGTAAAGCGTTTCCAGCAAAAGTGCGAAGCGGTTGTGCGTTGGATAATGCGTAAAAATAAATAATGAGACGCGGTTCCAAAGATTCAGTCTTAACTGGAATTGCTCCAAGCGCGTCGCTGCATTGCATAAGAGGCATCTGAATGAATATTGCATCGAAGCCTCCCGTTGAGAACAACCGGGAGGAGGAACCCCATCTTGCACGCAATCTGTCCAATCGACACCTCCAGCTGATCGCCATTGGCGGCGCTATCGGTACCGGCCTTTTCATGGGCTCAGGCAAGACCATCTCGCTCGCCGGACCATCCATTCTGCTGGTCTATGCGATCATCGGCTTCATGCTGTTTTTCGTGATGCGCGCGTTGGGTGAAATCCTTCTGTCCAATCTCGAATATCGCTCCTTTGCCGATTTCGCAGGCGATTATCTCGGCCCTTGGGCGCAATTCTTCACCGGCTGGACATACTGGCTCTGCTGGATTGTGACCGGCATCGCCGATGTGGTGGCCGTTTCAGGCTATGTTTCCTTCTGGTATCCGGAATTGGCACTTTGGGTTCCCGCACTCGGCCTGATTGGAGTGCTACTGCTGCTGAACCTGCCAAATGTGCGCAATTTCGGTGAAATTGAATTCTGGTTCGCGCTCATCAAGATCATCGCCATCGTCGCCCTGATCATCGCAGGCGTTTACATGCTTTCGACCAGCTTCATGCTGCCAAATGGTACCAAGTCATCAGTTGAACATCTATGGGCACATGGCGGGTTCTTCCCCAACGGCTTCTTCGGTTTTGTGGCAGGTTTCCAGATAGCTGTTTTCGCATTCGTCGGTATTGAGCTGGTCGGCACAGCTGCCGCTGAAACCGAAAATCCGATGCGCAATCTGCCAAAGGCGATCAACTCGATCCCGATCCGTGTTGTGCTTTTCTATGTTGGCGCATTGTTCGTCATCATCACGGTCATTCCATGGAATCAGGTTGATCCGAACTCCAGCCCGTTCGTAGCAATGTTCTCACTTGCGGGTCTCGGCATCGCGGCGCATGTCGTGAATTTCGTGGTGCTGACCTCGGCAACCTCGAGCGCCAATTCCGGCATTTATTCGACTTCGCGTATGATCTACGGTTTGGCGACGTCGCGTCTGGCTCCGAGCCTGCTCGGCAAGCTTAACAGCCGCAAAGTACCAGTGAATGCGCTGTTCTTCTCGTGCATCTTTCTGCTTGCGGGCGTTGATCTGCTTTATGCAGGCAAGAGCATCATTGAAGCTTTCACGATCGTTACGACGATTTCAGCGCTTCTCTTCATCTTCATCTGGTCGATCATTCTGGCATCTTACATACAATATCGCCGCAAGCGTCCTGACCTGCATGAAAAGTCGACCTTCAAGCTACCTGGCGGTCGAGCTTCCGTTGTGATGGTCTTTGCCTTCTTCGCCTTCATCCTTTGGGCACTGGCACAAGAACCTGATACCGCTGTTGCTCTGAAAGTAACGCCTGTTTGGTTCGTATTCCTTGGCGTCGTCTATCTGATAATTCGCAAGAAACGCCAACAAAACTAAGACGCAAAAAAGCCCGGCTTCGAGCCGGGCTTTTTTATCACGTAATCATTGCAATCAGCGTGGCAATACAGACGATCCCATCAGATCTGCGTCGATCGCATGCGCGGCCTGACGGCCTTCACGGATCGCCCAGACAACCAGCGACTGGCCGCGACGGACGTCGCCTGCTGCATAGAGCTTGTCGACATTGGTGCGGTAATCACGCTCATTGGCCTTCACTGAAGTTCCGCCACGACGATCCGTTGCGATTTCCAGTTTCTCGCCCAATTCCTTGAGCACGCTGTTTTCTGTCGGACCGAAGAAGCCGATAGCGATGAATGCGAGATCAGCTTTGATGAAGAATTCAGAGCCTGCAATCGGCTTGCGCTTGTCATCGACCTGACAGCACTTCACATGGGTAAGCTTGCCGTCTTCACCGATGAATTCAAGTGTCGCGACCTGAAATTCGCGGTTTGCACCTTCTGCCTGACTGGAAGAAGTCCGCATTTTGGTGGCCCAATAAGGCCAGACGCTGAGCTTGTCTTCTCTTTCAGGCGGCTGCGGACGAATGTCCAGCTGCGTAACGTTTACAGCGCCCTGACGGAAAGCCGTGCCAACGCAGTCAGATGCCGTATCACCACCGCCAACAACCACGATATGCTTACCACCGGCGAGAATTGGCGCTTCGTGCCAAGCGACCGATTCAATATTCTCGCGGCCAACGCGACGGTTCTGCTGAACCAAATATGGCATAGCATCATGCACGCCTTCAAGGTCTGCACCCGGAATGCCTGCAGGACGCGGCTTTTCCGAACCACCCGAATAAAGCACGGCATCATACGTATCGAGCAGGCCGCGCAACGGCTTGTCCAGGCCGATATTCACGCCGCAAAGGAAGCGAACGCCTTCACCTTCCATTTGCGTGACGCGGCGGTCGATCAGATGTTTTTCCATCTTGAAGTCAGGAATACCATAACGCAGCAGACCGCCGGGGCGGCTTTCACGTTCATAGACATCGACCATGTGACCAGCGCGTGCAAGTTGCTGTGCGGCAGCAAGACCTGCAGGGCCTGAACCAATGATCGCGACCGACTTGCCTGTCTTCTGTGCTGCTGGCTGCGGCACGATATGGCCAAGCTCATAGGCCTTATCGCCCAGTGCCTGTTCAACAGTCTTGATCGCAACCGGCGTATCTTCGAGGTTCAGCGTGCAGGCTTCCTCGCAAGGAGCCGGGCAAACGCGGCCGGTGAATTCCGGGAAGTTGTTGGTCAGATGCAGGTTGCGGATCGCCTGATCCCAATTGTTGTTGTAGACGAGATCGTTCCAGTCCGGGATCTGATTGTGCACAGGGCAGCCCGTTGGACCATGACAAAACGGAATGCCGCAATCCATGCAACGCGCCGCCTGCTTCTGCACTTCACCATCCGTCATCGGCAGAGTGAATTCGCGGAAGTGACGAATACGATCCGATGCTGGCTGGTACTTTGCTACCTGCCGATCGATCTCAAGAAAACCAGTTACCTTACCCATTTTATGCTCCTCTCACAGCGTGAGATTCAGGGGGCTATTCGCCATTTCAGGCGCACGAGCACCGCTTTTAATAATAATTACTCAGCTGCAACGCCGATCTGCATGCGCTCCATCTCTTCCAGAGCGCGGCGATATTCGACCGGCATGACTTTCACGAATTTCGGGCGATAGCTCTCCCAATTATCGAGAATGTCCTTGGCACGCGTGGAGCCCGTGTAATGCAGATGATTGGCAATCAACTGCACCAGACGTTCTTCGTCATGGCGCGTCATGTTTGCCGAGACATCCACACGGCCCTTGTGCATCAGGTCGCCGCCGTGATGGTGCAGCTTTTCGAGGATATCATCCTCTTCCGGCACCGGCTCCAGCTCGACCATCGCCATATTGCAGCGCTGCGCAAAGTCACCAACTTCATCAAGCACATAGGCAACGCCGCCCGACATGCCTGCTGCGAAGTTGCGACCTGTCTGGCCGATAACCACGACGACACCACCGGTCATATATTCGCATCCGTGGTCGCCCACGCCTTCGACAACCGTAACGGCACCGGAGTTACGCACTGCGAAACGCTCGCCTGCCACACCGCGGAAATAGCACTCGCCTTCCAGCGCGCCGTAAAGCACGGTATTGCCTGCAATGATCGAGTCTTCGGCTACAATACGCGTATCTTCTGGCGGACGTATGACAATGCGGCCACCCGAAAGGCCCTTACCGACATAGTCGTTACCATCACCGATCAGCTCGAACGAAATACCGCGGGCAAGGAATGCACCGAAGGACTGACCAGCCGTGCCGCGCAGGGTAACGGCAATCGTATCTTCCGGCAAACCCTTGTGACGGAAACGCTTGGCCACCTCGCCCGAAAGCATTGCACCTGCCGAACGATCGACGTTCTTAATGTCGACGTCGATCTTGACCGGTGTCTTGTCTTCCAGCGCAGGCATGGCCTGAGCAATCAGCGTGCGATCGAGAACGTCGTCAATCGGATGATGCTGACGTTCGGTCCAGTAGATTTCGTGCTTCTCGGCTTCCGGCTTGTAGAAGATTCGGCTGAAGTCGAGACCCTTGGCCTTCCAATGATCGATCATGTCCTGCTTTTCCAGAAGATCGGTTTCACCGATAATCTGTTCAAGCTTGGTAAAGCCCATTTCAGCCAGCAATGCGCGCACTTCTTCCGCCAGATAGAAGAAGAAGTTGATCACATGCTCTGGTGTACCCTTGAAGCGCTTGCGCAGAACAGGGTCTTGTGTGGCAACGCCGACAGGGCAAGTGTTGAGATGGCACTTGCGCATCATGATGCAGCCGGCTGCAATCAGCGGAGCAGTCGAGAAACCGAACTCGTCGGCACCAAGCAGCGCACCGATGATCACGTCGCGACCCGTACGAAGACCGCCATCGACCTGAAGCGCGATGCGCGAACGAAGGCCGTTGAGCACCAGTGTCTGGTGGGTTTCGGCAAGGCCGATTTCCCATGGCGAACCGGCATGCTTGAGCGAGGTCAGCGGAGACGCACCCGTACCGCCATCATAACCCGAAACGGTGATGTGGTCGGCGCGCGCCTTAGCAACACCGGCGGCAACGGTACCAACGCCCACTTCCGACACCAACTTGACCGAAATATCGGCAACCGGATTGACGTTCTTCAGATCGTAGATGAGCTGCGCCAGATCTTCGATCGAATAGATGTCGTGGTGTGGAGGAGGTGAAATAAGACCAACGCCAGGTGTCGAGTGACGCGTCTTTGCAATCGTCGCATCGACCTTATGGCCCGGCAGCTGACCACCTTCACCGGGCTTTGCACCCTGCGCAACCTTGATCTGGATCATGTCGGAATTAACGAGATATTCTGCCGTCACACCGAAACGGCCCGATGCTACCTGCTTGATCGCAGAGCGTTCAGGGTTTGGCGTACCATCCGGCAACGGATAGAACCGATCCGGCTCCTCGCCGCCTTCACCCGTGTTCGACTTGCCGCCAATGCTGTTCATGGCACGCGCAAGCGTAGTGTGTGCTTCGCGCGAGATGGAACCGAAAGACATGGCACCGGTCGAGAACCGCTTGACGATATCGACCGCCGATTCAACCTCGTCAATGGACACTGGCTCTTTGCCACGACCCTTTGCAAAGCGAATATCGAACAGGCCACGAATGGTCTTTGCCTGTGCCGACTTGGAGTCGAGCATGGAAGTATATTCGGTGAACGTTTCCGGGTTTGACGTGCGAACGGCATGCTGTAGCTTTGCAACCGCATCGGGCGACCACAGATGCGCTTCACCGCGCATACGGTAGGCATATTCGCCACCCACTTCGAGTGCTGTCAGCAGAACGGGATCATTGCCAAACGCGTCGGTATGACGACGAACGGTTTCTTCCGCGATTTCTTCCAGACCAACGCCTTCGATACTCGTTGCCGTGCCGAAGAAGAACTGATCGACAAAGCGTGTCTGCAAGCCGACAGCATCAAAAATCTGCGCGCCGCAATAGGACTGGTAGGTCGAAATGCCCATCTTGGACATGACCTTGAGAATGCCCTTGCCGATCGACTTGATGTAGCGTTTGACCACTTCATATTCATCGACTTCCGGCGGGAACTCGCGGCGGCGATGCATGTCGAGCAGGGTGTCGAAAGCGAGATAAGGGTTGATCGCTTCCGCACCATAGCCTGCGAGACAAGCAAAGTGATGCACTTCGCGTGGTTCACCTGATTCAACAACCAGACCAACCGATGTACGCAGCCCCTTGCGGATGAGGTGATGGTGGACGGCAGCCGTTGCCAGCAGAGCCGGGATCGGAATGCGATCTGGACCAACCTGACGATCCGACAGGATAACAATGTTATAGCCGCCATGCACGGCAGCTTCTGCGCGGTCGCAAAGGCGCTCAATCGCACCATGCATACCGGCAGCACCTTCACCTGTGTTATAGGTGATGTCGAGCGTCTTGGTATCGAAGCGATCTTCCGTATGACCGATGGAGCGGATTTTCTCGAGATCGCCATTGGTCAGGATTGGCTGACGCACTTCCAGACGCTTGCGGCGCGAGGTGCCAACCAGATCGAAGATGTTCGGGCGCGGACCGATGAACGAGACAAGGCTCATCACAAGCTCTTCGCGGATCGGATCAATCGGTGGGTTCGTGACCTGTGCAAAGTTCTGCTTGAAATAGGTGTAAAGCAGCTTTGACTTATCGGACATCGCCGAAATCGGCGTATCCGTGCCCATCGAACCGATGGCTTCCTGACCGGTAGTAGCCATGGGGGACATCAGAAGCTTGGTGTCTTCCTGGCTGTAACCGAATGACTGCTGACGATCAAGCAGGCTCACATCCTTGCGCAGAGCGCGCGGCTCGACCGGGTTCAGATCTTCCAGAATGAGCTGTGTGTTAGCCAGCCACTGCTTGTAAGGATGCTTCTGCGCGATCTGGGACTTGATTTCCTCGTCCGAGACAATGCGGCCTTCTTCCATATCGATAAGCAGCATGCGGCCCGGCTGCAGACGCCACTTCTTGACGACCTTCTTTTCGTCGACTGGCAGAACACCTGCTTCGGAAGCCAGAATGACAAAATCATCATCCGTCACAAGATAACGGGCGGGACGCAGACCATTGCGATCAAGCGTAGCGCCAATCTGGCGGCCATCGGTAAAGGCGACAGCGGCAGGACCATCCCACGGCTCCATGAGCGCTGCATGATATTCGTAGAACGCACGGCGTTCATCTGACATGAGCTTGTTGCCCGACCATGCTTCCGGGATCAGCATCATCATAGCATGCGCAAGGCTATAGCCACCCTGATGCAGGAATTCGAGCGCATTGTCGAAGCAAGCCGTATCCGACTGGCCTTCGTAAGAAATAGGCCAGAGCTTGGAAATGTCGTTGCCGAACAATTCCGAGTCTACCGATGCCTGCCGTGCAGCCATCCAGTTGACGTTACCGCGCAGCGTGTTGATTTCACCGTTATGCGCAACCATGCGATATGGATGCGCCAGACGCCACGAGGGGAAGGTGTTGGTCGAGAAGCGCTGGTGAACCAGCGCCACAGCGCTTTCAAAGCGCGGATCCTTCAGATCGTTATAATAGCTGCCGACCTGATAGGCCAAGAACATGCCCTTATAGACAACCGTGCGC
This sequence comes from Ochrobactrum quorumnocens, assembly GCF_002278035.1. Lineage (NCBI taxonomy): Bacteria > Pseudomonadati > Pseudomonadota > Alphaproteobacteria > Hyphomicrobiales > Brucellaceae > Ochrobactrum > Ochrobactrum quorumnocens. Next base: position 1,672,319 of record NZ_CP022603.1, on the reverse strand, counting down.
GCCGACATGGAAACGATATAGAAACCTTTATCGTCGCCATCGTTTTCCTGATAGATGCGGTTGGAAATGACCTTGCGCAGCACGAACAGGCGACGCTCAAAATCATCATCGGATTCAATCGTTGGGCTGCGTCCGATGAAAACCTGAACGTGGAATGGCTCGGTCGCGGCAATATCGGGTGCCTTTGACAGCGAAGAGTTATCGACCGGCACCTGACGGAAACCGATAAAGGTCTGGCCTTCAGCGGTGATGACTTCCTTGACGATCTCTTCGATATGCGAGCGAAGTTCAGCATCGCGCGGCATGAAGATATAACCGACGGCATAATGGCCCGGCTGCGGCAGGTCGATGCCCTGACGCGCCATTTCTTCGCGGAAGAAACGATCCGGAATCTGGACAAGCATACCCGCACCGTCGCCCATCAAAGGGTCGGCGCCAACCGCACCACGATGGGTGAGGTTTTCAAGCATCTTGAGACCGTTTTCAACAATCTGATGAGACTTCTGGCCTTTCATATGCGCGATGAAGCCGACGCCACAGGCGTCATGTTCATTACGCGGGTTATAAAGGCCTTGGGCGGGCGGCGTGCCCGCCGAAGTTCGCGCCGTTTTTCGGGTTGCGTTGGTGGAATTGGTCGCAGCTTTGACCGTTCCGTTCTGACCGTTGTGTAAATCCACATGCGATACAGATGGCGTCAAATGCGGCATCGTCATTCCCTCCTGTGAGCGCGCAACCATGCGCGATACGATAATGAACCGGAACGGCTATTCGTTCCGAACTGTTTTAGTCGCGCATCTCATCCGAAAACCGCTTCGCACTTTTCGGGATGCGCTTTGAGTTCTGTGTATGGAAAGCCTTCTCGAAAAGGCGTTGGACGACGTTCCGGGGCCGATGGCTGAACCATCGAGAGGAATATTGCTTTGGCGCCTTAGTCTTTCAGGCTCGGACAAGCGACCTCAGCCCGCCATATGGCGCACCAAACTCCCCTGCCTCAATTGAATGCCGCCTATTGCCGGGTTGTCCCGATCCGCACGACACTCTCTTTCTGCAACTGGTGGAAGTTCTGACCAGAAACCCAATCAATCGCAGTGATGAATTGGACAGCAATGATGAATTAGTCAGCAATGCTGTCCTAATAACGTATGACAGAATTCAAATTCGCTCACAAGATGGAAACATGATTTTTTCGAGCCTATTGCGAAACAAAGTGTCGCAGATATTCATATTACCGTTATTTAATTGCGTTAGCAGCTTGTTGCGTCAGTTTGGCGCGGCCAAACACGGGCGTCGAATGCTCCAAAAAGTGACATTGGCTTCGCTCTTTTTACCATCCGCAGGCCTTACACCTGTAACCGAGTCCGGTTATAGACCTCTCCTATAAGGTCCCACTGCCAGCGGAGAACAACGTGCATTTTGCTTCAGACAACTGGGCAGGCGCCCACCCGAAAATCGCTGAAAGTCTTGCACTTCACGCCAACGGCTTTGCAGCCGCCTATGGTGCCAGCGAAATCGACAAGCGTGTAGAGCAGCGTTTCAACGAGCTGTTCGAGCGAGAAGTCGCGGTCTTCTTCGTTGGCACAGGCACAGCAGCCAACTCGCTGGCGCTTGCCAGCGTCAATCGTCCGGGCGGCGTTTCACTCGTGCATCGCGAAGCGCATGTGATCGAAGACGAATGCGGCGCGCCAGAATATTTCACCGGCGGCGCCCGTTTGCACCCGATTGACGGCGCAATGGGTCGTATCGATCCTGAATTGCTCAAGCGCGAACTCAAGCGCTTCAATCCTGCTTTCGTTCATGCCGGTCAGCCGATGGCTGTCAGCATCACACAGGCAACGGAAGTTGGCACGCTTTATCAGCCGGAGCATATTTCCACGATTTCCGAAATCTGTCGTGGTGCGGGTCTGCCGCTGCATATGGACGGTGCGCGCTTTGCAAACGCACTTGTATCACTGGACATGACACCTGCAGAAATGACCTGGAAGCAGGGCGTCGATATCGTTTCCTTTGGCGGCACCAAGAACGGCTGTTGGTGTGCAGAAGCGCTCGTATTTATGGACCCTGCCCGCGCTAAGGATTTGCCTTTCATTCGCAAGCGTGCCGCACAGCTTTTCTCGAAAACACGTTTTATTGCGGCCCAGTTCGATGCCTATCTCACAGATGGTCTGTGGATTGAACTGGCGAAGCATTCCAATGCGCTTTCTGCGCGCCTTGCCCGACATATTGATGCATCGAGCCAGATGCGACTGGCATGGAAGCCGGAAGCCAACGAGGTTTTCGCGATCATGAAGCAATCCGTTTATGATCGCCTGCGTGATGCAGGCGCAATCTTTTACGACTGGAACCCACCACATTCCGAAGTCAATCGCATCAGCGAAGGCGAGATTTTCGCACGTTTCGTGACAAGCTTTGCCAACACGGAAGAAGAAGTCGACCAATTCGGCAAGCTGATCGCGTAGCATCCGTTCCAAAAACCGCATCACACTTTTTTGGAATGCACTTAACAAAAAAGCGGCGCAAAATGCGCCGCTTTCTTTTTATAGGCCTCTAAGCAGTTAGTGGGCGGTCTTCGCTTCAATCTGCTGGGCATCAGCCGTCGATGCCTGACTTACTTCGATCTTGCGCGGCTTCATCTGTTCAGGGATTTCGCGCTTGAGATCGATATGGAGCAAGCCATTTTTAAGGCTGGCACCGGCAACTTCAACAAAGTCTGCAAGCTGGAAGCGACGCTCAAAAGCACGCGAAGCAATGCCGCGATAGAGCACTTCACCGGCTTCCGAAGCATCGTCTTCGGCCTTCTGGCCCTTGACGGTCAACTGATTGCGGTGTGCTTCTATCTCGAGTTCACTTTCCGAGAAGCCTGCAACGGCCATGGTGATGCGATAGGTGTTCTCACCGGTCCGCTCGATATTATATGGCGGATAGGAAGACTGCGAACCTTCAGGAGATGCGAGCGTATCAAGCATCGAGGAGAAGAGACGGTCGAAACCAACGGTGGAACGATAGAGCGGCGAAAAATCAACGTGACGCATATGTAAGCCCTCCTTAAGAGCGACAAGAATGCATTATATTGGCGGCAGAATTCCCGTTTTGGCGAATTCTCAGGTGCCGGCGGCCCCGTTATCGGCAACCGCAAAACTCATTTGGGAATGCTGCTTTTTCATTTCAAGACTGATTTGGATGTCCTTTGCAGAAAACGCCGTCGGCCTTGCTCATATGACCGGAGAATATACTTACACGGCTTATCACCTACCGTAACAACTCCTGATCGTTTGGGGGCCGCAAACTGGGGGATTCGCCACGCAATGAACCCAAAATGAACATCATCTTCGGCGAGCGTTCAGGTGCTTGGGGCTACACATCGGACCAGAAATCGAAAGCGTATTCTGGAAAGTTCGATGTGTAGTTTCAAACGTCAGAGGGTCCTTTGTGCGCCTGGAAGGACGCACGCCGCTCTGATGTACCACTATGCCTGCTGAGAGGCGGGTTCATCAAAGGATTACGGTTATGAAAAAAGCTTTTCTTGCTTTTGCCGCACTTGCCACCGTCGCGACAGGGATCGCGACGACATCCCACGCAGCCGATAACGGGTTGCGCGTTCAGGTTCAATATTACGACGATGATGGCTATCGTCCGCCTATGCCCCCACGTGGTGGACCACGTCCGGATTGGGACGGTCCAGATCGTGGATATGATCGTGGACCAGGTCGCGGACCCGGCTGGGGTGGCGATTATGGACGCCGCGACACGCTCGGTCCCCGCCAGGTTGCCCGTTCGCTGCAGCGACGTGGCTATGATGTTGGCGATATTCGCCGTGACCGCGGCGCCTATTTCGTCAAGGCTACGCGTCCGAATGGTCGTCGTGTGGTCGTGGTGGTTGATGCTTTCAGCGGTCGTATCATTGATGAACGCCGTGCTGGTCGCGGCTGGTAATTCCAGCCAGAACGGACAGATCAACCTGTGCAACGTCCCTTGCACAGGTTGTTTCCTGAACCGGAAGTTTGCTCGCAAACTTCCGGTTACTTTTTATCATCCTTTGCCCCATTATATTGCTGTGCGAAATTTAACCTGGGACAACCGCCTGAATGCCAGATTTTCTTTTTGAGACCAATGCGAATCCCATACCGCCCGGAACGCAATCTGGCATGCTTGAAACCCGGGACGGCAAGAGCTTGCGCTATGCGCTCGTCAAGTCACAAACCAAGCCATCACGCGGCACGATCATACTGCTGCAAGGTCGCAACGAGTTCATCGAGAAATATTTCGAGACCATGTCAGACCTTTCAAATCGTGGCTTCACCGTCGCCACACTTGATTGGCGCGGACAAGGTGGGTCGCACAGACTGCTTAAGGATCGTTTGCGCGGCTATGTGGGTCGTTTTAGCGATTATACCAATGATCTCGACCAGTTTCTGACAGATGTCGTCTTGCCCGATTGCCCCCCGCCATTTTATGTATTTGCGCATTCTGCGGGGGCATTGATTGCCTATTCGTCAATACAGAAGCTTGCTTCGCGAATTACTCGTATGGTGCTTTGTGCACCATTGATGGGGCTTGGGGGATCAAAGTCCAGCGATGACAAGATGCGCCGCATCACGACTGGCCTGCGCTGGTTCGGCTTCGGCAGGCTCTATGCTGCGGCTGGGCGCAAGATGATTGACCGGCCATTTGCAAACAATCCATTGACCAGCGATCCCGCGCGCTTCACGCGCAACATGGAAGTTGTTCGTAACAATCCTGATCTGGCGCTTGGTGGTCCCACGGTGCGTTGGCTTGCCGGTGCACTCGAAACCGCGTCGTTCATCAGCCGACCGGATTTTTATCAAGGACCGGCCATCCCAGTATTGATAATCGCAGCGGGTGCCGATCAGGTCGTTTCCACACCGGCAATCGAGCGCTTTGCTGCAAGCACACGCAATATCTCGCTCGTCGTCGTTGATGGCGCACGCCATGAATTGTTGCAGGAAGCCGATTTCTATCGGGAGCAAGTTCTGGCGGCCTTTGATGCTTTCATTCCCGGAACCTCGGAAATTGAAAGACCACCAGAAACCACAGAACCTGCAAGTCCCGATCAGATGTAATTACCCGTTAATGAGTTCAAGCGCTGCCTGATGCAAGGCGGGAGATGCGGCAGCGACAATATCGCCACCCTTTTCCGCCGGACCACCATCGCGCTGCGTAACAATACCACCTGCCTGCTCGATGATCGGGATCAGTGCCACGATGTCATAGGGCTGGAGGCCTGCTTCTACCACAATATCGGCAAAGCCACCTGCAAGCATCGCGAAAGCGTAGCAATCGACACCATAACGCGACAGACGCACCGAGCTTTCCAGCCGATCAAAACCTTTGCGCAGATCACCCTTGAAGAGTGCCGGTGTTGTCGTGAACATCGTTGCGTCTTCAAGCTTGGCCTGAGAACGCGCTGTCAGTCGACGTTGCTCTCCACCATCGCGCACCAGATAGGAACCGTCACCGTCGCTGTAGAACAGCTCCCCCGTGAAAGGTTGCGACATCATCCCTGCCTTGGCATCACCATCGACTGTGAGGCCAACAAGTGTTCCCCACACCGGCAGGCCGGATATGAAGGCACGCGTGCCGTCAACCGGGTCGATGACCCATACATGACTGCGATCGATGTTTTCCGGGCCATATTCTTCGCCAAGAATGCCGTGGTCGGGAAACTCGCGTCCAATCACAGCACGAATCGCCCGCTCCGCTGCGCGATCAGCTTCCGTCACCGGATCAAAGCCAGAGGTGTATTTATTGTCGATCGCCGTGAACTGGCGGAATCGCGGCAAGGTTTCAGCTGCAGCCACCGAAGCGACTTCGGAAAAAAATGCCCTATCGATCAGCAATCCCAATCTCCCGTTTCCATAAGATGATGCATTCATATGCAACCTGTACTAATATTGCCCATAATTTGAGCTGCCTTTTTTTAGCTCAAAAATTATGCGTAATTCCTTGACGCATAAGGCTTTGCAGCGTAGCTTAAAGGTCAGACAGGCTATCCTGTCGATGCCTTTCGGGGCATTTCCTCCCTAGTCTTTGGCCGCGCTTTCTTCATTGGAGCGCGGCTCTTTTTATCTTTAGTTGATTATAGATTTTCGCATTTAGCTGAAGATGAAAAGTGCGAGGCGGCTATTCAGCCGCAAGCGGCGGCACGACCAGAAGCTCGTCTGGCAGCGACGTCAGATCGCTCAGGAACTGATAAAGGTCCGCACAAAGCGCATTGAAGCCAGCCAGCTTCTGCAAGCTCTGTTCATTCATATAGAGACTGCGATTGATCTCGATCTGCAAGGCATAGCAAGCTGTTGCAGGCCTGCCATAGTGCTCGGTGATGAAGCCGCCTGCATATGGCTTATTGTGCGCAACCGTATAGCCGAGCCCCTGAAGCAGCTCGATAGCCGCTTGCGTCAACTGTTCACTGCAAGAGCGGCCAAAACGATCGCCAATGATGAAATCAGGCCGACCACCAATATCGCCCGATCGTGTGCCACCCGGCATGGAATGGCAATCGATAAGAACGGAATAGCCAAAACGATCATGGGTCGTCTGCAACAGAGCGTCGAGCGTATTGTGATATGGCTTATAAAGGTCTTCGATCCGATAGAATGCTTCCTGCAGCGATATGCGCCCCGAATAAATAAGCTGACCTTCGCCAACCAGCCTCGGAATGGTCCCCAGACCGCCCGCCACGCGTGCAGACTGGCTATTTACGAAAGGTGGCAGCGGCTCCACGAACATACGTGGATCAAGTTCAAAAGGCTCGCGATTCACATCGAGAAAAGCGCGTGGAAAATGCGCTTTGAGCAAAGGTGCGCCTAGACGCGGCGCGTCTGCAAAAAGCTCGTCAACATAGCAATCTTCCGAGTATCGGATAGCCAGTGAGTCGAGCCGTGATTCTTCAAGAAACGATTTTGGATAGGCGCGTCCGCTATGAGGTGAATTAAAAACGAAGGGAATTCGCTGCTGCGCAGGCGCGCAGACCTCGTAAGGGGGCATCAGATGAAAATCACGTTCCAGACTCATACTTCAACCCGTCTCGACTGTCTTTTTTTAACCGGCCATATGGTAGTTCTGCTTTAAAAGCAGGGTCTTATGTCAGTCCGGCCAGACACAATATCCGAAATTGCAGAGCCCGCCACTCCCTCTATGGACCAGCCCGCAAAACTGTGAAAAGCTGTAACACATAACAGCTTGTTGCCAAACAGTGGCCATAACAATTAACATTTGCGAGAGCATTCATTTCATATTTACCAAAAACGCGTTTTCTAGTGCGAGAGCTGAGTCGTTACCTGTGCCGAAATGCGCGAACGAACGACATGAAATTCGGACGGACCAATGAAAAGAATTCTGCTAGCTGAAGACGACAACGATATGCGTCGCTTCCTCGTGAAAGCACTGGAAAAAGCGGGCTATCACGTCACCCATTTCGACAATGGCGCCAGCGCCTATGAAAGGCTGCGCGAAGAACCTTTTTCGCTGCTGCTGACCGATATTGTCATGCCGGAGATGGATGGCATCGAGCTGGCGCGTCGTGCGACCGAGATCGATCCAGACCTCAAGATCATGTTCATTACCGGCTTTGCAGCTGTCGCGCTGAACCCCGATTCGGACGCGCCGCGCGATGCAAAAGTGCTTTCGAAGCCATTCCACCTGCGTGATTTGGTGAATGAAATCGAAAAAATGCTGATCGCCGCGTAAGGCGACCAGCAGCTTTCCCGGTACTCGATAAGCTATTCAACAGCAAAGACGAATAAACTTTAAAAAAGGGCATTGACGGGCGCAACGCGATATGGTGTATGCGCCACATCGAATGGGCGTATAGCTCAGCGGGAGAGCACTACATTGACATTGTAGGGGTCACAGGTTCAATCCCTGTTACGCCCACCATTCGAACCCACGGTAATCATTGTATAATTCGGCCTGACCTACAGATGGCCTACTGCCCAACATACACCCTATGGGGCGTCATATGGGGCGCACATCGCGCGCACCCATTTTAGCCGAACATACTCCCGATACTGCCGAACAGGGCCTGACGCCGGATCTGTTCGGCGGCCTGTTCTTCCTTGCGTTGCTCCTGACGTTGCTGCTGGTTTTGCACAAACATCGAAGCGATATCCCCTAGTAACATCGATGAAGGATCGGCAGCCGGAGCGCCTGGAGTAAGCGATCCTGCCGCGCCACCTGGCATGACGGCAGACGCTGCGGGCATTTGCTGCGCGACCATCATATCGGCCAAACCGCCCGGTGCGCCTGCCGGCGTGGCCGGTGCGGTCGGGGCCGATCCGCTAGGATTGTACTTTGCAAACGCTGGATCGTTCTGCAGCTTGCGCCAGTTAGCCCCTTGCATCTGGAAGTGCGGCTTATCGACAAACTTCCAGTTACCGCCCCACTCCAAACCGTGCTTCGCCCCAAGCTGGCCGAGCTGCGACCACCGCGCGTCTTCCGGTGACCAGTTCTTAGTGCCGAGCAATGCGCCAGGCACAACGTCAAAGGCCACACCGTAGTTATGGTTGGACTGGCCGCCACGGGCTTTCGTGACGATAGCGCCCGGTGCTGTTCGGCCTTGTGCATAAAGCTGGTTCTGGCGATCAATTGAGCGGTAGCCTTCCTGGACGCGCGGGTCTAGTCCGGCAGCGTATGCTTCCGCAAGGAAGGCCGACGCAACGTCACGAATGTTCGGGTGGAGCGAACTAGTGTAGCGGCTGAAATCGGCCATTATTTATCCTCCCGCATAACCGCGTCGTTATCCTCGTCGCTGTCATCAGCGCTCAAGGCGTTCAGGATCGAGCTGGCCTCTGCGCCGTACCAACCCTTAGCCTTTTTCGCCAGCGCCTGACGATTTGCCGGGTTATTGGCTTTCATCATCAAGGCCGCAGTGTCAGCGTTCGTCAGAATGTCGTCCATCATACGTTGATAGCCTTGCTCCTGCGCCTTACGGACGCCCCGACGAACAAGCACCGACGCGATAGAAGTCACAAGGAACGTACCGCTGATACGACCGCTCATGTACGCGTAGGCGCGGCTCTGGAGCGCTTCTGGCGTGAGCAACTGACTGGACATGCCCTGCGCCGTACCGGACGAATTTGGCGCTTTGGCTGCGTTGCGGGTATCAACGCCTTTCAACGCGTCGGAAATTTCCCGAATGCGTGTCAGATGCTCTGGATTTTCGCGGTACAGGCGTTCTGCCACAGCAGCATTGGTCGGATTATCGAGGAAGTCAGACAGCGCTTGAGGCGACCAGGGCTGCGCGCCATTGATGTCCGCGGTCGTTCGGCCTCCTGCACGGCTCTTACCCTGCATGATATCCCAAAAGACCTTTCGCGCGCCTTCTACCGCTTTGGGCGCATCGCCGACAAACGTAATCAGCTCATCGATCGATGCTGCCGGATCGCGGGAGGCCAGAACACCCTTCATGGCCTGCTCGGCTTTTTCGTCGCCGTATGTCAGATAGTTCGCAACGCTTGACTGGTTCTGCTGCGTCAGCATCTTCCGAAGCTGCTGTTCGTCGCGTACCGCTTCATCCAAGATATTAGACCGGCAACAGCCGAGAACCTTCGTGCTGAAATGCTCAGCGGATGGAAAGCATGGGCTGAAGATCGTGAAGAATTAGACAGGCTGCGCAATAAACCATCCCTCGCTGAAGAACCTATCGGCTATTTGTTTCAGCATGAAGAAACCGGGCTGACACAGGTTGTTGAGGTGCAGCAAGTCGAGTGGGGATTTGAAAAGAACAACCCTCGCTGGCAAAAAATCAGCCCTGTCTATGCCGCTCCGGTTTCGGAACCATCCCCGCGTGCGCAGGCTTTGGAGGAAGCGGCGAAGATTGCCTTCGATGTTTCCGAGAATGGTCACTACTACGGCGAAGCATCTGTAGACAGCACAAGCTCAATCTATCAGCAGGGCGCATTTGAGGTTTACGAGGCTCTCCGCGCCCTGTCGTCTCAGCCTATAGCGGACCATATTGCCGACGCCGGTAAAATGGTTGCGGATGGGTGCAAGGCTTATGTTGGTGAAATGAAAACTTCTTCCGGCACTGACTATTTTGTCATGATCAAGTCTGGCGGCCGGGAATTGTCTATCCGTAAACACCAGTGGAAGCACCACGCCGATTACGAAGCGGCGGAATACAACTGGCTTTTTAACGGCGGTGAGAAGCCGGACATTCTGGAATATCGGGAAGCTCCAGGAGCCTCAAAATGAGAAACCCAAATCACCCAAGTTTTGAGACGGTTTGTGAAGTTCAATATTCCGTCAACCCCAGACCCACAGATTGGTCAATGGCTGGCCTCGGATGCGGGGTCACAGGTGGCCATTGCGTACCCGGCGAACAGTGCACGACAATCAGATCGCTACACGCACAAATGAAAGCCCCCCGCCCGAATGGAGGCAGCGATGCAGACGATTGATTACGTCATGCGTTATGGCGGTCACTGCCGTGACTGCGCTGACGAGGATGGCATTTGTCCTCGTGATGGTACGCCATGCGAGCCAGCACCGAAAAGGGCAGTCATTGAACACACCTTGAAGGCACTAGAATACGGTATGTCGCGAGGCTTCATTCAAAGCCCCTTCACCCGCCCCGTCGCGCCGGTCGAAGGGTTGGAGACGGTTGGCCGCGCCGGGATTTTGCGCGGTGTGAAAGGCAGAACTGCGGCTGAGTTCTCAGAGAAGGACGTGCCTGATTTTACCGAAGTCGTCACCCGACCGCAGGCCGAGGACATCATTGCGGCGAAGGTCGAGCAAGAGCGTCTTCGGTTTGAAGGCGAACTTGATAAGTGGATGAAGATAATCGGAGCGGGTATCACTGGGTATCAGCCGGAAGCATATGCCCTGATGGATTTGGCGTGTCAGGAGCTTGTTAAGCTGCGAGCCGACAACGCGGCGCTGACTGCGCGGGTTAAGGAGCTGGAGGTTAGTCGTAACGAGATGGACAACATCGCCTACGCCGCTGGCTTTTACCAAGCTGAGTGTAACCTGCCAGAGCATACGAATGCGCAAGAGGCGTTAAAAGAATATCGACATCTCAAAACCCTCGAAACCCAACTCGCGGCGGCAAGAAAGGCGTTGGCTCGTGCCGCTTACGGCTTCGATCAAATTCACAAGTCACTGATGAGTAACAGGCCAAAACAAGCTTCCGGCGAAGTGACTGCATTCTTTCTCGCAGATCCAAGCTCGCAATCTAATTGATCGTTTCCAAACAATGATCCGAATGAAGGCCAAGACAGAACTCGACCCGTGGATCGCTGATGCACGCGACAGTCTGTTTGCCCCCTTCGCCAACGGGATACTGAAAGACAAGGCAGCGGTGTCCGCCGCCATCACCGAACCTTGGTCGAACGGCCAGGTCGAAGGGCAGATCAACAAGCTGAAGCTCGTTAAAAGGCAAATGTATGGGCGTGCCAAGCTGGATCTTCTTCAGGCACGGTTGATCGGCGCAATGTGAAAGAAATCGTCATCAAAAATGCGTCAGACCCAATATTCCGTTCCGATTGACACCCAGAACTAAAAAGGGACCTTTTGCTGTTAAGTAAAAAGCGTGGTGCAGCCCACGATAAACCCGGTGACGAGTAGCCCTCGACTCCCGGCTACGCTCACCACCGACAAATAACCTCCTGCCCTAATTGTCCGGGCATTTTAGCTTTTGCAAGAGTGGTGCAGTACGACTTCATCCGACCTTGATCACCGCAAGATCGGACGGGATTATTTCACCATTTCAGCAAGATAGAATTCTGCGCCGCTGATTTAAAATCATGGGTAAAGGCAGCAAAATCAGTTGGTTACTGATTTGGCCACGTCGATTTTTGCACAGCGTTTCCAGTGTGATTTCCACAGGTTATCCACGGTTGCCCGCTTCAAAAAGTGGCTTCGCCCCCTCGATCTTCAATCGGCATCCGTAATATAAGTATCACGTCGTGATACAATCCCCTTGACTTCCATTTGTATCACCGTATGATACGGGCAATAGGAGTTGCGATGATACGGTCTTACAAAGATGCCATGACAGAGACCGTTGCCAGCGGTAAGGCACCTAAAGGGTTTCCGGCTGATTTGTTAAAGTCGACAATTCGCAAGCTCACAATGATTGAAAGCGCTGTTATTTTAGATGATCTTCGGTCTCCTCCCGGCAATCGGCTTGAGGCACTCAAAGGGGATCGTCAGGGACAGCATTCAATCAGAATTAACGACCAGTGGCGCGTTTGCTTCGTTTGGACAGACGCAGGCGCTGAACAGGTCGAGATTGTTGATTATCACTGATCCTCGGTTGGACACCTATAGGAGGTTCCTATGACACTCAGTATTTTACCCCCGGTTCATCCTGGTGAAATCCTTCGTGAAGAATATCTCGTGCCGCTTAATATGAGTGCCGGAGCACTCGCCAAAGAACTGAATGTTCCGCGCACTCGTATCGAGCGTTTGGCTAAAGAATACACCTCTTTGACGCCTGATACTGCATTGCGCCTTGCCAAATTCTTTCGTACTACGCCGGAGTTTTGGATGAACATGCAAGCAAGCTATGACCTTAAGACGGAAGCTGCCGCGATTAAGGATGAACTTGCAGAAATACATGAGCTTGAAGCTGCTTGATGACTGCCCCGCTCCGGCGGGGCCTTTCATGCCGCCCACCCTCTAATCTTAGCGTTTGAATACCCCCACCGGACAGCCAGCACCTCTAAACATCCTCGAAGGCTGTCAGTGGCATGATCTCGGCGTCGGCGCTCTTTGCCCGCTATGTCTTCAATAGTCATTCCCATACCTGCGGTGCGAACTACCAACTCGTAACCGAGAATGCCCAGAAGATCGGAGCATTTTTTCAATTCCACGCCTGCCTGCAACTGCTTGTCTGAAATATCTTGCGCGTTCTTACCTCCGTCGTAACCGGTGTTTTAGCACCACGTTGTACTCCGCGGTTTGAACTGCGAAGGGCTTTCCATGGATGGATGAAGGAGTTTCCCCATGGGGCCTACGGTGGAGTTTCTCACCCCCGAGAAGAGTAACAGCGGGGGCAGCAATAAATGGACGCCGGAATTCAAGGCCCGGCTTGTTTCGGAAACTCTGCGACCCGGTGCTCGAGTTGTTGATGTTGCGCAGCGTTATGGTGTTCGGGCAAACCGTTTATCTATGTGGCGAACCTTGGCCAAGCGCGGCCGACTGGTTTTGCCCGCGCCTGAAGATGGAATAGAATTCGCAGGATTGGTGATCAGCGAGCCAGTGACGGAACAACCTTGCTCTGATCAGGGGCGCACCGAGATATGCGTCGGGCCAGTGACGGTTCGTCTTGAAGCGGGTGCATCGGTTGCCCGTATTGTTGCAGTGGCGCGTGGGTTGGCGGCTCCATCATGATCTTTCCTTCCAATCGGGTGCGAATCATGGTGGCAACAAAGCCTGTCGATTTCCGTAAAGGCCATGACGGCCTTGCCGCCATCGTTAAGAATGAACTACGAAAGGACCCGTTCACTGGAACTGTATTCGTGTTCCGCTCGCGAAAAGCGGATCGGTTAAAACTGATCTATTGGGATGGGACAGGTATGGTGCTGGCTTATAAGCGTTTGGAAGCCCATACATTCAGTTGGCCGGAGATCCGGGATGGGCTGATGTCATTGAACCATGCGCAGTTTGAGGCGTTGTTTGCAGGGCTCGACTGGCGACGTGTCCGTGCAGTGGAAGCACGAGCGCCTATGACTGTTTAAATGCTGCGACACGGTGACTCTGCCGCCATATTCATCAGACAAGTCAAGGCGGGGTTTGGTAAGTTTTGCCCATGTTGGATGCTGCCGATCTGCCTGACGATATTGCTGAACTTAAAGCGATGCTGATCGCAGCAACAGCGCTCGGTCTTCGTAAAGATGATCGGATTGCGCGGCTAGAGAAACTGGTTGCAGCCTTCAAACAGGCCGCTTTTGGGCGCAAGTCAGAGAAGATTAATCCTGAGCAGTTTGATCTGGCACTGGAAGATCTGGAAACAGCTATAGCGGCGATCCATGCAGAAGATGAAGCTGATACATCTTCAGATAAACGAGCATCCAAGCCACGTGTCGTTAATCGAGGTTCTCTTCCAAAACACCTGCCGCGTATTGACGAAGTGATTGAGCCGGAAAGCCTGATCTGCGCCTGCGGTGGTTGCCTGCATTGTATTGGCGAAGATGTTTCTGAACGACTGGATATGATCCCTGCGCAGTTCCGTGTCATTGTTACCCATCGTCCTAAATATGCATGTCGCGCCTGCACTGATGGTGTTGTGCAAGCGCCAGCTCCAGCCCGATTGATACCAGCAGGTTTGCCGACAGAAGCCACAGTCGCGCATGTGCTGGTTTCCAAATATGCCGACCATCTGCCGCTTTATCGCCAGGCCCAGATTATGGGCCGTCAGGGCATCGACATAGATCGCTCCACGCTCGCAGACTGGGTGGGACGGACGGCCTTCGAATTGCGCCCTGTCTTTGATGCGCTGATTGCTAACCTCAAACGTTCTCACAAACTCTTCATGGATGAGACACGTGCCCCTGTGCTTGATCCGGGATCAGGAAAGACCAAAACAGGTTACTTCTGGGCTTTGGCGCGTGATGACCGACCATGGGGCGGCAATGCCCCGCCTGGCGTTGCTTTCACTTATACGCCGGGGCGGTCTGGCCAATATGCGGAACAAATATTGCAAGGCTTCACCGGCATCCTGCAAGTGGATGGCTATGCAGGCTACAATCGGCTTATCGCGCCAGATCGCATCGGTCCAGATATACGACTGGCTTACTGCTGGGCTCATGCGCGTCGCAAGCTTATTGAGATTACCCGCACGGTCTCGTCCCCAGTTGCCGAAGAAGGGGTAAAACGGATTGGTGAACTCTATAAGATCGAAACTGAGCTTCGCGGTCTCACCCCAGAAGATCGGCTCGCAGTACGCGAGGCCCAGTCAAGACCACTGATCCTCGATATGGAAACATGGCTTGCTCATCACCGCGCACACGTGTCGGCAAAGGCGCCATTAGGCGAAGCGTTGAAATACATCGCCAAATACTGGAATGGCCTCTGCCTGTTCCTGTCTGACGGCCGTGTCGAGTTAGATAACAACAGTGTCGAAAGAACGATCCGGCCAATTGCATTGAGCAGAAAAAATGCATTATTTGCAGGTCATGAAGCAGGCGCTCATAACTGGGCTACGATCGCCTCACTGATCGAAACGTGCAAAATCAATTCAGTCGATCCGCAAAAGTGGTTGACCAGCACACTCACAGCAATCGTCAATGGACATAAACAGAGCGAAATTGAACAACTGTTGCCATGGAATTATCTCGACAAGGTGTGATTGCAATACCGCACAATATACCGGGATGGCTGGTAAAACGAAACGAAGGACATACCAGAGGCAAAAGTAATGACCAGAGAAGAAATCCTTAGCTACTCTCAAGCAGTTTGCGATGGGCTTCGCGAGGATGAAGACGGGGTGAGACGTGAGGTTCTGACCCACGCAGGAAATAGGTGGTCGCTTGGCGTCATTCACACCCTGGGCGTTTACGGCAGGCTTCGGCACGCAGATATTGGAAGACGAATGCATGGCGTCACCCAACGGATGCTAACTCGCACTCTGCGCCAACTCGAAAGAGACGGCCTCGTCACGCGCTACGATCTCGTAGAGATGCCGCCGCGGGTAGAATACGAACTAACAGAATTGGGAATGGGTCTTCTCGTTCGTATGATTCCGCTGTGGACATGGGTCGTCGAAAACTCGGAGGAGTTTCGAAAGTCCCGCGAGGGCTTTGATTCCCGTCTGCCAGAAAAGCCGTCCTGGCAGACGCCTTGGAAATCCTGACACAGACGCCGCCGCTCCGTGATTGCCATAGAAATTGGTACGCCCTGCTGAAGATGGAGTCTCTGACAACGCTTGACGGGGGAAAGCGAGATTATAGCGCTCCCCCATCGCACCTTTAAGTCCCGTTACTTGGCCGTCAGGTTCGCGTTGATCCAATCGGAAACATCAGTAACTTTGATGCCTTCACGCACGTTGAAAGTGTCGGCCTTGTCCCATGCCATGCCACGCCCGATGCCAAAGGCTGCACGATACTTGCGCATCATGTTTTGGGGATCGTTTGCCAGTTCTTCCATAAGGACCGGAACAGTCCATTCGGACCGGTTGAAGGGCCGGTTTAATCCCGCCTCCAGCTTGTCAGCAAGCTCGCCATAGGTGACGGTATCGCCCGCCAGGAAGACGATCTCGTTGCTGATAGTTGGCTCGTAGAACACGACTTCAGCAGTGAGCACGCCGATGTCGTCAGGTGTCGTCAATGTAACGGCGGTGTCAAAGCTGCCGAGGGCTTTGACCGCGCTCTTTTCCAGATCAACGACACCGAACTCCGGCTCGAACAGATAGCTCATGAACATGCCGGTGGAGATAATGACCCATTCGGTATTGTCCTGCGAGCGTAAGAGTTCACGGACATCAAGTTGCGCGTCGAAAATGTCTTGTGGGCCACCTCGACCGATTGCTTCGAAATCAACACCGAACTGCCACGGAAAATAACGCGGAATTCCTGACTGCAAAGCGGCCCTTGCCAGCTTCATCGGGGTGTTGATCCCAGCCGCATAACCCGTGCAGCCAATTACGGTGTCATACTGCGAGAACAGAGATGCCAACTCGTCAACCGAGCTCTTCACCAAATCGCCCACGACTATCTCAATCCCCAAATCGCGAATTTCAGCGATGTCGCGCTGCTTGGCTGGTGAGTCAGACTCTACGGCGCTGGCGCGCAACAAGACGCTTATCGTTGCGCCGTCAATGTCCTTTGCGCGACGGGCCAGATTGCGCAGGACCGGCATGCCGAGTTCTCCAGCGCCCAGCACGAGGATATTCCGGGACTTCACGTTGGAAGCTGTTTGATTCATAGTTTTCAATCCTTCAAAAATTCAATGTCGCCACTACTTGGCAAGGTGCGAGCACGAAGAAAAGAAGGCACACGGATGATACTGCAGCAAAACTGAGGGCGGGTAAGGACGAAACGGCTCGGCGGATGTGATGTCCGCTGTTGGCGCTTTTAAGCGATCAAACTCACGGTGGCAGTTATCGGAACAGCCTGTCGCGCTTAGTTAATGTGATAGGGAAACACCGCTTTCCCTCCGTCTACCTTGGCTCGCGAATAATCGATAGCCTTGGCTCCTGCGTCACCAATGGCCTCCCATAGTGAACAGAATGTCTTCGCTGCTCGGATCTGGGCAACGCTCAGATGACCACGCGCCGCCATGCTGGAAATTGCACTTTCCTTCGCATTCATAGCTGCAGTGATCTTTTTCGGGTTATCCGTACTTACCTTGTGCGCACGACTTTAGAACGGATTGTCGGCATTGATGAATACGATTTCCTCTTTCGGTTGCCACTGTTTGGCTTTTGCCTGAGCTTGTTCCAGCAACTTCAACTTCCGACGCTCTGTTTTGGTCTTCGCCGCCATGCCTGTTTCCTCATCGCCTGGGGTTATGCTTAGATGCGCTTTACGTTCACAACGAAGTTGCCAACCTCGTCGCCACAGGTAGTCACGCCGTGAAGTTCGATTTCGGCGCGATCTCCCACTTGCAGGTTTGAATGCAGAGCGCAGCACAGGGAGATTGATGCAATGGTCATCGGGGTTGACTTCTCATCCTTCTGAGACGCTATCTCGACAAGCTTATCGTTTACGTCACTGATAAAGCAGGACATGCAATCATCGTCACGATGAAACATACTTGGAAGGCTTTGAAGGACCGCTTCGGGGATCGTGATGGCGAAAGCATCACAAAGGAAGATTGCAGAGCGCACACTGCCGAGCGTCACAAAAAAGGAATCGCAGACGGCACAATTCACACTGAGCCGGGCCATCTGCGAATGGTGCTTGTCTGGGGAGAAAAGAATGGGCTGATCGCCAAAGCCCCGCCTGTTGAGCGCCCGAAGAAGCCAGAGCCAAAAAACAGGTATATGACGCGGGAAGAAGCACGGAAGATGCTGGCGGAGGCAAGAACCCCTCACCTGCGCTTAGCGTTTCACCTCATGCTTGCGACTGCTGCGCGCGTCACAGCGATTCTCGAATTGACGTGGGATCGTGTGGATTTGGAACGGAAGCTGATCTATCTGCGCGATCCAAGCGACGCGGCCCGTCGCAAAGGTCGAGCAATTGTGCCAATAAACACAACGTTGCTGGCCGTTCTAAAAGAAGCCAGAACGGGCGCGATGACTGACTATGTGGTCGACTGGGCCGGACAGCCGGTAAAGAGCCTAAAGAAAGGAATTGCCACAGCCGCAGACAAGGCCGGGTTAGATGGAATATCAGCGCATGTTTTCCGACACACCGCCGCTGTCTGGATGATTGAAGCAGGCGTCCCGATGGAAGAAGTGTCTCAGTACCTGGGCCACAAAAACTCTGCTATAACCAGTCGAGTGTACGCCCGATATTCGCCTACCCATTTGCGTAAAGCTGCCGAGGCTTTGGATATGGGAATATACGTAGTTCCCTCCGGTTCAAGTGAACCTGCCAAGGAGAACACAAAATGAACATGGGTGCGGAGAGGGCTAATATTTAGCTCTCCCTTACCCGTATTCCCTGCTTTTCCGGTAGGGGATATATATTGACATTGTAGGGGTCACAGGTTCAATCCCTGTTACGCCCACCATTCGATCACCTGATACATAAGACTTTTTTACATGGTCGGCATCGGGACAATTCTGCTAAATTTCCTCGCTTGGGTGCGCCTTGGGTGCAAATAGCGGTTTCAGTGTGTGTTTTTGAAGTTTTTCAATGACTGAATCAGTCGCCCGCATTGCGTCAGCGAGATACTCAGGATCAAACGCTTCATAGGCATCTGCGGTTCTGGCTTCGTCATGACCAAGCCAAACATCGCGTTGTTCCTTATCCACGCGTGGCTTTTCGCGGCGAACCATTGTAGCCATGAAATGACGAATTGTGGCTTGAGTAAACTGTTGTAGCTCGCAATATTCAGCGTGACGTTTGAACGTCCGTTTCATCGTCGTGACAGGCCGACCATTCCACATCATTGGTGCGCCGATAGCGTCAGGTGATCTTTTCTCCGGCTCCGTATCCTCTTCGGCTTTCCATTTATCAAGCCACCCATGCAGGTTCTCTGTTAGCCGTATCTTCGGCCGATATTTATTGGTTTGTCGGCGCACAAGCGGATTAAGTTCAACAACCCCAAACCGCCTATTGACCCCCTCTGGCGTATCCCGGAAATCAATATTGGTTTCAGGGCGAGCCCATGTGTTGAGCGATAAGATCACGAATCGGAAGAGGTTCTCTTGCGGCTTTCCAATCTTATTGATGAAGCGGCCAAACTCTTCAAAGGTTGGAATCCAGTCAAGAGGGCGAGGTTCGGGTAGATTGAGAAACTCGGCCACCATCTTCGCTTGTGTCACAACGTCAGGCGCGTTATCAAGCAGCTGCACTTCATGCTCGTTGCCGAACTTATCTTTTACCACCAGAAGTTTTTTGCCAATCTGAAATGCAGCCGATGCCACCGACAAATTCCGAGCAATATATGCTGGGCTGTGTCCGAACTTTTCACGGCTCCACTGCATAAACTCTCGCTGCCTTATTGGACCAAAAGACGCAACATTGGCAGTCGGAAGCATTTTTTCAGACAAAAACTCTCTCAAGAGCGAGATGGCATGAAAAACCTGTTCCCCTGATGGCTTGGCCTTAGCGCTGTTCTCGTAATAATGATCAAGAGCAGCGAGTATCATCACGCGTTCGGGCGAACGTCCAGTTTCTGCCTGGAGTGTTCCGACGAGTTCGATAAGCTCGGTTCAATCAAAGGTAGATTCATCGTATCGTTGAATGATCGTCCGGAAGTTCGCGAAGTATTCTCAAGTTTCCGGATTTGTGAAGTGCCGCTGACCTACACGATTGCTGGTGGAGAAGGAAAATCCGTATCGGAAGTGATTATTATGGATCACAAAGAGCCATCGGTTATAAACTTACCGTAACGGAAATGTACCCAGACAAGCCAGTCGGGATACGGCGCAATCGATGTTTTTGCTTTGCTGATAGCTAATTTTGTTCTTGTAATTTATTTAGCTTATTGCTAATATCTATTCATGAAACAGATCAGCTATTCCCGCGAAGCAACTACGACCTTGATAAAGATGCCACCCAACACGGCGAAGCTGATCCGGTCGAAAATCGAACAGTACTCCAACGATCCTACTAGCCTGACTAATAACCTTAAAACGCTTAAGGGCGGGGAAGGCTTGATGCGCCTGCGGGTCGGTGACTGGCGCATCATCTTCACGGAAGATGGCTACATTCTAGAGATTATAAAGATAGCGCCGCGTGGCGGCGCTTACGAATAAGGGAGAACGGAAATGAACGTTCAAATCATCAATACACCACAGGGGGAGGAAATGGCAGTCCTTCCCAAGGCCGACTATGACAAGCTGCTCGAAGCTTTTGAAGATCGCGAAGACATTGAAGCTGGTCGCAAGTTCCGCGCAAAACTGTCCGCTGGCGACGAAGAATTGATCCCGTCCGAGTACGTCAACCGCATGATCGACGGCGAGAACAAAATTAAGGTTTGGCGTGACTTTCGCGGAATGAGCGCTAAAGCACTCGCCGACGCTGCCGGTATGAGCGCGCCCTACCTCTCGCAAATTGAAAGCGGCGCTCGCGAAGGCTCGCTCGATGCTTTGAAAAAGCTTGCAGAAGCGCTCAGGGTCACAATAGACGAGCTAGTCTGACTGGGGTAATCACCAGATTGAGAGCTCTTGTCGGTTCAGAATAGCAACTTCAAATTATAGAAGGGCAGAGCTTTACGCTCTGCCCTCGCCAAACGACGACGGACTGGAGGTCAGATCATCCAGAGTGAACATCGCATCAATGCCGGAAAGCTTCCTGATCTCACCAAATCCGATCATGAAACAGATTTTTACTTCATTCCTGCCGACACGCCGGATGCAGCCATAGCGCGATTGGTGGAAATCGTAAAAGAACGTATCCCCCGCCGGTTCGGCGTCGATCCAATGCGCGATATTCAGGTGCTCTGCCCAATGAACCGGGGTGGCGTCGGTGCTCGTTCGCTCAACATCGAACTTCAAAAGACCTTAAACCCGCATGGCGAGCCACGTGTGGAAAAATTCGGTATGACCTTCGCCGTAGGTGACAAGGTGATGCAAATTGAAAACGATTATGACAAGGAGGTCTATAACGGCGACATCGGCTATGTCGAAGGCATCGACATTGACGCAGGCGAAATGATCATAGGGTTCGACGAGCGCTCTATCTCCTACCTGTTCGGTGAGCTTGATCAGATTGTTTTGGCCTACGCGACGACGATCCACAAATCACAGGGATCGGAATATCCAGTCGTCGTGATCCCGGTTCTCACCCAACACTACGCCATGCTCCAACGAAACCTGATTTATACTGGTGTCACGCGTGGAAAACGTCTCGTTATCCTGCTCGGACAGAAAAAGGCCATTGCCATGGCTGTGAGGAATACAGCCGGAAGGCGGCGTTGGTCAAAGCTGAGAGAATGGCTCACGTGAGCGGTCTGGTTAGACGACTGCCTTACGTTGACTTTCGTCATTAGTCCGTCACCAACAGGGTACTGCTTTTTCAACCCTGTTTCACAATCGTCCAAAAGCCGGACTTACGGCCATGAAGCTTTTGCAAGTCAGCACGGTAATCAGAATGTGAAATAACGCCGTTGATAGCCGTGGCTTCTGTATCCGACTTTGGTGCCAAACCATCAAGCTTCTTGAGGTAACGTGCCGCATGTGGATAAGCTTTCGAACGGGCCCGTGCGAGAATATCGTCAAGAAGTGCGCGGTAAAGGATCGCAGCCGCTAATGGATAATCGTGCTGTAAAGAATCCGCTACCGGCGGCAGCATATAATATTGGTGGCCGTCCCATTCATCCTGATGCTCGATGATCAACTGTGCAGCAAGGTCAAGCCTTGGCCATTCCATTAAAAACGACAGCGCATTGTAGATGTGCTTTGATGACACCGCATGTGAAAAGGCGCGGTCGAGGACGGAAAATTCCTCGAAATCAGGCAACACAGCCACATATTCCTTCAATATTGCTGTATCGAGCGACGTCTTGAACGCAGACCACCGCAAAGACTGCGCGGCTTCCTTGTCGTCGAGAGCTTCCAATATTTTCGCCTCAAGGCTCGTTCTCTGAGAGGCTGTTGGATCTCGTGGCAGCCAGCCGTCGGCCAAATCGGCAGCATCCATATACCTTACGCCCGGATTATTCGGACGCCTGATCCAGTTGAGCGCCTCCTTTGCCCTGCCAGCTTCGAGAAGGCGTCCAGCGATGCCGACCGTATCCTGCGAATTCGGATGCTTCTTTTCCTCAAGAGCAATCAATCCGTCGAGATCGCCAAGTCCGTCGGCCACAAGTTGCCTGACATCGCGATATTGAGAAGCATTGGAAAAGATGTACCGGTCTGTTGATTTGGCATCTTTCGCTTCCTGCTCCCGCTGCATCACCGCCAAATCGGCATCCCATTTTCGTAACGTTACTTCCGGCAGGTGTTCAACCACCTGTTGCGCCACGTTGACCAGATAGCCATGGCTGCTTTTGCCCAGCGCCAACATGATTCTGCCCGGCAAAAGAGATGCTTCGTCCTCATTTAGCTTTTTCGTAAGTTCACCAAGCGCCGCAATGGACAGATAATAGACATTCTGAATATGTCCGGAAGAGTCGTCCACCCGCTCGAATACCTGTTCATGTGTGGCGATGAAACGTAACAGGCGGTCAATAGCCATGTGAGGAGCGGCTTCGCCCAGTTCGCCTGAAATTGTTGCTACTGTCGCTGTCAGGTCATCACGAAATGGCCGTACCTTTTCCCATTCAATGAAACTGCGCGCCTTTTCTAGCGCACCAAGCCGCCTGTCAACGATTTTGGCGACGGCCTCCGGGCCTTTCTGCCCTGCAAGCGCGGCAGACACCAATTTGCGAAATGCGCTGTTACCCAGGGCTTCGTCCAACACCAGTCGCGCAAGCTTCTCAGTCCCAAGTTCGGCTAATGTCTCCACCGAAAGTGCGGGTTTGCGTGCCATGACAATACTTCCAGCTGAAAATGAATGTGATCCGATCCACTTTTGCCAGAAGCTAACTGGTCAAGACAAGTCATTTTGACCGGACGATTGAAAGCCAGCGGCTACAGCGCCAAACGTTCCCTGATTTTGCGAGCCAATAGAGGTCTCAGAAGTGTGCTCGTGCTACTGGAAGTGCTTCTTTTCAATAGTTTAGGTTAGGTAGTTCCCCTTTACTGGGAGGAACCCCTTTAAACAAATAACTTCGCCGATTATCTGGGGTGCTGCGCCCCGCAGGCTACGCAAGACATATACGGTCCCTTAACGTTTCTCGATGCATCGCATTTGCCCTAGCTGTGGAGCGTCAACAGGTTGTCTGGATTAAGCCCGAGGCGACTGATTGGTGTTTTTGACTTTAGCCCACCATGAGGTCGATGCCAATTGTACATATGGGTCCAGTTTGGCAGAGATGCTTTGCGGATATCTGAGGATGAATATGCGCGAGCATATGCCCACTCCCGTAATGCGGTCTGAATGAAACGCTCGGCCTTACCGTTGGTTTTTGGGGTATAGAGTTTTGTGCGGATGTGCTTGAGGTTGAGTGCCTTGCACGCTTTTGCAAAATCCTTGGCTTTGTAGCAGGAGCCGTAGCACCTACGGAAGGAAGAACTGGAGCCACCGAGGAAACGATGCGAGCAGCACGTAAGGATGAAAGGAGCTTGCTCAATGGCTAAACGTTGGCCGAGTTTCATAACCAAAGATCTAGGTGACACGCTTGAAGACGAAGCAGAACTGCATCGCCGCTGGGAGACGTACGATCAGGAAATGAAAGCCCTTATCACAGCCGGTGGCGTGCATCAGGATGTTGATGGCTGGTGGGTAGATGATGCCACTGGAAAACTGATTGGGCCTGATCCTGAAATGGAGCGTCCGCTTACAACGGAGGAGCTTTCTCAGGCAAAGCCATTCAAAGAAGTTTTTCCAGAAATGGCTGAAAAAATCGAGCGTGAGATTGCCGCTCGCGGTAGGCCTCGCTTGGAACGAACCAAGACGCCAGTTACGATCCGTCTTGATCCAGATGTTGTCGAGCGTTTCAAGGCCACTGGTAAAGGCTGGCAGGGGCGTATGAATGATGCTCTGCGGAAGGCAGTCGGGCTCTAGGCAGGACACTTATCGGGTAGGGGGAAGCATGAACATTGATATAGGACATACCACATCTGGCAACATGATTTCCTTGCCGCTTAAACTTGCCAACCGTCATGGCCTAATTGCTGGGGCCACCGGCACCGGTCAGACCGTGACGATGCAGGCGATGAATGAACAATTCTCGCGTGCTGGCGTGCCAGTGTTTGCAGCCGATATCAAAGGCGATCTTTCTGGAATCGCGGCTGAAGGCCAGCCAGGCGCTATTGCTGATCGCTATGCCGAAATGGCTGGGACATTTAACCCCGACGCCTGCCCGGTTCAATTCTGGGATATCTACGGCAATCAGGGCGCACCGATCCGCACATCTGTGCAGGAAATGGGCACTCAGCTGCTGGCGACAATGCTGCAATTGAACCAGACATAGGCTGGAGCTCTTGAAATAGCCTTCCGGATGTTGATTGCCGCTGAGAACTGATGGAGGGGGTGCGGACGAAAACTTGGACTATCAAGGAGGTCGTTCATGTATGCCTACGAAGATCGGATGCGAGCAGTTGCGCCTTCCACAACCTTGCCCCACGTACTGCCGCCACGAGCGTCATCCATAAGCTTTTGGGCAAGCCAGTCTCGCAACGACGAGTTATATGCCCGCAGTTCGTCCATGATGTACGTTTCAAAAAGAAAAAACCGCCCGTAGGCGGCTGTACTGAATATTGATCGGATTTTCGGTTATCGTAAAATCGGGGGAGGACGCTAGTTCCAGCGCCACAAGAACGCATCGTCTTAGACAGCCTAGGCGGGTCGATGAAGGCTGCTTTAATCGGCCCTGTAGCTGATAACTGTCCGCTCAATGTTCCGAGACACCCTGATGCCCCATAAGGTAGTGAGCCTACGCCGGGTTTTCCGTACAAAGCGCAATGATTCTCGTTTAATGCGCGCCATAGCTCCCACTTTCTTGCTTTTCGCAATCGAAGCTACTTTCCGTCCATTTTCCATGCCACTCGCTAAATACCCAGCTTGTGGAGTAGCTCCATTAATCAGAATTATGTCTTGTATAGCGATTGCTGGCTGTATCTGCCAAAGCGAGAAATCATTGACTGTAGGGTCAAACAGATAATCATCAATAGGTGTCAAACCGGCCACGTAGTTTTGTAGCGCTTTACGTGCGGCAGCTTTGCTGATCACATAAGCACCTGAGCCCCAATGCTTGAAGGCGAGTCGGGCCAGCTTCCGATCGTTGTCTAGATTAAACGCCTTTGTCGCAACGATAGTAGGCTCATTCACTGTTTCCAACTTGATAATATCAGCCCCTGTGGGAATCCACGCTGTTGAATTTATGAAAATGCCAGCATCGCTGGATAAATGTAAGTCATCCTCCATCACGACTGCGTATTCGTCCGCGCTTTCAACAATTCTCCTAAAAATTGCTATGTGCGACTCCGCGCAAGCAATCTCACCC
The DNA here is from genome assembly GCF_002278035.1 of Ochrobactrum quorumnocens. Lineage (NCBI taxonomy): Bacteria > Pseudomonadati > Pseudomonadota > Alphaproteobacteria > Hyphomicrobiales > Brucellaceae > Ochrobactrum > Ochrobactrum quorumnocens. The sequence continues at coordinate 1,646,699 of NZ_CP022603.1, read as the reverse complement.
ACGGTCATGGGCTTGCCCTGCTCGCGTTGAGCTCGATACTTTTCAATCTGATCATCAGTAAATAAGCGGCCGTCAATAGCGCCAAGACGTTCAAAATCAATGGATTGCAGTTTTAAAATTCTCGCCATGCGCTCCATACGTTCTGGCGCGCGATCAAGATTGACAATATAGCATTTCATAATGCTTTGACCTTTTATACCTTCTCCGTTCATTGTCACGTATCAAGTTTTAGTGCAATTGAGGTTTCATGTCCGTCCCTGTTCTTCTTTATCATCAGATAGCAGCATTGCCTCAGAGAAAGGCCCCTTATCAGGGTCTATTCGTCCACCCAGATAGCTTTCGGCGGCAAATGTTATGCCTCAAATATCTTGGTTATAAGGGGCTATCCGTTCGTGATGCTTGGCCGTACTTGCGCGGCGAGGAGCAAGGCAAAGTTGTGGTTATCACATTTGATGACGGCTTCGTGAACACACTCGATAACGCCGCTCCGGTTCTCGCGGATTGCGGATTCACTGCGACAAACTATTTTGTGGCCAATCAGATAGGTGGTAGCAATATTTGGGATCGCAAGGAAAGGATACCGGACACGCCTTGCATGAACGTATCGCAACTGCGGGACTGGAACGCGTTAGGCCATGAAGTCGGGGCTCATACGCTCGACCATGTTCTTTTGCCTGAAACGGATAATCACGAAGCGCGGCGACAGATCACGGAATCCAAGCTCAAATTAGAGGACATACTTGGAGAGCCCGTAACGAATTTTTGTTATCCATATGGTGGCAACAACTCCATCCATCGTGAAATGGTGCGGGATGCTGGTTATAAAAGTGCGGTGACAACAGTAAGCAGGAGCTCCAAGCCCGATGATGACCTATACGGAATCCCAAGGCTGTATATCAGATATAGGCATTCAATTGCTGAGGCGTTGTTGCGAATAATTCTGAAATAAGAAAGGCCCCCATGGGGGCCTCTTTATAGCTTGGATGCAGCGCGCCAGAAGTCGTCTTTTTGTTCGTCCGACAATGACCCGTTCCATAAAGAAACCAGTCAAGTCGACGATCCGGATTGCATCTTCATTTATGATATGGCTCGCAACGTACTCGAAGAACAGATGAAGCCTCACCGGGAGGGGCAAGCCGTGGTCTATTTCGGCCAAAGACGGCAGGCCTTTAACCTTTGCCGGGTGGTTCAACACCTGGAAAGACAGAGCGACAGGCGACGAAATTCAAAGTTGCACAATCATCACCTGCGGCGCTAATGGCTTTATGGAGCGCATTCACAAGCGCATGCCTGTCATTTTCGACGAAAAGGATTGGAAGCCTTGGCTTATTGAGCCGCGCGTCGACCTATTGAAGCCCGCGAACGATGACGTTTTGCAGGCGTGGCGTGTGTCGTCCGACGTGAATTCGAGCCGATTTTATGGTGAAGACACCATGAAGGCGATTGACGACTGAATGACCTAACTGTCGCGCTTTGTCGACGGCGGCTTAAAACCGAAAGCCTTCACTGCTTTGCGCTAATTCGGCTGGCGCGCAGTTTAGGTCTTTCACTGCGCTTTTCCCTGCCTCCGCAAGCTCCACAAAACTAAACATTCCCGTTGTTGCAAGCTTAAAAGGTACTAACGCGGCGGCTGGCGTTGGAATGCGTTTTGGCTTCGGATTTCAGTTCATGCACCATCGTTCGGGCTTGCCCCACCAAAGGCGGGCAAGCTGTTCGTCCATCAAAATCAAGCCGACATCAACCACTTCGACTAAAATGCCTCAAGCGTTCGCCCGTACCTATCCGTGACCATACTGCCCTAGGATTACCCCCGCTCCATCTCAAAGCCGGACGATGAAAGCAATTCAGGCAATCGCCTCTTTGCTACCTCGCCAAACTGACGCTTTTCATCTCCGGTGCATGCCCATCTCATTGATCGGCTTCATCGTGCGCGCAATCTCGTGGTACGCCGTGGCCAACACATACGCCATCTGGTTTCGTAATAGTCCATGCTCTCGACCTGCCTCAATCAAGAGGCGGGTATCGCCAAGGTGCATATTCAGTGTGTTTTCCTGAAATTAGATACGACTAAGCGCCACCGAATGATGGGCAGTGACAGTGTGTTTTCCTGAGATTGTGAGATGATTTACCTGCGCATCATCCCGAGCCCCTCAGCTTGCAAACCCTGGTGCGCATACCCCGGTCGGCCCTCGCTTGCCGGGGTTTTTAAATTGTCTTGCATTATGATTGTGAGATGATCACTTTGCGCATCGTCCGTCTTCTGATCTCCACCGGTGCGCCACCCGGTTCGGTCTAACAACCTGTCGGGGCTTTTGTTTGCCTGGTTAAAGGTGTAGGGCAAATGGGCGTAAAGCCAACAATCTAACGCGACTGGAGGCCAGCGTAGCCCAGACTTTCTGAGAGGTCAGTCGAGGTTTCTTAGAGAGCCAGCAACTCAGCGGCCCGCAACGCTAGGAATTGCTTACAAGTTCTGACGGCATTCAAACACCGGCAACCTTCGGTCTCCTCCCGGCAATCGGCTTGAGGCACTCAAAGGGGATCGTCAGGGACAGCATTCAATCAGAATTAACGACCAGTGGCGCGTTTGCTTCGTTTGGACAGACGCAGGCGCTGAACAGGTCGAGATTGTTGATTATCACTGATCCTCGGTTGGACACCTATAGGAGGTTCCTATGACACTCAGTATTTTACCCCCGGTTCATCCTGGTGAAATCCTTCGTGAAGAATATCTCGTGCCGCTTAATATGAGTGCCGGAGCACTCGCCAAAGAACTGAATGTTCCGCGCACTCGTATCGAGCGTTTGGCTAAAGAATACACCTCTTTGACGCCTGATACTGCATTGCGCCTTGCCAAATTCTTTCGTACTACGCCGGAGTTTTGGATGAACATGCAAGCAAGCTATGACCTTAAGACGGAAGCTGCCGCGATTAAGGATGAACTTGCAGAAATACATGAGCTTGAAGCTGCTTGAGGACTGCCCCGCTCCGGTAGGGACTTTCATGCCGCCCAACCTCTTATCTTGGCTTCCTTCATTGAGCAGTCGCTTTTGCAATTTGCGTACTGCGTAAAGCGGCTTTATTTTCAGCTATCTCTTAAATTAATTGGAACAAAGAGCCGCCCACTGCGTTATTGCGCGCGGAGACATGCGCCTGAATATTGCTCAAGCATATGATCCTTTCTGAGGCGGAGTGAATTTCCTTAATGTTCCAAAAAACGATGTCAGGACGGTATTGGCGATTGAAGTCGGCAACCGCTCCTCACCATAATCGGATTGATTTATTGTGCAGCGATCTGGCCATGCTCGGATCGGAAGCTTCATACAAAAGCTATTTGCAAGCCACTCTCGCAAGCTGTTTGCTTCTGGAATCGATGCTGGAAACAAGCCATATCGAAGCGCTGGTACCAGATTGGAATGAACGCAAGCTCGAACCAACCTTAGCCTGTGACATTGACGATCTCGGCGGCGACCTCATTTCAGATGTACTGCGCTTCAAGCGGACAACCGAGCCCGTCGATTTGCCGTCTATTATCGGAACGTTTTATGCGCTGGAGGCTTCCGCCATCCGCGCTCAGGAACGTGCGGATCAAGTGATAAAACTCGGCTTTAACGGAGAGTTCGGTGCACGGCATCTTGCCAGACAAATCAACAATTTACGATCATGGCATCAGACACTTAAGCTAATCGACATCACGCCTTTCGATGACGACGATGAAGAGCGTTGCACTTTTGCAGCCATCGCCGCATTCGGTGCCTTTGAGTACAATTATCAGAAGGTTTTCAACCATGTCGCTAGACAGCCCGCTTGATCAGACTGCCTGCGACCGCGAACCAATACACATACCCGGATCTATTCAACCTCATGGCATGCTACTGGTTGCGAAACTGACCAGTGGCCAGATCGTCGGCGGTGCCGGACATCTCGAAAACTATTTCGGCGAGGCTTGGCCCGGTCAGCACATCGATTATCTGTTGCAGTTTGACGTGCTGGCTATGGCTGCAGAAGCTCCAAGAGCTGATGAAATCATTCTTGGCAAACTCATCATTGGTGATGAAGCCTTTGATCTGCTCGGCCATATTCTGAATGAATATCTGCTCGTTGAAATCGAACCGGCATTGCGGTCGTTCGTGACACCCGAGCAATCGCTTTCAGGCCTTGAAACGGTCGCCCATCAGTTTGAGGCGGCACCGGATGTCCGGACCCTCCTTCAGAAATCTGTCGTGGCTTTCAGCAAACTGACAGGCTTTGACCGTGTTATGATCTATCAATTTCTTGAAGATGGCTCGGGCGTGGTCTTGGCTGAAGACGGCAATGACAACTATCCGACATTTCTCAATCATCATTTTCCAGCAAGCGATATACCCAAACAGGCACGCGCGCTTTATTTGCGCAATCGTGTGCGTGTCATACCGGATTCCTCATACATATCTGCCCCGCTAAGATGGTATGAGGACGAGCCACAACAGCCGCTTGATCTGAGCGATGTCGCATTGCGCAGCGTCTCTCCCATTCACCTGCAATATCTTCAGAATATGGGAGTGGCTGCGAGTGCATCGGTTTCGATCATCAAGGATGGGGTTCTTTGGGGGCTGATTGCCTGCCACAACGCAACGCCACTCGCCATGCCCTTTGCGACCCGCGCTGCTGCACGTGCACTGGCTGCAAGCCTTGCCCGACAGATCAAGTCGAAAGACGAGGCTGAGAACGCTCGTGAGCGTCTCAGACTTCGCTCGCATGAAGACCGGCTGGTCGAAGCGCTGCTAATAAAAGCACCATTGGAGGAACGCTTCACCGAAACCGCTGAGATCCTGCGCCAGACGATGCTCGCAGATGGCTTTGCTGTTGTTTCAAACGACAAGCTGATCGCAAAATCTGGAACGTCGCCGAACATTTCCGATCTTCGTACCATCCTCGGCATAATGCAGAACAAGTTCAAGGATGGGCTTTTCCATTCTCATGAATTTGGTCGTCAGAAAGAACTTCCCGCGCATATCATACCGCTTGCCAGCGGCATTGCAGTGCTCAAGCTGCATCTGGATGAGGATGTGTTTCTCGTCTGGTCGCGCGCTGAAAAAGTGCAGATCGTTGAATGGGCCGGAAACCCGCATAAGGATATATCCAGTTCCGCCTCTGCACCATTGACGCCACGCGCATCATTTGAAGCATGGTCAGAAGAGGTGCGCGGTCGGTCGCGCTACTGGAACTTCAACAAGGTTGACGCGATGCAGCGGATCGGCCGCGTCATTCATGAAGCCTATCAACGCCGCCGGATCGACAGACTGAACCGCGAATTGCAGAGAACTCTGGAGCGACAGGACAAACTTCTGGAACAGAAAGATTTTCTGATGAAGGAAATCAATCATCGGGTGCAGAACAGCCTTCAGCTTGTCTCGACATTTCTCGGCATGCAGATGCGCGAAACCGACGACCCGTTGATCGTGCAGTATCTCACCGATGCACGCAGCCGTATCGCTGCCGTGGCGCTCGTGCACCGCCGTCTTTATTCCGACAGCTATGTCGGATCGGTCGATCTTGCCCGTTATCTCGATGAACTATCCCACGAACTCTTTCTGTCGATGGGCGAGGAATGGCGCAGCCACCATACCAGCAAGCTTTCACATGTCCTGATCAATGCCGACCGAGCGATCAATATCGGACTGGTCTATTCGGAGCTCGTCACCAATGCCAATAAATATGCTTATGATGGCGCTCCCGGACCAACAAGTGTAACGCTCGATCAGCATTTCAATCAAGTCCGTCTGGTGGTGGCAGATAATGGTTCGGGCAAAACACGCAACAGGACTGGCTTTGGCAGCAAAATGCTCAATGCCATTGTGCTGGGGCTTGGTGGAGAGATGGAAGAACGCGACAACAATCCGGGCCTGAAGATCGTGGTGACAGTACCTATCGAGCTTTAGATTCAAATTGCTGGAATGATCCAGCCATTTTATGTGTTGATTGCCGCGGGGACCCAATGGGCCTCTCATCCCAGAAATTCATGAGAGTGCGCCTCATGCGAAACGTCGCTCGCAAAGGTGAGATCAACGCATGGGATAATCCCGATTTTGTTGCCGCAGTAAAAGCAAAGGGCGTCAAACACTTATTATTGTCGGGACGATCACCAGTGTTAGCATGGCATTTCCCGCCATCAGTGCAGTCCATGAAAGTACAAGGTTTTCGCAGTCGTGGATGCCTCGGATACCTATTCATAGATGGCCCAGGAAATCACGTTTGCGCGAGTTGTTAAGGCGGGTGTCATCCCGATGTACACGGGGGCGGTTGCGTCTGAAATCCAAAAACTTGGCATCGGGAGGATGCTCTGGAATGGGCTAATATCTACACGTTGATATTCCCGCCCTATCAACTCCTCGTCGAAAGCTATCAGAAGGCAAAGGATGTGGCAGAGACACAGGAACCGTTGAATCCCGCGCGTGTCTAACGGGAAGGCACTTTTACAGCCACATCTCAAACGTTACTCGCGAAGGGGTCTGCATCTTTTGGGGGCGATGTTCGAGATTCCTATAACATAGCTTTCACGACTGGTGGGATGGTGCAGAAAACTGGAAATGCTGATCTATCAATAATGACTGCGTTTGGGGAAATGGCGGCGCTTATCGATGGCGCCCGGATACTGGTGTTTGGTGCTGAAGATTTTGTAGATCCTACTATTCGCATTAAACTGAAAGCTCTCGGAGCCATCAATCTAGGTCCCGTTACCAGCCCTACCAGCCACGCTTATGATGCTACGCCTATTGCATGGCGCTATTCGACCCGTCACGACTAGATTGATGGCCACGTCATTCGTCGTATGATCGCGAGTCTCACGGTCGTTTCCAACTCCCGATTATTTGCATTGTTAGATGCTTTGCTGAGCTCGAGCCATTTCCCTGTCGCCAAAAGTAATACGTTTTTTCAAACACGCCCACACCTGAGAAACAGATAAGCAATACGAACAATCCCAGCGCTGGAAATGACAATTTGCCAATAAGCTTGAAGAGTGTGCGAAATCTCGGGGTTGGAAGCTACAGCCGACTTTCTGATGATGTACGATGGCCCGTGTAAGATGGACACCGCTTACTGAAAAGCCTACTTCAAGTGTGGACGAAATCCTCTTCGGGAGGTAGATTGCATCCTGGACTTTTTCAATAAAAGCAATAACCGTCGGCCTATTCTGTGACGGGTGGGGGAAATGCAAAATGCAGACCTCAGTGTCGCCGCCGGTTGAGCGGGCGGAGCGCCCCTGTCCGACCCAAGATGAGGTCAGGGCACAGCTTGAGCGAATTCTTTCCAGCCGGGAGTTTCCCAGCGGAGGACGCGGCGCAGCCTTCCTAAAATATATCACCGAGGAAGCACTCGCTGGCCGGGCGCACCGTCTCAAAGCCTATTCTGTCGCCATCGAAGTGTTCGGCAGAAACGCGGGGTTTTCTCAGGACGATCCAGTCGTGCGGATCGAAGCCGGACGGTTGCGCCGGCACATCGAACGTTACTATCTCGTTGCCGGGCAGAACGATCCGATCCGCATTGATATCCCCAAAGGCGGCTACGTGCCGAGCTTCACCTGGAATGATGCGCCGACGGAAGTGGCCGAAAACGAGCCGAACGAAGCCCGGAATGCAGGCCGAACTTTCGCATGGCGGCGGCTCGGCTGGTCCGTGCTGGCCTTTTTCGTGGCGTTCCTCTGCGCGGGGCTTGGATATTACGCGGGCGTTCTGAGGGGGCCCGACACCGGTCGGTCCGTGGGGCAGTTTCCGCACGAGCCGATGCTGGTGATCGCCCCATTCGCGAATATGGGAGATAGCCTGCCGGCTGCACGCTATGCGGCCGGGCTGACTGAGGAGCTTCTCACCGCCCTTCCCCGCTTCAAAGAGATCACGGTCTTCGGTCGCGAGACGTCGAAGGCATTGTCTCCCGGCGTCGCAGCATCGCAGGTGCGCGACGGACTGGGCGCGCATTACCTTCTCGCAGGAGGGGTCCGCATTGCAGGGAACAAGGTCCGCGTGACGGTGCGCCTCGTCGATACCTCCAACGGATCCATCCTGTGGTCGCAGAACTACGACGACGATCTGGACACACATGAATCCTTCGCCATCCAGTCCGACGTTGCCAGCAAAGTAGCGACCGCGATCGCCCAACCATACGGCATCATCGCGAAATCATTGGCGGCCAACCCGCCACCAGACGATGTTGGCGTCCATGACTGCACGCTGCGCTTCTACGCATACCGCGAGGAGCTGAACCCGGAAGCGCATCTGGCGGCCCGCGACTGCTTGGAACGCGCGGTCACCCGTTTCCCTGCCTACGCGACGGCGTGGTCAATGCTCTCGATCATCCAACTCGATGAAGGCCGGTTCGAGTTCAATCCCCAGGGTGACAAGGGGTCCGCGATGGAGCGCGCGCTCGGTTCGGCACGCCGGGCAGTCTCGCTTGAGCCGGGTAACACGCGCGCCCTTCAGGCGCTCATGGCGGCCCTGTTCTTCAACAACGAGACGAAGGAGGCATTCGAGGTTGGCGAGGAGGCGCTCGCCACCAATCCAAACGACACGGAGTTTCTCGGCGAGCTCGGAACGCGCGTCGCGTTCTCGGGGCAATGGGAGCGTGGCGCGGAACTGCTGGATCGTGCGATCAAACTCAACCCCGGCGGAGCGGGATATTACTTCGGCACGCGTGCCCTGATCGCCTGCATGCTTGAGGATCATGACAAAGCGGTGCGGCTGATCCGCAAAGCCGACCTAAAGAAGTTTCCACTCTTCCACGGCGTGGCGGCGGTCATCTACTCTGAGGCGGGGCTGTTGGCAGAGGCGAAGCGCGAGGGCGAGGTATTCATGAAAATGCGCCCTGACTATCTGCCCAACATCGTGGCCGAAAACCGGAAGAGAAACCTGCCACCGAAGGACAGTATCCGTATAATTGAAGCGCTTCGACGCGCCGGACTGCCAGTACCAAGCGTGACGGACGTCGAAGCTGAGTTCAGGACTTCCAACGCCTCAGACGGCCTTTGAAGGCCGTATGCTACAGTAACATACGTTTATTTCCCGGCGGTTTCCGTCATTCTCCGGCGCATGAGGTGATGCCCAGACTGGTTCACCGTCAACCTCGACATCAGACGGAGCATAGTGGAATTGGCCACAACCGCATCTTCCCGCATCCGGCACCGAAAGGCAGCTCTGACGCTCGCCGTCGCAGCGACGCTTGGCATGGGATCGACAGCCTACGGTCAGGATTCCAGCGCTGATCTCGCCAAGAAGCTTTCGAACCCGATCGCGTCGCTGATCAGCGTTCCGTTCCAGTTGAACCATGATCACGGCTATGGCCCGCTTGATGGTAACAAGACAACGCTGAACATCCAACCCGTGATTCCGATCTCACTGAACGCCGACTGGAACCTGATCTCCCGCACCGTCCTGCCCTTGACCTACCAGAACGATATCGCCGGGCCATCCGGATCGCAGTTCGGTCTCGGCGACGTTGTGCAAAGTTTGTTTCTGTCGCCGTCCAAACCAACCGAGGGCGGTCTCATCTGGGGCGCAGGTCCCGTCTTCCTGATCCCGACCGCAACCGACGATCTGCTTGGTGGCGAGAAATGGGGCGCTGGGCCGACAGTTGTCGCGCTAAAGCAGGACGGCCCTTGGACCTATGGCGCACTGGCAAACCATATCTGGTCGTTCGCGGGCAACGAGGATCGCAACGATATAAGTAACACGTTCGTGCAGCCCTTTCTTTCTTACACAACGCCAACCGCATGGACGTTCGCGCTGAACACCGAATCCACATTCGACTGGAAGGCGAAGGAATGGTCGGTACCCATCAATCTGACAGTTTCCAAGCTGGTGAGGGTGAACAAGCAGCCAATCAGTGTAACCGCGGGGCTTCGATACTGGGCAGCCGCTCCAGACAACGGTCCCGAAGGGCTCGGCTTCCGTCTCGGGTTGACGTTCCTGTTTCCAAAATAGGCGCTAACGACCGCGCATCTACATCGAGAGCGATCATATCCGGCACTTGGGTCCAGTACAATCATTGTGGACCGCCGCCTGACTTATCCTGCTAACTGCGCATGCTAGCGCACTGTGAACCGAAAGGACATTCAATTGCTTACAAAACGCGATCTGCTTCGCTCAGCCGCGATGGCCGCACTCTTCGCGACGATGGCGAAGTCCACCACGGCTGTCGCACAGGACAATGCCGAATGGCCCAGACTACTGGAGGCCAGGAATATCGCCGAAGAAGGCTTCATCTACGGCCTGCCGCTCGTGATGAACTATGCGGTCATGCATGAGTTCGCCGTGGACAGGAATTCCGGGCAGTTCAAGGCGCCCTTTAACGAGATTTATAACATGCATACGGTCGCCAGTCCCGATGATACGGCGATCATCACGCCGAACAGCGACACGCCATACTCGTTCCTCTGGCTGGATTTGCGCACTGAACCAATGGTCATCTCGGTCCCCGCAGTCGAAAAGGACCGCTACTACTCGGTTCAATTGGTTGACGGCAACACCTATAACTTTGGCTATATCGGCTCGCGTGCCACGGGTAACGAACCGGGGTCCTATCTCGTGGTCGCCCCTGACTGGAAGGGAGAGAAGCCGGAGCGCATCAAACAGGTCTTCCGATCGTCCACCCCGTTCGTATTCGCCAACTTTCGGACACAGCTTATCAACGCTGAAGATATGCCGAATGTGAAGAAGGTGCAGTCCGGCTACAAGGCGCAACCGCTTTCGGCCTTCCTTGAACAAAAGGCTCCGTCTGCCGCTCCGACAATCGACTTCGCACCCGCCACAACTGCCGGTATCAAGGAGAACTTCTTCAAATATCTCGACGTGGCACTGCAGTTCGTCCCGGAGACACCAAGGGACGAAGCAATCCGTACCAAGCTTGCAAAGATCGGCATCGGTCCTGGCAAGACACTCGCGTTCAAGGATCTGTCGCTCGAACACAAAGCCGAATTGCTGATAGGCATGAAGCAGGGTGACGATAAAATTAATAAATGGCTGGCCAGTGGCAACAAGCCGATCAACGGCTGGAACGTCAGCGCGCTTCTTGGTGACGAGGCCTTCTACAATGGCGATTGGCTGATGCGGGCGGGGGCTGCCAAGGCCGGCCTCTATGGCAACGATGCCGCGGAAGCAATGTATCCCTTCACCAGAACGGATGTAAGCGGGGAACCGCTGGATGGTAGCAAGCACAAGTATACCATCACCTTCGCACCCGGCCAGTTGCCGCCGGTGCATTCGTTTTGGTCCGTGACCATGTACGACGGTAAAAGCCAGCTCCTCGTCAAGAATCCGATCAACCGCTACCTCATCAACTCTCCGATGGTTTCGGCGATGAAGAAGGACGTGGACGGCTCGCTGACGCTGTACGTCCAGAAAGACAGCCCCGGTGCAGACAAGGAGGCAAATTGGCTTCCTGCCCCGGATGGTAAAATCTATCTCGTGATGCGGCTGTATTGGCCGAAGACTACGCCACCGTCCATCTTGCCGGCGGGTGGAGGGACATGGCAGCCGCCCGGTGTAAAGCGGGTTTCATAGAAGACGCGGATTAGGCCCCTCCCTCCGTCTCAAGGACATGGATATCACGGTACGACGGTCGACGTGATCTCTACAACTTAGTGAAGGAAAGCGAAGTTCGCTCGTCGTGCTGCGTGCTCGGTCTTAAACCGGCTGCCGCGGAAAGCCTGATAAGTCGACCCTCTGCCACCAGCCGCCAGCCAGTCCGCGAAAGGAGCTGCATGCAGTGCAGGGTAGCCCCCAAGCGGGCAGCGGAGGTCCGCAACTAGGCTTCGACGTTGTTGTGAACACTGTTTGCCGATCAATCCGCTGCTCGAGGGCAAGGGCAAACAACGTGCAGACGACTGTCGTCGACAGGCGCATCACGTCCTTTGATTCGGCGTCCAGGTGATGGTCTGGGAGGCGGTTACGGACAAGACTGCCGATGATCAGCGATCATTCGGAACATGCAGATGCAGACGAGCGGGCCAAGGATGATAGAACTCATGCTGGCGCCTCCTGCTATCGCTGCTTCCTGCATGCCGGGTCGGTCGGCGTTGCTGCGCAGTTCTTGACCGCAATCTTTTGTCTTCCGCTGCCTTGTCCGGTCAGGCCGCCAACATGATCGGCGTAATTCCCCCGCGTATCTGCGTCAAGCACGGCGACTGGAGCCGTAAGAACCAGCCCCGCTGCACTGCCGGCGGCGGCCGCCACACCAGTTGTTCCGGCCAGGATGGTGTCGCCAAGACCAACCCGGCTGTCGGTGAGCGTCTGCCCTTGGGATAGCCGTGCGCCGATGAGCTGGACGACTTCCGGGGATTCGGCGAACTTGCTGTGATTGAGATTGTCGCTGACCTTGATCCTCGTCAGATCGATGACAGAAATCTTGTAGTCGGCAAGTTCAGCCTTGTAGGGCGCGCTTTCGGGATCGATAGACCCCAATCGCGGGATATCGCCCCAAACCCGCCGTGAGAATGCGAGCGCCTTATCGTCACTCGAGACGAACAGGGTGAACTTCGGATGCGGGTCGCCCATATCGTCGATCTGCGAGCGGAAGACATCGATGTCGACATCGGGAGCGGCGAGCATGACGTTCTTGAACTTCGCCGGAAGACCGTCATTGCGAATTGCCATCTGGCGGAGCGCCTCTAGTGCCAGCCAGTTGCCCATTGAGTGGGCCAGCACGTTGACTTCCTTTACCTCTTTGTCTTTAGCGAGATACTGGAAGAGCGTTTCAAGGGCGTTGCGGGTGTAGTTGGTGCTCTCGCGGTCATAACCGTAGGCGAGCAGGCTGCCGCGCGATGGCCATGTCACAAGGATCGGCGTGCTGCGGACATTGGAATCGTAGACGATCTGGGCGAACCGGTAGACGCTGTCTTCGAAGCGGTTGTTGAAGCCGTGGATGAAGACCAGGACGCTTTGGTCGGGGTTTCTTCTAACCGAGGCGTTCAGCCAGCCTTTCGCGCCATCAAGGCTGAGTTCGTCGGCCTTCAGGGTGGCGAAGTCGGTTTCCGGATTTGAAGGCAGCTTCTTTGGCCAGGCGACGTCGCCTTCCTTGCGGACTTTGGGCAGTGAGACTCTCATCTGTGCGAAGGAGGGCGTTCGGGCGCGTTCACCCGTGAACATCTCGCCGGGGACGGTCGATCGGGCGCGCGTCGTCGCGATCAGCATGTCGACGCGGCTGGACTCTGGCACGGTGTCCGCAACGGGGCTCAGTACGTCTTTCGGGTGTCCGCCGCAAGCAGCGAGTACGACAAGCACAAGGCATGGAAGAAGTCGCCGGATATGTCCGGCAGTCGACGCGTTACACAAGCAAGTCATCCCCATTAGCATTCTCACATCGATGCGCAATCAAGCGTTCCGAATGAAGACCGTAGCTATCAATGCGACAGACAGTTATGCTGTTCGCGTGTTATCGCGGACAGACGTCCCAGAAACCCGTCTTTTTGGTGCTGTCGGTATAATACCAACACATGCCAGACTGAGGCGGTGTCCCAGCAACCGATGCCGCCGCCGCGCCTGCTATGAAGCCGATGGCAGCTCCCGCCGCAATCGCACCACCCGCAGGCCAATAACGGCGAGGGTTGACGATGACGACGCCGCTCATGACGGGCGGGCGACGGACTACGGCAGCGCCGCGACTGCCAACGGCCGCACATCCTCTGGCTCCGCAGCCAGCCACCCCACGACGGGTTTCGGCCTGGGCCGGAGCGAGCATTGGTGCGGCCACCATCGTCAGTAGGACCGTGGCCGTCGCGAGTTTCTGAAAATGCTGAATGAGCTTGTAGAGGTTCATGAGTTCCGTCCCTGGCTGAGGGCGTGGTGAAACTGCTCCTCGCGGATTTCTGACAAGGCGCACTTTACCTCGACCAACGCCATTTCCTCCGTATGTTACTGTAGGTTACGGCATAGCGGCATCGACGTGTCGATGGCTTCCCACGATCAGTCGAACGTGGAGATGAGAATGGTCGCCATCAGTCGAGCCATGTAATTTCTTTCTAGAGGCCGCCGCAGTGCCGCGATGATGCGGAGATCGCGCGTTCATCTCGCGGGAGGGAATGGCACGACCCTGGCGAGGTCAAGCATGATGTGGATCTCCTTGCCGAGGCCATCCATGAGTTCGAGCGCCTCGGCATGGCGTTCGTCTCGCTCCGGAGCCGTCGACGACTCCCATTCCCGTACGAGCTGGTCGGCGATGGAAAAGTCGTTGCACAGTTCTCGGAAGCTTTCATTTCTCGAGGCAAGCGCTTCGATTTCAAGGGCCTGCTCGGGAAACTTGCGCTTGGCGAACTCCGTGTAGTTTTCCATTCCATCGGCTCCCGGCCCGGCGACGTGAGGGCTCTCGCACATCCGCGTAGTCATCATGAAGATGACACAAAATCCGGCCGACACCATGTAGGATACAGTAACATACGACGGGTTTCTTGCGGTCGGCAGCGTACGTGTGATCCATTCGGCTATCGGTCCTTTGGCGGGCCAGCCATGCGAGGACGTAGCTATGAAATCCATACTGATCTCTATCACCGCGCTTTTGATGTCGACCGGACTTGCGAGCGCAGCCGAGCCGATTGTCGGAAACTGGAAGACGACGCTTGGTGACACCGCCGCGATCCAGCCGTGCGGCAGCGGATTTTGTATAACGCTCAAGAGCGGCAAGCATGCGGGCGAGAAGATCGGCGCGTTCGAAGGAGGCGGTGGCAGCTATTCCGGCAAGATTACTGATCCCCATGCGAAGAAGACCTACAACGGAACCATCAGTGTCTCCGGCGACACGGTCACCCTCAAGGGCTGCGTGATGAAGGTGGTCTGCGAGTCGCAGAAGTGGTCGCGCCAATAGTCCGAGGGGACCGATGATACGGTAACATACGGAAGTTTTCGGTTTTATCGGATAGGGTGATGGCGGGAATAACTCTGGCAATTGTCGGAGCCTGTGAGACGGGGAGACGGCTCGGATGATTGAAATGAAAATTGCCTATTGCGGGCTGGCATTGGCTCTCGCTGTGGCACGTGCGGGCGCAGCCGACGTTTCGGAGCCGGTATCGGCTGTCGTCAATACCGGCTGGAAATACCAGATCACGCTCGACGGCTGGCTGGCGGGGTTGAATGGCAACATCGGTTTGCGTGACCTTCCCGCCGCAGCTGTCGACGTCTCGCCTCTGGACGTGTTTGAGGACCTCGACGGCGTGTTCGCCGGATCGTTTCAAGCGGTCGGTGACAGCTGGCTTCTCTACACGGATGCCATGTGGGCCAAGATTTCAACCGAAGCCGATGTCGGTCCATTGGGTGGAACCGCTCACTTCGAGCAGAAACAGATCGTCGCGACGGCCCTTGTTGGTTACGAGCTGCCTCTTACCGTCGAGAATATGCAGCTCTACGCGACCGGCGGCCTTCGGTACCAGCACAATGAGGTGAAACTCAGCATCGATCCCGCGTTCTTCCCGGCGGTCGACCGCAGTGGTTCGCAAAGCTGGGTCGATCCGATTGTCGGTTTTACTATGCACTATGACATCAACAACAAATGGTTCATGGACGTCATGGCAGATGTCGGCGGCTTCGGCGTCTCCTCGGATATCACGCTTCAGGGTACCACGACGGTCGGCTACAACTGGACGGACACGATCGCTTCGTCTTTCGGCTACAAGGCGCTCTACACCGACTACACGGACGGCGGCTTCCGCTATGAAGCCACCCAACACGGCACCTTCACGCGACTGGCGGTGAAGTTCTAGCCGAAACTCGGCAGCGCTGCTTTAACGCCGCATCCTACAGCTCGTGCAACTGTAACATACTTCTCTTCGCGCACCGGAAGCGCCACGAATATTCACAACGTACGTTACCGCCCTCGCAAAATCGGACCTTAGTGAAGGAACCACATGATGATTTTATCTACGAAAACCCTGCTTGGAGTGGCCCCGGCGTTAGCGCTTCTTGCCGGAGCCGCGTACGGGCAAACTGCACCCAGGACGAAGATGACGACGCCTATACCAGCGTCGATCGTCACACCGGAGCGTGTAGACACCAGGATTGGCAAACTAAACTTCTTCGACGGCTTCCCGGACGACGCCACCTCGGAGAAGATTTACGACAATCTCGATTTCATGCGCGGCGTCGATGTCTTTCTTAATGCCATGCCCGGCGCTTCCGTCGAAGCCATGCGGGTGGGATTGGCAAGCCAGGGAGCCGACAACAATCAGACCATCCTGATCTTTGAAAGCCTCATGGACTCACATTCGCTGTTCCTTACCGGAAACACCGAGAGCATCTACAATCTGATGTGGCTGGACACGAAGGCTGGTCCGCTGGTCATCGAGACGCCGCCCAACATCCTGGGCATGATCGACAACCACTGGTTCGAATACGTCGGCGATGTCGGCAATGCCGGTCCGGACAAGGGCAAGGGTGGAAAGTACCTGCTTTTGCCACCAGGCTATGAAGGCGAGATTCCCGAAGGCTATTTTGTGTTGCGGACGTCGACCTACGGAAATCTCTTCTTCTGGCGCGGCTTCCTCGACAATGGCAGCACCGCGACCGCGGTCGGAAACACCAGGAAGTTCGCCAAGGTCTATCCCCTGTCGGAGGCCAGCAATCCGCCGCCGATGAAAATCGTCAATGTCTCGGGCAAGGAGTTCAACACCATCCATGCCAATGATTTTCACTTCTATGAGGAAGTGAACAACATCGTCCAATACGAGCCAAACGGGGCCTACCACCCGGAAGTGCTGGGGCAGCTCGCCGCCATCGGCATTGCAAAAGGCAAACCTTTCGCACCGGACGAACGGATGAAGAATATCCTGACTGAAGCCGTGGCAGTCGGCAATGCTACGGCGCGCACAATCACCTTCAAGTCCCGCATGAAGGACGCCTATTATTATCCCGACAGTGCCTGGTTCACCGGCTTTGTCGGCGGCAACTACGAGTTTCTTCTCCAGCCCGGCGTCCGTTATCTGGATGCCCGCGTCCTGTTCCACTACTACGCGACGGGTGTCACACCCGCGATGGCGATAAAGCGCGTCGGTATCGGTTCGCAATACGCCGGCGCCACGACTGACAAGCACGGCAAGCCGTTCGATGGCGGCAAGACCTACAAGATACACCTGCCGCCGAACATTCCGGCAAAGGAATTCTGGTCGTTCGTTGTGTACGACAACCAGACACGGTCGATGCTGCAGACGGACCAACAATTTCCGAGCATCGGCAGCGACAAGAAAGACATTGTCATCAACGCCGACTCTTCAGTCGATGTCTGGTTCGGACCGACAGCACCAAAAGATCATGAGGCCAACTGGGTTCAGACAGTTCCAGGCAAGGGCTGGAACGTCCTTCTTCGCCTCTACGGCCCGCTGGAGCCATGGTTCGACAAGACCTGGAAGCCGGGGGAGTTTGAACCCGTCGAGTGACTAGCGAAAATGGGATGAACCAATCACGACACAGCGTTCGCCGCAGCCTCTTTTTCAACTGCAGGCTGATCCGACAAACGGGACTTCCCCTTCAAAGGTGGGGCTTCTGTTAGATAAAACTGACAGGAGACTTAGAGTTGAAGCAGCGAGAATTTACAGAAGATTTCAAAAGGGAAGCTGTTCGTATTTTAACAACGAGTGGTCGAAGCATTTCATCGGTTGCGGAAGACCTTGGTATTGGCAAATCAACGCTTGACCGTTGGCGGCGTAATTTTGCTGAGAAATATCTGCTTTCTGGTCCGCATGAGGACATGAGCCAGGAGCTTGCCCGTCTTCGTAAAGAAAACGAACTTTTGCGTCAGGAACGTGATCTACTAAAAAACGATCACGGGCCTTGGTTCGCCTGTGCGCGGTAGAAACAGACTGTGCTATTTTGATATCCGGAGGGGAGATGCCGATAGCTTATCCGCAACGACTATTGCAGTCGCAGACTGACAATTTTCAAAGGTAAAGATTTGCAACGATAACAATCGTTGCGAATAATCCAGCATAGGCTACCCAGAACCCGTCTCCTTCGACAAAACGATGGAGCGCCGACTTCTGACTATCTTTGTTATACATGACCTTACTCGCCGTCCGGGATTTTCCCCGCCGCAACTTCTATTTAACATGATAATTTTAGTCAAGTTAAATTATCATGTTAAATATTCTTCGCTATTTGAGATAGCAAAGCATTGAAATATTCGGCCTCAACGGGCCACAAATAATAGCCTACTTTGTCAAAATTCATTGCGGCCCACACCCCACTTATGAAATGAGTGAGAAGCGCATCCCGAAAAGGGTGAACCAGGCTTCGGACAAGAGGTGTGTTAAAAAAGACGTGGGAATTGATGCTTTGCAGCATCCTCTCACAAGGATATCCTGCCGCATGTCGCGACTGTTAAGGGCCAGTGAATGAACGAGAATTTCGTGTCTGTCGATGAAGAACAGGAACGCGCACGCGTGGCCTGGCTTTATTTCATCGGTGGACAGACTCAGCAGGAAATCGCACAGCGCCTCAACATTACCCGGCTCAAGGTCAATAAGATTATCGGACAGGTACGCGAATCTGGTCAGATCCAGATCAGCGTCAGCCTGCCGCTGTCGGATTGTGTCGAGCTGGCAGAAAAAGTTGCGACACGCTATGGCCTTGCAGATGCAGTGGTCGTTCCTGATCTTGACGATTTTCTGGAGCAGAAACGCGTTATCGGTGAAGCTGCCGGAACCATGGCTGGCGAACTGATTGACGGGCGCGACATGGGTGTGGGCATAGCATCAGGGCGAACGCTGAGTTTTGCGGTGCGCAGTTTGCGCGCGAAGCCAAAGCCCGAAAGCTGGGTGGTCGGACTGACTGGCGGTGTCACCAGCGGTTCATCGACCAATACATTTGAAGTCGCGACGGATTTTGCACGAGCACTAGGTGTCGAGTGTCACTATCTAACCGCACCGATTTATTGCGCCAATCGCGAAAGCCGCAATGCGATCCTGTTGAGCGATGAGCTGACAGACGTACTGGCAAGAACAGAAATCGCCGATATCGGCCTCGTATCCTGCGGGCCGCTGACGTCAGAAACCTCGCTCACGCATATTCGCGTCGTCAAAGACAATCTCGACGCGGTGCTGAAACTTGGGGCTGTTGGAGAGTTTCTGGGATATTTTCTCGATGCTCAGGGACGTCCGATTGATCATTTTCTCAATGATTCAATCATTGCTCTGCCACCGGACAAGCTGAAGCTCAAACCAGCATCGGTTCTGGTTTCAGGTGGGTTGAACAAAATCCCGATTATCCGGGCCATTCTGCGCGGTGGCTATGTCAATCGCCTTGTCACCAATGAAGGTGTGGCGCGCGCATTGCTACAGGGGCCGCGTTAGACACGGCCCCTGCGATTAGATTATTTCTGTGCTTGAAGGGCTTCTGCCATGGCGCGCAGCGTCAAGAATGTCGAGGCCGCACCTGGATCGATATGGCCGATGGAGCGCTCACCAAGCTTCGCTGAACGTCCGCGACGAGATTCCATTGCGGCTGTCGCCTTCATGCCAGCTTCTGCACCATCACGCGCTGCAATCAGCACTTCCAGTGTCGACTTGCCGTTTTCGGCAGCTGCAGTTGCAGCTTCAACCGCAGGCACCCATGCGTCGATCATGGTCTTGTCACCCGGATCCGCTCGGCCACGATCGCGAATCCCCTGCGAAGCAGCCGCCAGCCAATCGGCCATGCCAGTGCTGTCGAGATTAAGGCGATTGCCGACTGCAGTTCCTGCACGCAAGAAGGCTGTCGCATAAAGCGGACCAGAAGACGCACCAACTGCATCGAGAAACGCCTTGGCCATACGCTTGCAGATGGCCTCGATTGTCTCGTCGCCCTGTTCATCTTCAAGTGCATGCTGAACGGCTTTCCAGCCGATTTCCATGGTCACGCCATGGTCGCCGTCCCCAATCACGCCATCAAGTTCAGACAGCCAGTCTTTTTCGGCGATAATCTGATTGCCGACATTCATCATCATTGCCTTGAAAAGTGCAGGCGTGACATCCCCATCGGTGATGAGCTTGCGCGGCGCTTCCTGCGCGGCTTCCCTGTGCTCTGTTGCCTTGACTGCTTTGCGCTGCGTCGCTGGCTCCCTGTCGCCAGCCTTTACTGCGCCAACTGTCAGCGCCGGTGTGCGGCAAGGATGGTCGAGCAAGGTCTGCAACGTATCATCAAGCTTCATAAGCGTGATGGAAGCGCCGGCCATTTCGAGCGAGGTGGCATATTCGCCAACCCATGAAGCGTGAATGAGAACGCCCTTCGCATCCAGCAATTGCTTCGCACGGCGGAACACCAGATAAAGCTCAATCTGCGAGGTCGCGCCAAGCCCGTTGACGAGAACTGCTACGCGATCTCCGGCCTTGAGCGACAATTCGCCAATAAGCGCGTCCATCAGCTCATCGGTAACTTCGTCGGCGGGCGCAAGCTTCTGGCGACGGATGCCCGGCTCGCCATGCAGACCCATGCCGATTTCCATTTCATCGTCACCGATAGTGAAATTCGGCTTGCCGGTCTGTGGCAGCGAGCATGGGCTCAATGCCACGCCCATCGAACGGGTCGCTTCATTGGCCGCCTGTGCCAGCGCTTCAACGCGCGCAAGGGACTCGCCCAGATCAGCCGCCGCGCCCGCTACCTTGAAAACGAAGAAGTCACCTGCAATACCGCGACGTTCCGACTTGCGATCAAGCGGAGCAGAGGCCACATCGTCGGCTACGGCGACATGACGCACATCCATGCCGTCCTGGGCGAGTTCTTCTGCAGCCATGGTGAAGTTGAGGACGTCGCCAGTATAATTGCCATAAAGCATCAGCACGCCAGCGCCACCGTCCGCAGCCCGTGCTGCTTCCGCAATATGCGCCGGTGATGGCGAGGCGAACACATTGCCCACAGCTGCAGCATCCGCAAGACCGCGTCCAACATAGCCTGCAAAAGCAGGTTCGTGACCTGAACCACCGCCCACCACGATACCGACCTTACCCTCACGTGGACCATCAACTGCCACAACTGCACGACCAGTTTCGCCTTCAACGCGCAGCATATCGGGATGCGCGCCGACCATGCCCTCAATCATTTCTGCGATGATGTTTTCAGGCGAATTAATCAGCTTCTTGGTTTTGACTTGTTCATTCATATTTCTGGCTTTCCAAAATGTGTCAGGTCGTCAGATCAGTGGGCATCCCGGCGCAGATAACGACGCGATATGGCATCGAACGAGATAGCCAGCACGACGATTGCACCTGAAACAATGCCCTGCCAATAGGGGGAGACACCAAACAGAACGATAATGTTTTCAATAATAGCGATGATACCTGCACCGAGGATCGCACCAATCGGGCTACCGATACCGCCTGTTGTGGCAACGCCGCCGATGACGGAAGCAGCAATCGGAGCCAGCACCCAGCTGTCGCCAATGGAAGGCTGTGCCGTTCCAAGACGGGCAACCATCAGCACACCTGCAAGACCTGCAATTGCACCGGCTACACCGAACACCATAAGACGCACACGATCAACGCGAATGCCCAGCATACGTGCGCCATCACGATTGTTGCCGATGGCATACATGTAACGGCCGAACGGTGTTTTCAGCATCACGAAAGTGGCAACCAGCAGTGCAACAAACATGATGATGAAAGGCACCGGCACACCGAAGAGATCGCCGCGACCAAGATACTGCACATCACGTGGAATACCGGTGATCGCAACACCTCGCGTGAGTACGAGATTGGCACCGCCGAAGATCCCCGCCGTACCGATGGTCAGCACCAGCGAATGCAGGCGCAGGAAAGTAACAAGGAAACCATTGAAAAGACCGAGGCAAAGCCCCAGCAGAATGGCAAGCAACATCGCAGAATAAGGCTCGAAACCCATCCGCACCATCAGAATGCCGGAAACGACACCGCTGAGACCGCCAATCACACCAAGCGACAGATCAAGCTCGCCCAGTACCATCAGCATGGACTGTGCAATTGTGATGAGGCCAACAAAGGCCAGACCGCGCGCAACAACCGACAGGTTGTACGGCGTGAGAAAATAGGGCGACAGGATCGCTGAAAGGGAAAATATCACCAGCAGCGCTACGAAAACGCCTGCTAGCGGTGTGCGAATGAGATTGGAAAGGGGGTTAGTTTGCATCGGCTTTTACCTCTGTTCCAAAGATCGCGCCCACGAGTGTTTCATTGTTGGTATCGGTGGTGGAGAACTCACCGGTGATATGGCCATTGTGCATGGTGATGATCCGGCTCGCGCATTTCTGCAATTCGTTGAGTTCTGAAGAGACGAGGATGACGCCCACGCCTTCTTCAGCGAGATTTTTCATGATGCGATAGATCTCGGATTTGGTTCGGATATCGATGCCCTTGGTCGGCTCATCAAAAATGAGCACCCGCGGGCGGGTAGCCATGGCACGCCCTATAATCGCCTTCTGCTGATTGCCACCCGAGAGCTGCGAGATTCGCTTGCCCATGCCGGATGTGCGAATGCCGTAATCGTCGATGATCTTCTGAACGATACTGCGCTCACGATTATCGCTGATACCGAGCTTGCCGCTGGTCAAAGACAAGACGGAAATGCCGATATTTTCGCGCAAAGACAGAAGCGGGAAAATTCCGTGATGCTTTCTTTCTTCCGAAAGATAAAGCATACCGCCCGCAACTGAGCGCGACGTATCGTTGAGTGTCCAGCTTTCGCCTTCAACCTTCACTTCGCCCGCTTTGGCTTTAAGAAAACCGAAGATCGTCTGCATAACCTCAGAGCGCCCTGCCCCAACCAGACCGGCAAAGCCAAGAATCTCACCCTTGCGCAGATCGAAACTGATATCTTCAAAGCGAGAGCCGGAAAGCCCGCGCACTTCCATGATGGTTTCAGTTGTTGGTGCGGCTGGACGGAAATGCTCATCAAAAGAAAGATCGCGGCCAGACATGGCACGGATGAGATCGGCTTCCGTCACGTCCTTGATGTGACCGCTTTCGATCTTGGTCCCATTACGAAGAACGGTATAATCATCACCAATCTGGAAGACTTCTTCCATCTTGTGGCTGATGAAAACAATGGCATGATCGCGATCAAGCAGACCACGGATAACCTTGAAGACACGCTCCACCTCCACACGCGTCAAGGATGAAGTCGGCTCATCAAGAATAAGCACCTTCATCTGCTCATTGGTACAGGCGCGCGCGATCTGCAAAAGCTGCTGATCGGACACAGAAATATTGGCGACCAGATCATCTGCCCGCGCTTCTATGCCAAAGCGGGTCAGATAGGATTTAGCCTCTTCCATCAACGCCTTGCGGTTGACGAGAAAGCCGCCATGGCCGGTTCGGCTGAAAGGCATGAACAGGTTTTCAGCCACACTCATCTGCGGGAAAAGAGTCAGCTCCTGCGGAACATAGGCAACGTTTTTATAAAGAGCAGGATCGGTCGTCGGGTCGTGACCATCGATCAACACCTGACCGCGCGAAGCGCTATCGGTTCCGGTCAGAATTTTAACGAGTGTCGATTTACCGGCACCGTTTTCGCCAGCAAGAATATGCGTGCGACCCAACTCAATTTTCAGGTCAACGCCGTCCAGCGCGGTTACGCCCGGAAAGTCCCGGCCTAATCCGCTTGTTTCAAGATAAGCCATGATGGACACCTTGTGCAGCCGTCGAAGCAGTTCCGGTTAAAGCGATACCCGAACGCGTTTCGACAGAACAAGAAAGAATGGAGCACGGGAAAACCCGTGCTCCTGCAACATAATCGGAACGGATCAGTTGCCTACGTTTTCTTTGGTGAGGAATGCATTGCCGGTATCGATATAGCCTGGAACCGGTGCGCCGGTTGCCTGTGCCCATAGTGTCATCACCGACCAGTAGCCCTGAAGTTCGGGCTGCGAGGCAGACGAGCTGTCAGCCACGCCATTGCGGATCATGTCGAGCATTTCCGGCAGGTTATCGAGACCGACCAGAGTGACCTTGCCCTGCTTGCCAGCTTCTACGATTGCCTGACCGATGCCGATTGGGCCAGCCGCATCTGATGCAACCCAGCCCTTGAGGTTTGGATTGGCCTGCATGATTGCTGCAGCCTGCTGCTGAGCAATTTCGATGCTGTCATTGTCGATGCCTTCTGCAACGACCTTGATGCCCGGATGTTCTTTGAACACTTCACGATGACAATCAGCACGGATCGAATGGTTTGGTGCGGTTGGCACACCCATCATGATTGCGACTTCGCCTTCACCGCCCAAAACTTCCACCAGACGACGAGCTGCAATCTTCGCCTGCTCGCAGAAATCGGAACCGATATGGGTGATGGTCATGCCTTCAGGCGGCACGGAATCGAACAGAACCAGCGGAATTTTCTGTCCCTGCGCTTCTTCAAGCGATGCGCGGTTGCCCGACGGGTCGAGCAAATCGAGCGCAAGACCATCCGGGCGCGTAGAAAGTGCGCTGTCGATGATCTGGTTTTGCTGAACAACGTCTGCGCTCTGTGGTGCGGAGTAGACGATTTCAACGTTCGCGCCGGTCTGAGCCTTCAGTGCGGCAGCTGCCTGCTGGGCACCGTCATTCACCTTGTCAAACCAGGGATGGACGACCTTTGGAACGATCACGAAGCGATAGCTGTCCTTCTTCACCGTACCTGGCGCATCCTGCGCCATAGCGGAAATAGGCAGCGAAAAGGCAGCAAGAGCCGCCAGCGTAGCAAGCTTTTTCATAAATTCCTCCCTTGGAAATCAGACGAAACATCCTCCCGCCTGACTGCTTGAAAGATCACCCGGGAAGGCTCCTCTGCCTCCAGCCCATAGCGAACTCGACTCTTAAATACATATGTATAATTAAAATTACAAGAGTAATTATCCACGTAATAGGGAGGTGTGGACAGCGGACTGCGCAGCACTTTGGACAAAGCACCGGAGTATCCGTTCACTCACGAAAGGAGGCATAAAGCACAAGGACGTGCAAAATCAGCGGCTGGCTTGCGCCTGCCGCCGATTGAACTTTATCGATTTCTTATGGGATTAGCTTGTAAAAGCGCCGGTCTTTGGGGCCACAATCTTTGCAGCAACACCGGAATCGCTTGATCTAATGACAAGGTTCGCACCGACCAGGATTTTGACTGGCGGTTGCGCTTCAGCCGTGTTGATCAGATCATCCAGAACGGTCACCGCAAGATTGCCGATCTTGCGTTTAGAGACTTCAACCGTTGTAAGCCCCGGCTCCATAGTCGCACTTTGCGGCAAATTATCGAAGCCAATGACAGAAACGTCGTCTGGAATGCGAATGCCCTTACCCTTCAGCGCCCGGATGAGGCCATAGGCTATGATATCGTTGGTGCAGAAATAGCATTCAGCCAGATCTAGCCCCGAATGCAACATCGCACAAGTATCGCGATGCGCACCCTCATAAGTTGATTCAACCGAGAGAATGTCACGCTCCTGAACGTTTAGGTCCAGTCGCTGCATATTCTTGAAAAACGCATCGCGGCGAAGACGGAAATTCGTGGTTTCGGTATGACTGGCGACGAATCCAATGCGCGAAAAACCGAGCTGTTTAAAGCGCGACAGAACTTTGAACACCGCATCTTCATTGTTCATGTCGACAAAGTTGGCTTCAATGACCTCATAAAATGTATCAATGAAAACAGTGGGCAGGCCGAGCCCCTGAATCATGTGGATATCTGCCGCTGACAACTCGGTTCCAAGCGCAATCACGCCCCGGATCGGCGCACCGGCCAGCGATTCAGCAACCGCACTGATCGGCTGCCCTTCAAAGCTCACCACTTCAAGCGTGTAATTGCGGCGCGTCGCTTCCGACGACATGCCATCGATATAATCGGAAACGAAAACACTGTGATCGCGGTTGACCGTTTCGCCATGCTTGGCAATTTTAAGAAAACGGATCGTCTCCCCGCCGCCCGACCCGGTTTTGGCTGCGCGCGGCACGTAATTGAGACGGGACACCGACTCAAGAACCCGCGCACGCGTCTCCCCTGAAATCTCGCCTTTGCCATTCAGAACAAGCGACACGGTCGCGGGTGAAACACCCGCGTTCTCGGCAATATCTCTGATCGTAAAGGACTTTTTCTTTTTCATATTTTCCGAGCGGCACTTCGATATTAAGGGCGAATTGAACAGTCGTTTAGTAAACAGAAACGCTGTGATTTAAAACGATTAGGGTAATTCCCTGTGTTAGGCAACCATAATTCCCCGATAATACGCTTGACAACCCCCAAGCTTGTGTTCATTTATTTAGTGAATAACAGTTTTGTTTACTAAACATGGTAGGAGGAGACCATGCAGAAGACAAGCAATCAGCTTGCTATGCTTGTTGTCATCAATCTGGGATTGCTCGCGCTTGGCGCGTATATTTCGGGGGGATCTTTCCTTTCGCTGTTCAACCTGCAATCGATGGCGGGTCAGGTGCCTGAAATTGGGCTTCTGGCAATCGGCGTCATGCTTGCTATGTGCGCTGGCAATGGCGGGATTGATCTTTCAGGCATTGCACTGGCCAACCTTTCCGGCGTGCTTTCCGCAGTCATTGTTTCGATGTTCATCTCAAGTGCCGAGAACCAGCTTGGCTTCAGCCTCGCCTTCATGGGGCTGGCGTTGGCGATCGGCCTTGCTGGCGGGATTATCAATGGCATCCTGATTGCCCGCTTCAACATCACCCCAATCCTCTGCACACTTGGCACGCAGATGGCTTTCACGGGCCTGGCTGTTGTCGTTTCAAGCGGTCGCGCTGTCATGGTTGGCAGCCCCGATCTGTTGTCGCGTATCGGCAATGACATGTTCCTCGCCGTGCCGATCAGCTTCCTGATCTTCATAGCGGTTGCTTTACTGATCGCAGCGGTGGTGCGCTTGACCCCTTATGGCTACTGGCTGATGCTGATGGGCACCAATCCAAAAGCCGCGATTTTTGCGGGCTTTCCCCGCAATGGCGTGTTGATTGCGACCTATGCGACCAGTGGGCTACTGGCAGGCATTGCAGGCATCATCATTGCTGCGCGCAACGTTAACGTGAAGTTCGACTATGGCAGCTCATATCTGCTGGTCGCCATTCTCATTGCGGTGATGGCCGGCGTTAAGCCTGAAGGTGGCTATGGCCGTGTGATCTGCGTGGTGCTGAGCGCCATTGCGTTGCAGCTCATGTCGAGCCTGCTCAACTTCGGTGGCCTTTCCAATTTCGTCCGCGACTTTGCATGGGGCTTGCTGCTGCTCGCTTTCCTCGCAGTCGGCAAGTACGACATCGCGGGCTTCTTTACCCTCGGCAATCGCCAAAAGGGAAATATCGGTGCTCAACCCTCAGGCACCCGAACATAGACATTGGGGGAAAGTTAGCGTGGAGGAAATCATGAAATCAGTAACGAAAAAACTGCTCGCTGGAACTGTCATTGGCGCAGCGATTGTAGCAGGCAGTGCAAGTGCGCTCGTCGCGCAGGAAAAGCCGGTCATCGCAACGGTCGTCAAGATCAGCGGTATTCCTTGGTTCGACCGCATGAACACCGGCGTTGAAGCCTATCAGAAGGCCAATCCTGATGTGGTCGCGACACAGAGCGGACCGGCAACCGCAGACGCAGCGCAGCAGCTTCAGATCGTACAGGATCTCGTTGCCAAGGGCGTTAATGCACTTGCAGTCGTCCCAATGGACCCTGCTGTTCTCGAAGGCACTTTTAAGCGCGCCATCGAACGCGGCATCGTTGTTGTGACCCATGAGGCCGACAACCAGGTCAACACCATGGCCGACGTTGAAGCCTTCGACAATGCGGATTACGGCACAGCACTCAATGAGCGCCTCGCAGAATGCATGGGCAAGAGCGGCAAGTGGACGACTTTCGTCGGCTCGCTCGGCAGCCGCACCCACATGCAGTGGGTTGGTTCGGCTGAAGAAAATGCGAAGAAATACGCTGACATGCAGCTCGTTGATCCAAACAATGAATCCTTCGACGACGCCAATGGCACGTATGAAAAGGCCAAGGAAATCCTGCGCAAGCATCCTGATCTGAAGGGCTTTCAGACTTCCGCTGGCAACGACGTTCTCGGTGTTGGCCGTGCGATCGATGAAGCTGGTCTGAGCGGCAAGGTTTGCCTCGTCGGCACAGGTCTGCCGAACCCGTCTGCTGATCTTCTTGAATCAGGCGCTATCACCGCAATCGGCTTCTGGGACCCACAGAAGGCCGGCATGGCGATGAATGCGGTTGCCAAGCTTCTGCTCGAAAAGAAGGAAGTCAAGGAAGGCACCGATCTCGGCGTTGAGGGCTATAACAAGGTCAGCGTTAAAAAGGGTGCCGGTGAAGGCCTTCTCGTCATCGGTAACGGCATGGTTATCGCTGACAAGAGCACTTACAAGGAACACCTGTTCTAGGCGTTTCTGCACAGGCTGACTGACTATCGTGCGGGGAATTCGTTCAGCCTCGCACAATAGTGTCAAAAGCCCGGATGCGCTCTGACTGGAGCCGCATCCGGGTGGCTGAACCCGGCTGATTGTCGATTAATTTATCACGGCACATCATTTGCTTAGAGCGCACCTCAAAGAGTTAGCGCTGCAAGCCAAAGCCGACCGATCCTACAGCTGTAGCGCCAATCGTAACCTCGCGCGACGGTGCAGCGATAAAGGAATTTAACGTGTCAACTACGATGAACAATGCGATGGGCCCTACAACGGGCAATGACCGGTCTCAGGATCGGTTTCTCGAATTGCGCAACATCCATAAGCGGTTTGGGGGTGTCCACGCGCTGCGCGGTATTGACCTGACCATTGATCTTGGCCAAGCCTATCACCTTCTGGGCGAGAATGGCTGTGGTAAGAGCACGGTCATCAAGATCATGTCTGGCGCCCACGCACCCAGCGAGGGCGAGATCATTCTTGATGGAAAAACCTATGCGTCGCTGAACCCTATCCAGTCGCTCGCTGCTGGTATTGAGACTGTCTATCAGGATCTGTCGCTCATCCCCAATCTGACCGTCGCCGAAAACGTAGCGCTAAATGAGCAGCTTGTTGAAGGCAATGGCCGGCTGTTTCGTAGCGTCAAGCTTTCGCAGCTTCGTGAGACCGCAGAACGTGCACTGAGTACCGTTGGCCTCCCGACAAACAAGGCTTTTCTCAACACAATTGTATCCGAGTTGCCGCTTGCAATGCGCCAACTGGTTGCCATCTCGCGCGCCATCGCAACCCGCGCCAAGCTCGTCATCATGGACGAGCCAACCACATCGCTGACCCGTCGTGAAGTGGACAACCTGATTGAAGTGGTTGAGCGTCTGCGTGGTGAGCGCGTTGCCGTGCTTTTCGTCACACATAAGCTTGATGAATGCTATCGCATCGGCGGCAACGCTGTCGTCTTCCGCGATGGACAGTGTGTGGCGCAGGGACCAATCGAAAACTACACCAAAAAGCAGCTTTCTGAACTAATGATCGGCAGAGAAATCGATGCCGAACGCTACCGCACTGGCCAACCGGGTGAAGCAGAACTGCTGAAGCTCGATAAGCTGACGGCCTCTGGCTTCAAGGATATCGGGCTTAGCCTTCGCAATGGCGAAATCCTCGGCATCACCGGCCTTGCCGATTCAGGGCGCAATGAGCTTGCAATGGCAATCACCGGTGTCGCACCGGCAAACTCCGGCACGATCCGCCTCGAAGGCCAGGCGGCTCAGGTTAAAAGCCCGGCAGAAGCGATTGAGCGTGGCATTGGCTACGTGCCGGAGGACCGGCTTGCGGAAGGCTTGTTCCTCGACAAATCGATCTTTGAAAATGAGATCGCGCTGATCTTTAGAAAGCTCTGCAACACTCTCGGCATTGTTGATCAGAAAAAGGGCCGGAATATCGCCGCTTCGCTCATGCAGGAAATGCGGCTCAACACCACCAATCTTGACCTGCCGGTTGGCGCACTTTCAGGCGGTAATCAGCAGCGTGTGTTGATCGGTCGCTGGCTCAGCATCGGGCCCAAGCTTCTGGTCCTTCATGGCCCGACTGTTGGCGTCGATGTGGGGTCGAAAGATACAATTTACCGCGCAATTCAGGCACTGGCCGAAGCTGGCATGGGTCTCATCATCGTCAGCGATGATCTGCCGGAGCTGCTGCAAAATGCTGACCGTATTCTCGTCATGAATGCCGGAAGTCTCGTTGCGGAGTTCGATGCAGCACAGGCAACCGAAGATCAGCTCTATCAAGCCATGATGTCGTCGCAGAAGGAATATGCCCAATGAGCGCGTCGCAATATGATCCAGATTTGGGCCGTGCCCAATCCTTCAAGCTGGGTGAATTCATTCGCAGACGCCCGGAATCGATTACCTTCTTTCTTCTGGTCGCGATCTGCACAATCGTATCCATCGTCAACCCAGCCTTTCTGCAGCCATCGACGCTGATCGATATTGGCCGTGCCAGTGTCGTGATGGGACTGTTTGCGCTTGGTGTTTTCATCATCCTTGCGGCAGGTGGCATCGACGTTTCCTTCACCGCGATTGCTGCCTGCACAGTCTATTCTCTGACGCTATTGGTGCAGGCCTACATGCCGGAAATGCCGATCATCTTCATCATTCTGATGGCGATTGCTGGCGGTATTTTTCTGGGCATTCTCAACGGTCTTCTGGTGCATTACCTCAATGTGCCGTCACTTATTGTCACTATCGGCACGCAATATCTGTTCCGTGGCTTCCTGCTGGCTTTCGTCGGCACGGTCTGGATCATGTCACTGCCTCCGACAATGGGCGCTTTTGGTCGCCTGCCGTTGTTCCAGCTTGAATCGGCAACGGGTGCAACCATCACCATGCCATTCTATTTTCTGGTGCTGCCTGCGGCTGCAATCCTGACGTGGTGGATATTGAACCGCACATTGATGGGGCGCGCGATTTTCGCCATGGGAGGCAACAGCCAGATCGCCAGTCGTCTCGGCTATAATCTGCGCACCATTCATATCTTCCTGTTTGGTTACGCAGGTGGTCTGGCGGGACTTGCAGGCATCATCCATGTTTGCGCCAATCGTCAGTCCAGCCCCTTCGATTTTGTCGGAACTGAAATCAGTGTCATCGCAGCTGTGGTTCTCGGTGGTGCACGCATCACAGGTGGCACCGGCACAGTATTTGGCACCATTCTCGGCGTGCTTCTCATCGTCGTCATCAACAGTGTTCTGGTGCTCGTAGGCATCCCCAGCACTTGGCAGCGTCTGGTCGTCGGCTGCTTCATTCTGCTGGCTGCTGCCTTCTTCGTCACCCGCCAACGCAAGAAATAACCCGATACTCTCAAGAGGAAATCATGAAGAAATTCCTGAACGATCCCGTCAATTTCGTGGATGAGATGCTCGAAGGCATCTATCGGGCGCATCCCGAGCTTGCTTATGTCGATAACGACAAGCGCTGCATGGTCACAGCCAACATCAAGTCCGGCAAGGTAGGCATCGCAACGGGTGGCGGCTCCGGCCATCTGCCATTGTTCCTGGGCTATATCGGCGAAGGCATGATCGATGGCGCAGCCGTCGGCGGTGTCTTCCAGTCGCCTAGCTCCGAGCAGATGTATCAGGTGACGAAGGCTATCGATCAAGGCGCTGGCGTTCTTTACATCTACGGCAATTACAGCGGCGACATCATCAACTTCGATATGGCTGCAGAGCTTGCCGATCTCGATGGCATCGCCGTCAAGCAGGTTGTCGGCAATGATGACGTGGCTTCCTCAGTCGTCGGCGAAGAACATAAGCGTCGCGGCGTTGCAGGCATCTTCTTTGTTTACAAGGCAGCCGGTGCAGCCGCCGCCAATGGCCTATCGCTTGATGAAGTGACGCGACTCGCTGACAAAGCACGCCTGCGCACCCGCACCATGGGTGTTGCGCTTTCGAGCTGCGTTGTGCCTGAAATTGGTCATGCCACCTTCTCCATTGGCGAAGACGAAATGGAAATCGGCATGGGCATCCATGGCGAACCAGGCATCAGCCGCAAGAAGCTTGCAAGTGCTGATGCCGTTATCGACGAGCTGATGGAGCGTATTTTCGCTGAGCAGACCTATGCAAAGGGCGATGAAGTTGCCGTTCTGGTCAATGGTCTTGGCGGCACGCCGCTAGAAGAACTTTACATCATGTTCCGTCGCGTTTCGCAGCTCTTTGACGAGCGTGGCGTCAAGGTCAAGCATGTCTGGATCGGGGAATTCGCCACTTCGATGGAAATGGCTGGCGCTTCGGTTTCCGTTCTGCATCTCGATGAAGAACTTGAGCCTCTCGTGGCAGCCTCCGCAAATACGCCATTCTTCAAGCACTTTGCCGGTTGAGGTCAGACTATGAACGTCATTACAGCATCTGATCTGATCGATCTTTTCGACAGCTGGAAGCAGCTTTTTGCGGAACAGCGCGAATTCCTCATCGCGCTTGACGGCAAGGTTGGCGACAGCGATCTCGGCATCACCATGAGCAAGGCATTTGCGAGCGCCTCAGAAGCGGCACATGCTGAGGGCGAAGCTGCTGGCATCGCCAAGCTCCTGCGTGTCGCTGGCACCACCATGGCGCGCGTTGCGCCATCGACCATGGGGACGCTCACCGCAACCGGCTTTTTGCGGGCAAGCAAGGCCTGCGACGGCATCGATGCGCTGGGAACCGCAGAAATCGCCGCTTTCTGGCGCGCTTATCGCGATGGAATTGCCGAACGCGGCAAAGCCAAGGTTGGCGACAAGACGCTTCTCGATGTGCTTGATCCGATTGCTCTGACGCTGGAAGCACAGCCCGCAGTGGGTACGTCCCTTGCAGAAGCGCTTGCCGCAGCAGCAAAGGCCGCCGAAGATGCGCTTGAAGCGACAAAGACCATGGTCGCCCAGCACGGCAAGGCAGCCGCTTTCCAGGAAAAAACCATCGGTCTTCAGGACGCAGGTGCAACCGTTGGAATGTTGCTGATTACCAGCATGTCGGCTTTCGTTTCGGCGCACTAAAAGCCGAGAGTATTTGAAACAGAATATGGCCCCGAGCTTACGAGATCGGGGCTTCTTTCATTGCGTTACGGATACGCTTGACGACGGTGAGGATCAGAAGCGCACAAAGCACCGGCTGCACCCAGAACATCCATTGAGGCAGTATACCGTCAATGGCGATCCAAGCACCAAGCACACCGAAGACCACAGCGCGGTCGCTCTTGCCCATGGGGCCATCATAGCGACGGCTTGATCCGAGCGAAGCCGCAGTCACACCGACGAATTCGGTCAAAGTGGCGATAAAGATAATCGCGAAAATCCAAGCCGCAGAAAACGGCGCGATGATAGCAAAAGGCGCATAAAGCGCTGCATCTGAAATCACGTCACCGATCTCATTGAGGTAAGCGCCCAGCACCGACTTTTGACCATGCTCGCGCGCCAGCATTCCATCAACCGCATTCAGTGCCATGCGCAGGAAAAGCCAGATCGGCACCAGCACAAACCAGATCGCATTTCCGCTCCAGCCAAGAAAAGCACCCAGAACGATGGAAACCAGTGCAGCTGCAATCGTGACCTGATTGGCCGTCACACCTTTTGCTGCAAGCTGCACGACAAGAGGTCTCAGCAAGTTCTGGAAGTGGGACTTAAGTTGATAAACTGACATAAGAAACTTTCGCGAAACTCTTGGAAATGACGATTATGTAGAAATCAGCTATTTGCGACCGGCCTTAGCTCGTTTATTCAAACATTCTATTCTACTCAATAGTAATTGGGTCGAATAACTTGGAGTGCATCCCGAAAAGCGGGAGAAGGCCTTTTGAGAGGAGAACTGATGAACCAGCGTGCAGAAATGCCGGGGCATGAAACGGCTTCACATCGTGAGCCGGTAGAATCCCAATTCATCACCCATGACGGTACATCGCTGTTCTATCGCTTCTGGCCTGCTCGGTCGCAAACGCCAAAAGGCGTGATTGTTCTCCTGCATCGAGGACATGAACATAGCGGTCGCGTGGCTCATCTCGTCGATGAACTCGACCTTGACGATTATGCTTTCTATGCCTGGGACGCACGTGGCCATGGTCGATCGCCCGGCGAGCGTGGCTTTTCGCCAAGTTTTGGCGCATCAATCCGTGATCTCGATAGTTTCGTCGCGCATATCCGTGCTGAAACAGGTGTCCGTATTGAAGACATCGCCGTGATTGCACAAAGCGTTGGCGCGGTTCTCGCGAGCGCTTGGGTCCATGATTATGCGCCCAATATCCGCGCACTGGTGATGGCGTCACCTGCTTTCGACATCAAGCTCTATGTTCCCTTTGCCAAGGAGGGTATTGCGCTGTGGCAAAAGCTAAAGGGCACGTTCTACGTCAATTCCTATGTCAAACCGCAGTTTCTGACCCACGATCCAGAGCGCATTGAATCTTATCGCACCGATCCGCTGATCACACGGCCCATCGCCTCGCATATTTTGCTGCAGCTTTACGAGGCTGCAAAACGCGTGGTGGACGATGCAAGGGCTATTACCGTTCCGACACAGCTACTCATTTCCGGTAGCGATTTTGTCGTGCGGCCAACGCCACAGCATCGCTTCTTTGAAAATCTTGGCAGCCATATCAAAGAACGCCACGTCCTCAAGGGATTTTATCACGATACGCTCGGCGAGCGAGATCGCAAACCGGCTATCGCGTTGATTCATGATTTCATCGAAGCTCGTTTTGCTGAAGAGCCCCAGCGCGCCGATCTGACGGATGCGCATATTGCGGGATACACGCGTGACGAGGCTGACAAATTGTCGAGCCCCCTGCCGTTTCTCACAGCACGCGGTCTCTATTGGGCTTCAACGCGCGCATCAATCGGCTTTGGGTCACTTTTGTCCGAAGGCTTGAAGGTCGGTCGTCGCACCGGTTTCGATTCTGGTTCCACACTTGATTATGTCTACGAGAACGAAGCGCGTGGTTTAGGCCCCGGCGGCAAGCTCATCGACAAGCAGTTTCTTGAGGCTATTGGCTGGCGCGGTATTCGCCAGCGTAAGGTGCATCTGGAAGAACTGATCGGGCAGGTCATCAGACGGCTTAAGAGTGAAGGGCGTTCGACCAATATCCTCGATATTGCCTGCGGTCATGGTCGCTATGTGATTGATGCCGTGGCCCGCGCTGGCGATATGCCGGACAGCATTCATTTGCGTGATTATTCGCCGATCAATGTGTTGGCCGGACGCAAACTGATCAAGGATCGCGGTCTTGAGGTAATCGCCCATATGGAAGAGGGTGATGCGTTTGACGAGGAAAATCTCGCGGCAGTCACACCGCAACCCGATCTCGCAATCGTCTCCGGACTTTACGAACTGTTTCCTGACAACGCGCTGATCGCTCGTTCCTTGTCCGGTCTTGCCCGCGTTCAAAAGCCGGGATCGCTGCTGATCTATACCAACCAGCCGTGGCATCCTCAGCTTGAAATGATTGCGCGTGCGCTGACGTCACATCGCGGCGGACAGGCGTGGGTGATGCGTCGCCGTACGCAAGGCGAAATGGATCAGCTTGTTCAAAAGGCAGGTTATCGCAAGATCGAGCAGCGCATCGATCAATGGGGCATCTTCACTGTCTCCATCGCCGAACGGGTCGGAGACGATCAAGCGTGACAGCGACCGTTGACAGGATCGATGGAGCATCGCGGCGGCTAGTAGTCCGCCGCGCGTTCTTGTGGTTGCTGTTTCTCGGCCCATTTTTCTATCTCACATATGGTACAGCAAACTGGTTGGCCTCGCTGCGCGATGATGTTCCCAATCTTGTCTTTGACTGGGAAAATCACGTTCCCTTTATCGCGTGGAGCATCGTACCTTATTGGTCTGTCAATCTGTTTTATGCGATTGCGCTTTTCATAAATGACAGTCCTGAGCAGGTCGACCGTCTGGCAAAGCGCTATCTCACGGCGCAGATTATCGCTGTTCTTTGCTTTGTCGCTTTTCCTCTGACTGCAACATTTTTGAAGCCGGAAACCTCAGGTCTGCCGGGCTTCATGTTTGAAGTGCTGGGGGGCTTCGATAAGCCGTTCAATCAAGCACCGTCACTGCATATCGCGCTGCTCATTATCATCTGGGATCAGATGCGTCGTATGATGGGCGATGGATTGCGAATTGTCTGGCATATCTGGTGCCTGTTGATCGGATTGTCGGTGCTGACCACCTACCAGCATCACGCAGTCGATATTCCTGCAGGCGCTTTGCTCGGTTTGTTTGCCTTGTGGCTTTTCCCACGTAACGGATCGTCACCATTTGCCGGTTTTCAATTGACGTCAAACCCAAAGGCGCGCCGACTGGGTCTATATTATCTGGCAGGCGCTGTGCTTTTTCTCGCACTCGGCATCCATGGTCTTGGCATGACTGGCTATGCGATTTTTTGGTTCTGGCCTGCAACCGCATTGACGATTGTTGCGCTCGGTTATCTTGGTGCCGGCGTTGCGATATTCCAGAAATACACAGATGGAACCGTCAGCCTCGCAAGTCGCTGGCTTCTGGCTCCCTATCGCCTCTTTGCGCGATTGAACATCAGATTCTGGACGCGAAAACTGTCGCCACATGTCGAGCTGGCCGACGGTGTGTTTCTCGGGCGTTTGCCGAAAGCTTCAGAGCTTAATCATTTTACGACTATCATCGACCTCGCGGCTGAAATGGTGGCAGCGCACAATGCTGTCGAATGGAAAAGCTTCAGCACAATGGATCTTATTGCCCCTGGACGTGAAACCGTGCATCTGGCGTCCAATGCAGTTGAAGCTGCACGACATCACGGTCCGGTTCTTATTTGCTGTGCGCTCGGTTTTCAGCGCAGCGCAACGGTTGCCGTGGACTGGTTAATCGAGACCGGACGCGTTGCAAACACGCGGGAAGCCGAAGCGCTTATTCGCTCGAAAGGCTGGCCGGTACATCTACACCACATCGAGGTGCTGGCATGAATTCACAAGCACTCGATCAGGCACTCGATCAGGCGTTCGATCTTGCAAGCCGTTTGCGGCGCAATGCGGTTTTCGGCATTGGCGTTGCTGTTGTGATACTCAGTTCCGCACCATTCTTACGCTCGATCCACGATCTCGCATTCTGGCTCATCTGGCCGCTGTTGTTGGTAAGCGTTCTGATTGTTCTGGGCATTGCTGCGCATCTGCTTTTTGATGCCGCACTTTTCCGACTGCTCGCGACCAGTAAGGATGAAAAACAGGGGCTCACCGAACTAGACACCATTCTTGAGCGAATGGGTCTGCGCGCTAAGACTGAGACCTTGCGCCCACTCAACGACCGCATCGCAGGGTCGAAGCGCATTCTTGGTCGTCTGCGCGTCTTTCTGGCAGCCGCAATCGTCTTAACAATCCTGCTGGCAGCACTGCCGCAGGGAGCGGAGCTTTAGCATGCGTGAATTGATCCGCCATCATGTGCAATCGATTTTCGGCTCGCTTCTGGCAATCCTCTCGCGTGGAATAACCGGTGTGCGGCCAATTTGGACCGGCACCGGGCCCTCGCTCAACCAGCGTATCTATTTCGCCAATCACACCAGCCATGGCGACTTCATTTTGCTCTCTTCCTGTCTCAATCAGGAGGAACGTGCGCGCACACGCGCAGTTGCCGGGGCTGATTACTGGCGCGGAAACCGCGTGCGCCAATTCATGGCGGAAGTGTTGCTGCGTACCGTGCTTGTTGAGCGCAACTGGGTGGAACGGACGGAAGATCCAATGGAAGTGATGCTGAATGCATTGGCCGATGGCCATTCCCTCATCATCTTCCCGGAAGGCACCCGCAACATGACCGACGAAGCGCTGCTGCGCTTCCGTTCCGGCATCTATAATCTGGCGCTGGCACGGCCCGATGTTGAACTTGTCCCATGCTGGATAGAAAACATGTCACGCGTGCTGCCCAAAGGCGCAATGCTGCCTGTGCCGCTTCTCTGCCGCGTCATTTTTGGTGCACCAGTTCAGCTCCGCGAGGGCGAGGACCGCAAGGAATTTCTTACGCGCGCGCGACAAAGCCTTCTCGATATTCAGCCTCAAAACGGTAACCATCCATGAGCGAAACGACCCAACTATTCCTTGGCCTCATGGGTGTTCTGGCAACTGCCAGCGCCGTTGCCGGTGTGCTCTCATGGCGCGCGCCGAAACCTTTATCTTCAACGCTTATCAATCTCAACGCCCGCATCAAGGCTTGGTGGATCATGGTGGGTGCCATGTGCATCGCCTTCTTGTTTGGCAAAGGCGGCGTGATCGTGCTGTTTGCGCTCATATCATTCGCATCGTTGCGCGAATACGCCACGCTCACCCAAACCCGTCGCGCCGACCACCGCGTGCTGCTTGGCATGTTCCTGCTGGTCATTCCGGTGCAATATTATTTGATCTGGATCGACTGGTATGGGCTCTATTCGATCTTCATTCCAGTTTACTGCTTCCTCGCCATGCCCGTTCTGACCGCCCTTTCCGGCGATACATCGCGCTTTCTGGAACGCATCAGTGAACAGCAGTGGGGCATCATGCTTTCGGTTTACTGCATCAGCCATGTGCCTGCGCTGATGACACTGGATATTCCCGGCTTCGAAGGCAAAAAGCTGCTGCTGATCGCATTTCTGGTCGCAACAGTGCAGGGCAGCGATGTGCTGCAATATGTTTTTGGCAAACTGTTCGGCAAACATCGCATTGCGCCCAATATATCACCTTCCAAGACCTGGGAAGGTTTTGTCGGCGGCGTTGCGGCTGCATCATTGCTGGGTGCGGGTCTTGCTTGGCTGACACCGTTTTCGCCATTGCAGGCGGGTGCGCTC
Organism: Ochrobactrum quorumnocens; assembly: GCF_002278035.1. Taxonomy (NCBI): domain Bacteria; kingdom Pseudomonadati; phylum Pseudomonadota; class Alphaproteobacteria; order Hyphomicrobiales; family Brucellaceae; genus Ochrobactrum; species Ochrobactrum quorumnocens. The sequence continues at coordinate 1,608,113 of NZ_CP022603.1, read as the reverse complement.
GCTGCCACTGCCTGTGTCATGGGCTTTTTCGGCGGGCTTGTCGCCTCTGCTATCAAGCGGGATCGCGGCGTCAAGGACTGGGGGCATATGATCGAAGGTCACGGCGGAATGCTCGACCGCGCCGATAGTCTGGTCTTCTCGGCTCCCGTTTTCTTTCATATCGTGCGCTACTTCTGGGCGTAACTCTTCCAACCCCGAATGTGACGAAACAAAGCCTCGGAAACCCCAGGGCCAGTAAAAACTTGTTACCCCGATTAGCAGGTCTTTATTTCGCGATGCCTTTTATGAGCTTTAAGCCTTTCAAAGCGGGTTCCGTTTTTCCAAGCCCGCTCTATCTGTTCGTTCGGGTGGGAAATGCGATATAATAGAAAGGTTGAAACGATGAAAAATGCAGGTATCTGCGCTTTTATTCTTGCATCGGTCACCGCAGGCAGCGCCATGGCGCAAGGCCAGGCCACACAGCAGATGACACCGGAAGCGCTCTATAAAGCAGCACAGAACCAGCTAGGTATCGTCGAATATTGCAAGGACAAAGGCTTCGCTACACAGCAAGACATCGACAGCCAGCAGTCCATTATGAAGATTATGCAGGCTCCTGCCGACAAGTCCGGTCTTGAAGAGGCGCAGGCCGCTGGCAAAAAGGGCGTTGTTCAGTCGATGGGTCAGGAGACCGACGTCGAGGATTACGCCAAGACCTCTGGCAAGAGTGTTGAGCCTTTCTGCCAACAGATCACATCGGCCATCAAGCAGGCCGCAGCTCAGTTGCCAAAGTAAAACTTCGCTCTCGTTCGCAGCGGTGGAGTTCTCTCCATCGTTGCGGCGAAACGGGAGTTGTAAGCAAAATGCAACAGCGCCCACTTAAGATGAGTGTATTGCTCATATATTATTGCGTTTGAATAAGCGCGTGCCTATGGTGCCGCCACAAAATTGTGGTGCGAGCCGTGAACCAATCTGACAAATCCAAGCTGACATCGGCTTTTCCTTTGCAGGAAATTGCGGATATTGATGCTGCCATTACAGATTATTATGATGAGCTGTGTCGCGCAGTTCGTCGACGCGGACACGTGTCTTCAAATGCCAATGAAATTGTCCATGATCTTTATGTGCGGCTCAAGGAACGCAGCACCGACCTTGAAGGAAAGTCATCGCTACGCGCTTTTCTCACACGCGCTGCGATCAATCTTGGCCTCGACCGGTTTCGGCGCGAACACTTTGAAGCGAAGCTTTTTTCCGGCACACAACAAGAAGCCCCAAGCATTGTCAGCAGGGACGCAAACCCCGACTTAGCATTGGATATGCCGCGACGCCTGGCCTGTCTGCGCGATGCTATTATGGAGTTGCCGTTGCGCCAACGCCGCGTGTTCATTGCCAACCGGATTGGCAATCTGTCGCCGGACGAAATAGCCATACGCTTCGGAATCACCCGCAATATGGTGGACAGACATCTCCGGAAAGCGCTTATGCACTGCCTCATTCGGCTCGACGAACTGGATCAGGCATGATGCGCGCTTCGGCAAAGAAACAAGACAAGACCCAGCGCCTCATTCAAGAGCAGGCTGTTGATTGGTTGATGCAGCTTCAGGCTTCACCCAAAAACATGGCAATCGTTGAAGCTTGTGCACTCTGGCGTGCCGGCGATGCGCGGCATGAGCTGGCGTTTGCCAAAGCTTCCCGCGTTTTCAACGATTCGCGCTTTCTACTCTTGCAGGATACAGATTTCGCTCGTACCGCTGCCAGAAAGCCGCGTTATCCGGTGCGCGCGGCTTTAAGTTCCATGCTTTTATTTGGCGTAGTCGCAGGCGGATTTATTGCTTTCGATGGCCCGATGCGGCTGCGCGCAGACGCCATTTCCGCCAGAAGCGAAATGCCGGTCATCGAACTTGAGGACGGCTCGACCGTCCAGCTCAACGCAGGCTCGGCAATCGCTTTCGACATAACGGAAGGCAAACGTCAGGTTCAGCTGCTTCGCGGCGAAGCCTATTTCATCGTTGCGCCAGATCCACAGAGGCCATTCACTGTTCGAGCTGCCAATGGTGAGGTAACCGCACTCGGCACCGAGTTCGACGTGAAGCTGAAAGATGGTGGTGCCGATGTCGTTGTGACTGAACATGCTGTTCAGGTGCAGACAAGCGCCACCTCATCAACACGAAACCCACTGGGCACGCTTCGCCTTGAACAGGGTCACAGGGTTTTCTACGATAATAAGAACGGCATCGGACAGGTGGTCGTGATCGACCCGGAACTCGCCGCATCGTGGCGCAGTGGCCGCTTGATTTTTGAAGATCAACCGCTTGGTCATGTGGTCGAGGACATTGCTAGACATCTCCCGGGTCGGGTGTTGATTGCAAGCAGTAATCTCGCAGAACGTCGGATTACCGGCACCTTCGATTTGTCTGCCCCATCGACAGCGCTTGATGATTTTATCAAGGCTTTCGATTTGAAGGCGGTGCGCGTGGGTTCATTGCTCACAGTGCTGCATAATTAATTTTTCGCCGAATGTCCCAAACACCCAATTTCATTCGTCCAGTTGGTGAAAGGCAATTTGCGCAGCCCGCGCGAAAGCCTCAGCACATAAACGCCCAACGCCCGACACCAACGCCTTGAACGTTGAGACTGGAAACGACATGAAAAGCCCCTCCTCGCGCATTCTCAGTGCCTGCGCGCACCCCTTGTTTGCAGCTTTGCTTTTGAGCGGCACGGTTTTAAGCCCCATCCTGACCACGCCTGCATTTGCACAGGGTGCAGCGCAATCTGTCGCTGTCAACATTCCCGCAGGTGCGCTTTCAACTGCTCTTAATCGCCTTGCTGTGCAAACGGGTCTGCAAATCGCATTTGATGCATCCGTCACCAGTGGGCTCAACACCTCGGGCGTAAGCGGCACAATGGCGCCAGCCGATGCTCTTTCCGCTTTGCTGCGCAATACCGATATCCAGTACCGCTTCACCGGCAACCGCACAGTGCGGCTAGAGCGTGAAACTGGAAACAACGCGGCTTTGCCTGCTATCGAAGGTGCTGTGCAGCTCGATACAATCAGCTTTTCGCAGATTACCGGCGTCAACTTTGATGATCTGGACCCACGTGTGTCGCAGATCACATCGGAACAGTTGCAGCAGGCTCAAGCCTCGACAATACCGGAACTCGTCAAAAGGACGCCAGGCGTCACAATGCTGGGTGGCGTTCGCACCGAAGGGCAGTCGATTTCGATCCGTGGTTTCTCACGTCAGACTGATGTACGCATTTTGCTCGACGGCGCGCCTAAGAATTTTGAAAAATACGACCAAGGCACAATCTTCGTCGAACCTGAACTGCTCAAGCGCATCGAGATCGAAAAGGGAGCCACCTCCGTTCGCTACGGGAATGGCGGCTTTGGCGGTACGATCAAGCTCGAAAGCAAGGACGCAGCCGATATGCTCCGCGACGGCGAAAGCTGGGGCGCTTGGGGTAAAACAGCTTATCAGACCGCAAACAAACAGTTTCTTGAAACCGGTGCTGTCTATGGCCGCTCCAATCTCGGCACCAGCATGACTTTCGACGGCCTCGCAAGCCTGACATGGCGCAAGGGCGATAACATGCGCGTCGGCGGCGGCGAGGTCTATAACTACTCAAGTTCCGAGCTGACATCCTTCTCCGGCAAGCTTTCCGGCGAGTATGGCGGTCACAAGGTGAAGGCTTCGGTTCTTTATGGTGAAAGTGCCAATTGGGGACCGTTGGCAGCCATTCGCGGCCAGCTTCAGCCGACCAGCAACAGTCTCGTTCCGGGAACCCCTGCCTACAAAGAGGCGATGCGACGACTTCTCGCGTGGCGGGAACTGAAAGACTTCACGTCCGTTGTCGAGCATACCTATGATGGCGACAGTGATCTGGTGAACACGCGCATCATGGCGAGCTATTCCTCGACGGATATGCATGCTGAACGCGCAGCCGGTGTGAATGGTACAGCCTCTCTTGGCGGCACCGAAAATGATGCGAAATATTCAGATTTCCATATTGAGGCCGAAAACACCTCCAACTTTGAACTTGGCGGCATCGACCACAGCCTAAACTACGGTGTGCAGTATAACCACCACGTTCGCGATGTGACGATGTTCGACATCACCAAGAAGAAAGACAAGAACTATAATTACGGTTATTACGCGCCGTGGATCATGCCGGGCGGCAAACAAGACGTTACATCTTTCTTCATTCGCGATCGCATGGCTCTTACCGACAAGCTGACTGTCACGCCTGGTGTTCGTTATGATTATGTTCGCTCCGAGGGCGTGCCAAATGCGGCGGCGATCTATAACGATCCGAAAGCTGGCCACGACTATTCGGCGACGTCGCATCATGGTTTCACGCCTGCTCTCAGCGCATCGTATCAGATAACGCCGACCACCCGGCTTTTTGCCGATTGGGCTTATGCCATGCGTGCGCCAAACATCGATGAAATCTATTCGGTGCAGAGCGGACGCACCCAAACGTCGGGAACCAGCCCCGATCTGAAAGTTGAGCGCAACAATACGATTAACATCGGTGCCGACACTTCATTCAGTGGCATATTCACTGGCAGCGACGTCCTGATGGTGCGTGGCTCGTTCTTCAACAATCACGTCACCAATCCGGTGGCGCGGCGTGTGGGCAGCGCAAACAAGGTCGGCCTGAAAGACGGCGAAGTACCGTTTTACTGGAACATGCCTTCCTATTATTCACGCGGCGTGGAACTGGAAGCCCATTATGAGAACGATTTCATGTTCGCAGATGCCAGCCTCACTTACATGATCGGCAGGCGTCAGGGCACGCTCAACAATATCTATGGACCAGACAGCTACATCAATGACATCATGCCGACAACGGTTGTAACGACGCTCGGTTATAAACTTCCCGATCAGGATATCAATTTTGGCTGGACGGGAACCTTTGTCGACAAGCAGGACAGAACCTCATACGTCAAAGGTGACCTGAGCTATAATCGGCCAAAGACCCCCGGCTATGCCGTGCACGACCTGTTCTTCAACTGGACACCAACACAGGGCTTTATGAAGGATTCCGAGCTGCGTCTTGCGCTCGAAAACGTGTTCGACAAGGAATACGAGCCTTATCTTAGCGATGGTATCTCAGCCATGCCGGGCCGCAATCTGAAAGTCTCGTTCAGCCGCAAGTTCTAACAATGAAAATGCGCTGGAAACTTTTCCAGCGCATCTCCTTATCGCCTGCTGAATTTTACTGGTGCCGTAATTGTTTTGTTGACGCCCGGCGGCGGAGCCGGAACCGGAGAGGCACGCTGGACCAGCGAAAGCACCTCATTGTCAAGCTCTGGCCAGCCTGACGAGCGTGCAAGCGAAGCGGACAGCACTTTGCCCGTGTCGTCGATGCGGAAGCGGACATAGACAACGCCTTCTTCCCGGCGAGACTTCGCGCCAGAAGGATATTTCTTGCGACGTTCCAGATGCGCCATCAGACGCGACTGCCAACGCGCCGGCGTCATTGATGAGGCAAACAGACCGGATGCCGATTGCCGTGCTGCATTGCGGTTCGTTTGCACGGCTTGCGCCTGTGCTTTGACTGCTTGTTTGGAAGATGCCTGTTCCTGCTGACGCTGCTTGACCGGCGGCTTCTTCGGTTCTTTCTTCTTGACGATTTCCTTTTTGGGCTCTGGCGGCTTTGGCTTTACCACTGGCAGCGGAACCGCGACCTTGTCGAGTTGGGTCAGTTCTTCCTGCGGTTCCTCTTCAACAGGCTCTGGCTCATCCTGAGCCACTTCCTGCTCGACCTCCGGCTCATCGACCGGTTCTTCAACCTTCTTAGCCTCAGCACTCGCATCCGACATCGCCTCGTCGGGTGTTATCTCGTTTTCTTCAGTCTCAGTTGCTTCCGGTGTTTCAGCCAGTTCAATCATGATAGCGGCTGGTGGTGCATTGTCGGCCGCTATCATTTCCGGCTCACGCAAAAGCCACATCGCGCCCCCCACATGCAAGGAAAGCACGAGAAGGCTTGCGCCCGCCCAAAGTGCGAGTTCACTCACACCCCCGTGCAGAGTGCTGCTATCGATATCGCCATTCATGATATGCTGGCCCAAGCAGGCACATCAGCGTGATCGCTTCTGCGACGCAACTCAGACAGCATCTGCCCGTGATGGATCAGACTGCGCAGATCGCAATCAAGACACGCCAACCGCCCGTCGCGGCTTTCAATCGCAAGATCGGCAATGGTGAAATCATCGAACGCCGCCACAAAGGAGCGCATCGCCGCCTGCAACAACATGCCGAATGCTGAATCTGATCCCGATTGCTTTGTCGACTGCTCGTTGAAGCCCGGCTGCATCAGCCGCAAAACCGTTCCTACATTGATTGTCTTTGCGGGCCGCGCAAGGCGAATGCCGCCCCCGCGCCCGCGTGAGCCAACCAGAAAACCATGATGGATAAGTTCGGATACGATCTGCGCAGCATGATCTTTCGTCGTACCCGTTGCTTCTGCCGCGGTGCGTGTCGTCACAGCACTGCCTGCTGATGCCCGAGCGCAAAGAACGAGAAACTCAATCGATAGCTCAGCCTGTCGGGTAAATCGCATCGCAACAATCTTTATTCTGAAACGTGTTTAAGCTGACGGCTTTGAGGCCCCACAAAGAGCAACAGGCCTGTGCAAAGTATTCCGTTGATCGCAAATTCCAGACACAGCGCTTGGGGGACAAACATGAGCATCGTCAGACAAATCACAGCAAAGATGGCGAGCAGATTGATCCGATATAATCGCGGCCATGCATTGAGCCTGCGCCACGCGCCGATAACGCGGCGCGTGATCCAGTTTGTCTCCAGCCAGCACAATGCTGTGGGCGAAAGCTGTACGAAGCAAAGCAACGCACCAAACACAAACAAGGCAGAGGGCATCAGCCGTACCTGACAACCGACCAAGGCTGCAGCGATCAGCAACAGCCCCAACGCGAGATAACCAGCCCGCTGACGTTCATCGGGATAGGCGCGTGATCGAGAATTCGGGGCAGCCCTGCCTTCCACTGAGTTTATGTCAGAGGCGGTCATGAAAGATTGTCCGCACCAGTGCATGAACGCGGCGAAAGGCTGCTTCCGCAGCTGCAAAAACGCGCTCCTCTTCTGCATCCGACAACTCGATCTCATCGAGAGCTGCGGTGAAAGTGCGCCAGTGGAGACCACGGCCTTCCGGCGCACCAGCAAGATGACGTGCGCCGAGTTCTTCCGACAGACCGAGCTTCAACGCTTCCTTGAGCAGGAAAGCCGCGCCAAGATTGGAACCTTCCGCCACGTAGAGCCAGCCAAGTGCGGTCGCCAGATCAATATCATGACCAGCCGGGAAAGAAGGCTCCCCGTCCGCCGCAGGCAGGTCGAAATCCAGATCAATCAGATCCTGCCCCACTAACCCGAAACGCCGCCGGCCTTGCAAATCGGGCAGCAATGCATCGAGTGCTGCCGCATCGTAAAGAGCGTCGATATCGCGATGGAACTGATACTGAACTTCGACAAACAGAGCATAGCGCTCACGGCTGGCAAAGGGGTCGCTTGCCATAATGCTTTGATCAAGGCGTTCATGCGTTCCAGTCGTGCGTGCCTTCAGGCGCTTAGAGCGAGGAAGAGCAACCGATTGCTTAAGAACAGTGGCGTCAGTCATTTAGTGTATCCCTGTTGGCAGGCGAGGTCTGATCAGTATGAACAAGACGCGAGCCTTTCTCATTCCTAAGACGATTGAGGGAGCTGTTTTTTGCAGTGCAAAGGCAAAAAAATCTGCCTTTGCACAAAATGACGCATCCCGAACGCATTAGAAGTGGAAATTAAGGCCCAACTTGACCGTATGGGTATCGAGTGAATTAGACGCCTTACGACCGTTTACGATATTCGAACTGCCCGTATGATCCGTATATTTGTAGACAGGTGTTTCGGTTGGATCGCAGAAAGTATCTCCCAGAAATTCACACAGGAATGGATCGGGCGGTGTAATTTCCACACCTGTTTGCTCTCTGGTCGTGTAGTTACCACCCGTTCCCGCGCGTGCATTTTCGAAATTGAAGGTGCGATTGCCAAAGCGGCTATAGGTATAGTCGGCATTTACCGACCAGCGGTCGTTGATTGCATATTCCACACCACCGCCAACAGTGATACCCGCACGTGTTCCCGATTGTTTGTCTATTGAAAAAAGACTCGATTGCGGCTTGCCCATGATATCTTCCGCATAACGATACTGGTCGCGGGTCATTTTTTCATGGGCGAAGGCGATACCTGCAGTACCATAGACGAGCCAGCGATTATCCAACGCATAACCGAGGCGACCACGAATAGATCCGGTCCAGTCGATATCGTAGTGCGTATTGGCCTGAATGCCGGCGATGTCCTTCTGTGCTGCAATCCAGTCTTCCTGCATAAAGGCTGCCTGTGCACCCTTCATTCGGGTCTTGCTCACATCGGCTTCAATACCCACCACTACGCGATTGCTGAACTGATAGTTATAGCCAGCCTGCACACCGAAGAGCGCAGAGTTACCAAAGCCACGGTCGGCAGATTCACTGTTTGAAATCGGATCAGCTGTGCCGTCTAACGCGGTCGTGGTGCCCCATGTACGACCCGACGTCATGCCCGCATGAACACCACCATAGAAACCGCTCCAATCGATACCAGGCGCACCGGTTTGCGAGCGCGAGAATGGCGAAAGCTGCGGCAGACGCTGATCACCACCGAAATTGCTTGTGAGCCCGGCATAGAAAGTGCGACCTGGTCCCGGCTGGTTCACCAGACCGAGCGGATCGACATAATATTGGTCCGTCAGATTTTCGATCCGCGCTGTCGCAGTCAAACTGTCAGTGATTTTGTATTCGGCAAAAATATCGACCAGCGTATAAGGCTTCCAACGGGTCAGCGAGATAAACTCACCTGCACCAACCGCTGTAACATCACCATGTCCGATAGCGCGCGGGCCAACATAGGAAACACGCCCGCCGAGCGTCAGTCTGTCTTCCAACATCTTCTGCGAAAGTGTCAGATCAACACTGTATTTTGGCGGTACCTGATTGGTTGCATAGTCGCCGTAAAGCGATTTAGCTCCGCAAGTATCAGACGTACGGCAGAACTCGACATCAAGATAATAGTTGGCTGCGAAATCGGCAGTGAACCCACCAGCCTCGTAGCGGCTTGAGAATTCAAGACCTGAGAAGCGTGCGCGATCAATGTTGTAGACCTGCATACCGCTGTAGACAAATTTCCCGCTGTCATCGTAGAAATCGCGGAATGCCCGTGCAACGTAATCTTTAACGTCCCAGTTGAAATAACCAAACTTGACCATGCCGCGATCATCGTCATTGAGCAAACCGTCCTTGGTAAAATTGGCCCCCACTTCCCAATTGCTGGAACGCTCCGGTTGCAGTCCGGCATTGGGAATGATGGTGAACGCAGAAACAGATTCAAACAGGCTCGGATAACGCAGCGCGTTGGAATAATTAACATAGAGCTGGCTACCGTCGAATGGCTCAACCGTTACGCCGACTGATGGACTGAAGCCGCCCGAATCCCGATTTGGTTCGGGGTTTAGCTGTGCCGAGTCATTGGCTTGTGTGCGTCGGTCATGCGACCAGTAATGGGAATAGCGTAAGCCCGCATTCAGTGTCAGCCAGTCAACCGGCTTGTAGGCAGCTTTGGTGAAGATGCCCATTTCATCACGATAGGCGTCACGCAGATTAAGCCAGCCTTCAAGTTCGTTCGTATAGGCGCTCGGACGGGTATCCTCCCTGAGATAGGAGATGCCATAGTTCAGATCGAGATCACCGTAATCGCCAAACGAAAACTTGGATTTATTGGCAACATCACCACCCCACATGATCGTATTAGACCCCGTGCGGAAGTTGGGCGAAAGGCCAAGTGACTCCGATGTCGGTATCATGTTGCCGCGCCTCGGATTGCGAAGTTCCAGTTTTGTTACCCAGAGATTGGCTTTCAGATCAATCAGCTCGTTGTCGTCGGGATTCCAGTAATAGCGCATAGTGCCGGTATCGAGCTTGGAACCGGATGTCAGCTCCTGTTGCATCGGCTGACTGCGATCCCCTGTGAAGCGGGATGCCAGCAGATCGCCGGCCTCACCCCGGAAGCCGGTATAGCCGAGCTTAAGCGTGTGACCGCCATCAAAGCGGAGCGTCGCTTTTGTCAGGAAGGATTTTGTCTCAAGCTGCGTATTGAGAATCTCTTCGCCAGCACGGTAATTCGTAAGCCCACCGTTTTCGATATATTCTGGCCAGTTCTGGCACCAGGAGCCAGAAGTATTGCAGGTCCTGGCAGGTCCGATATTCACCGGATCAGCCGATGGACCATGCTTACCTGCATGATAATTACCGCGCTTGCGATAGGCATAGCCTGCGAAAATATCATAATTTTCTTCCTTAATCGCAGCAACAACACTTGCTGAACCGTTGGTCGGCGTCAGGAAAGACGGTCGGTCCATGCCGTCCGGCGATCCAACAACTTCCGGGACATCGCTTGGCGAATAAGGCCACGCATATCCACCTTTCGCGCCTGCATGAGGCGAAGAAGAATTCGATCCATACTCGCCTTTCACGCGCATACCCCAATTATCGCCTTCCTTGACGATATCGTCTGCATCAAGGGTTCGAATAGCGACGTTGCCTG
>NZ_CP022602.1 GCF_002278035.1 Ochrobactrum quorumnocens | reverse complement strand
GCAACTCAGCGGCCCGCACTTCACCGAATAATCGTGCCGAGGTTCTGCGGCGTATTCTCAGTCAGCATGTCCATGACACAGATTGCTGAATTTAACCGACCAATGATGTCATCAAGTTCGAAGAAAGCTTCTCTGGCGGTCTCAATCGGGGTCATGCCAGCTCCCCCTCGATGACATCACCGCGAATTGGCGCATCGATGACCATGCCAACCACGATCACGCTGTTTCGCGCCATGCCACGCTTACTTAGGCCCGATGGAAACCATCCTCCAAGCGCAGTGCGCGCGCCGAATAGCTTGTACCCTAAAGCTTCGGCTTCAATGTCAATGAGGCGGATACGGCCATTATGCTCGATAACAACAGCGGGGCCTGAACCTTCATATCGGTTGATGTCCACCCACACAGCTTCACCATCAATGATCATGGCGCACAGATTGCGCGGCTTACGGCTTTGGGCACGATGGACGATCGAGCGCATGTTGTGACCGGATCTAGGGCGTGCAGGGGCGATTGCTGGCACTGCGTGCTGCATTGGGTGATCTCCTCGGGCAGGAATTAGTAATCTGTTTAGGATGATTGATAGTGTCGCTGTACAACTCTATGCAATTTCTATAATGCTATGCATAAAATATCACAGTTAATAAAGTCAATACAAATAATATCGAGTTAGGCAAAAAATATGCTTACAGCATCCCAATGTCGTGCAGCTCGCGCTCTCCTGGCTTGGTCACAGACAGATTTGTGTGACGCGGCAAAGGTTGGTAGAGCCACACTCGCTAACTTCGAATCTGAAAAATCTACACCTTACGATCGTACACTGCGCGACATCCGCACCGCCCTTGAAGCTGCCGGAATCATTTTCATTGATCAAAATGGAGCGGGTCCAGGCGTACGTTTGAGAGATCGTCAGGATTGATGCTTGCCTTGACCTATTGAGCTAATTTATCCTCTGCCACTAGGTTAGGAGATGGCATGAGGAAAGACAGAATTTATCGAACCGGCGAGGAGGCAACCAATAATGCTCTCACACGCATTCATCGATTAACGCTACACGCCCCCAAAGACCAATCCTTTTCAAAAGATACTTTCCATGACTGGCTTGTGGCGCTGATCGGCGCATCGAGACTATTACCGCAAGATCACAGAATTCATTCGATTACTCATAGGTTATATTTGGGCAACTCGCATATGAGTTGGACAGCAGTCGATTTTATAGCGTTCTACGAAGATTACGTGGACGATCTTTGGCCAATCTTAGACAGTATCCAAGATGTACCCACGGATACCAAGGTGAGCCCAGATCCTATGCTGGAAAATTGGCGCCAGCGAATCAATACCGTCGATACATTTAGTGAAAAACTTCAATTGTGTTCAGAGATTGCCAATAGTGATAAAGTTACTCCGCCTTTAAAAAACATTGCGGCTGAGGCGGCGTCCACGCTGCGCTCATATCGAAAGCGGGTGAGGCTTCAAGATCATGAAACTCGCTCGATTGAAAACGCTTTTTACAAGGTGAGAATGTATCTGTGAAATTATAAAGCATGACCACTTGCCTCTCCATAGCACCGCGATCTAAACTTCCTGATCAAGATAGGGGGCAAACATGGCTGCTAATGCCGCAAAACTTATTGGCCTTTTTAGTCTGGTGGCGGCTGCCTTCCTGGCTATTGTCGGATTCGCAGCTCTAGATCGTGGCGGCGTATTCTTTCTTGTTTACGCAGCATCCGCTCTTGTGACCGGCGTTTTAATGTTCTGCATCTCATCCATTGTAGAAAACACCGCCCGCTCAGCGGCTGCGCAGGAGCGCTTGGCTGAGAAGCTGGGGAAGCTGAATAAGGATTAGCTAATGTCATTGGGTGAAGTGGTTCAATTCAAGAATGGCTCTTACGACGTTCGAGGAATGGTTGACGGACGCTATATTGTTAGGATTCGGTACAAAAGCTCAGGTGTCGAGACATATAAAATCTGGACACCGGAGGAGCGTGAGACCTTTAATCGTAACCAGTCGCAGTTATTAGACGCGCAAGATCGTGCTTATCAAATTTATGAAAGAAATCTAGCTGGCGAAACATACGCGAGCCTAAGTCGGGAGTACGGAATTACTCCAGGACGAGTGAGCCAGATTTGTGCACGACAACGCAGAAAAGAATTGACCCGTAGGTGAGTTACACCCGTGGCGGCATGACGGCAGCGTCAATTCGTCGGTGAATGAGAGATACAAGAGACAGTAAATCTTCTGCGTCCTCTTTCTTCATATCCCAGTTAATCCTCGCCTCATGAGCAGTTGGATTTCGGAACATTCCGAAGGTGCCTTTAAGAAGGTTGGCGAATCCTTTTTGCTCGTCGCGTTCGCTCTTCGAGCTCAGAGAGTTGATTGCGAGCATTGGCTTCTCACCGGTCAAAGCTCTGTCAACTAAATCTCCGCCATCCCCATCCAAGCCGGTTCGACGTCTAAGCTTATCCGCTACGCTCTTAACTGCTTCAAGTACGGCGTGAAAATGGTTTTGATGAAGCAGTTCTTCCCGACAGAACATCAGCACGTCCGGATGGACGCCGCGCGCAATCAAATCGGTTCGTAAAGCTTGGGCTCGTCGCTGCGCCTCCGAAATCGTGCTGACCGTTTCGATTCCAGTTAACTCTCCTGTTTCATGCATTACGAGACCTGTAAAGCCGAGTGCTTTATTGAGGTTCTGTCTCAATGGTTCGAACCGGTGAGGTTCGCGCATGAAGCGTAACCGATGTTTCAGACCCACATTGTCTTGAGCCGGAGCCGTTGCTATCGGGAATTGCTCCTATATGCTCTGTTCGCGGCAAGAGATTCAGATTTCAGATGTCCAGAAGAAACCAGTTTAACGGGATTTGCCACGACATCCTCGGAACGTTTGTTAGCCGGTACAACGATCACGATGGTTATTGGTCCTTGGGCCAGTACGTTGCGCTCCTCGAACGTCTAGGCGAAAGCCAACTTCAGCTCAGGCTGAGGGACGCGACTGAGGCTCCTGACAATCGCGTCATCGCTGCGTCAGAGAAGTATTATCGAGGCGCGGTTCTGCGAATGATGGAGGCCAATTCGATGCCGCAGGTGTGGCTCGCGAATGCAACCATCAAGGTTTCCATCGTTGCCCCAGCCAAGGTCGCTTGCGAAATTGAAATTGTTTCTGATCTCGGGAGGACTTACCGGAGCGAGCGCACCATAACTGTTCGGCCTCATAACCCTGTCATTGAGCTGCGGAGAACAGGTAGATTCGGCCCTTCGAACCAAAAAGGCCGCTAAACTTGGGTTGCTTTGTTCCAATTCCACGGCAGCAGCTCGTCGATCCGGCTCTGCTTATGGCCGTTGACGATGGCCGTCAGCGTGGCCGCCAAATAGGCAAACGGATCAACGGAATTGAGCTTGCATGTCTCGATGAGCGAAGCGATGGTCGCCCAGTTCTCAGCTCCCACGTCATGTCCGGCAAAGAGTGCGTTCTTGCGGTTGAGGGCTATCGGCCTGATGGTTCGCTCGACGGTGTTGTTGTCGATCTCGATACGACCGTCGGTCAGAAAGAGCTTCAGACCATCCCAGTATTTGGCAATATAGGCCAAGGCTTCGCCAAGCGGTGACTTGCCAGCGACACGGGCACGGTGATGGAGGAGCCAAGTCTGAATATCGGCGACCAGTGGCGCTGATCGTTCCTGCCGTCCAGCAAGGCGAGCTTCCGGATCAAGGCCACGCAGTTCGGCCTCGATCCGATACAGTTCACCAATCCGCTTTACACCGTCCTCGGCAATGGGTGCTGAGCCGTTGCGGGCGATTTCCACCAGCTTGCGACGAGCGTGTGCCCAGCAATAGGCAAGCCGAATGTCCAGGCCTATGCGGTCGGGTCCGATCAGCCTGTTGTATCCCGCATAACCATCGACCTGCAGGATGCCGGAGAAGCCCTGCAATATCCGTTCGGCGTGAATGCCTCCACGGCCTGGAGCGTATGTGAAGGCCACGCCCGGCGGAGCGCCGCCGCCCCAAGGACGATCATCCCGCGCCAGCGCCCAGAAGTATCCGGTCTTGGTTTTGCGGGAGCCGGGATCGAGAACGGGGGCTCGAGTCTCGTCCATGAACAGCTTGGTCGAGCGCTTCAGGTCGGCAATCAGTGCATCGAAGACGGGGCGCAATTCGAACGCTGCCCGGCCAACCCAATCGGCAAGCGTGGATCGGTCGAGATCGATGCCTTGGCGGCTCATGATCTGGGCCTGGCGGTAAAGCGGAAGGTGATCGGCATATTTGGAGACCAGCACATGGGCGACGGTGGCTTCCGTCGGAAGCCCTGCCTGGATCAACCGAGCGGGAGCTGGGGCCTGGACGACGCCGTCGGTGCAGGCACGGCACGCATATTTGGGACGACGCGTGACGATGACGCGGAACTGCGCCGGGACCACGTCCAAACGCTCGGAGACATCCTCGCCAATGCAATGCAGGCATCCACCGCAAGCACAGATGAGGCTTTCCGGCTCGATCACCTCTTCGATACGGGGAAGATGCTTTGGAAGGGAGCCGCGATTGATCGCGCGTGGCTTGGCAATCCTGTTTCCAGCAGGAACGTCCGCCTCATCCTCGGCATGGATCGCTGCCATGGCCGTTTCCAGGTCTTCCAATGCCAGATCGAACTGGTCGGCATCAGTCTTCTCGGACTTGCGCCCAAAGGCTGCCTGCTTGAACGCTGCGACCAGTTTCTCAAGCCGTTCGATCCGCTCATCCTTGCGGGCTATCTGGGCGTCTTTGCCTGCCTCGCGTGCCTGGGCTGCGAGCAGCATCGCCTTCAGGGCGGCAATATCATCGGGAAGGTCAGCGGCATCCAGCATGGCTAGAACCTACCAAAATCCAGCCGTTTTGCCTTTGGAATCTGTCGTCGTGAGTCATCGTGCCGCAGCTATTCGATGGCCTCCGGCGTTCTCGTCTGGACAGCATGAACCCGCCGCCAATCAAGGCCAGCAAACAGCGCCTCGAACTGAGGGTGACTCAGCGTCATCAGGCCATCCTTGATACCGGGCCAAGTGAAGGTGTGCTCTTCCAGCCGCTTGTAAGCCAGGACGATACCAGAGCCATCCCAGTAGATCAGCTTCAGCCGGTCTGCCTTACGAGAGCGGAACACGAAGACCGTTCCTGTGAACGGGTCCTTGTGCAGCTCGTTCTTTACCAGCGCCGCCAATCCGTCATGGCCTTTGCGAAAGTCTACCGGCTTGGTCGCCACCATGATCCGGACACGGTTCGATGGAAAGATCATGTCGCCGCCGCCAAGGCACGCACGATAGCGGCGATCCGGGCAGCAGATGCCCCTTCCTCAAGGCGAATGATAACAGAACCGAAGACGATCTCGGGGCGGCCAACCGTTTTAGGCGGCGGTTCCGAAACTGGCGGATCGACGATCACCGCCGCGAACTCTACCGCATCCTCCG
Source organism: Ochrobactrum quorumnocens (assembly GCF_002278035.1). NCBI lineage: Bacteria > Pseudomonadati > Pseudomonadota > Alphaproteobacteria > Hyphomicrobiales > Brucellaceae > Ochrobactrum > Ochrobactrum quorumnocens. The sequence goes on along the minus strand of NZ_CP022602.1, from coordinate 14,271 downwards.
GTGCCGGCAGGATCAGCTTGCCCTGCCGCGCCATTGTCCGCCAGGTGGAAAGGCTGTTCGCTCGCAATCCATAGCGCTGCGCAACTTCATTGACTTTCGTGCCAGGCCTCAAGCTTTCCGAAACAATCTTCGCCTTGACCTCGTCCGGCCAATGTCGGTGAACCTCACGTCTAGGCTTCCTGGTTGTGAGAAACTCCAATGTAGTCTCCATGGAGAAACTCCTGTTCTTCATCCATGGAAAGCCGATCACAGATCAGGCGACGGCAAGCAACGTGGGGCCAGAACACCGGTTACCATGAAGCGTGCGGGTTTCATAGATTTTCGTATGAATGCAAGAATATTGCTTCGACTTTGTCGAGCGTTTTGATCATGAACAAATGCGTTATAAAGCCTATACCTCTTCGTGCTGGAGGGGTCTGTATCCTTTATACTGCACGTCGCAAGCAAATGCGCTATCTCAGTCCCGGTTAACCCCTCGTTCGTGTCAGCTAAAGCATCTGCGATTGCTTGGAGATGATCTTGTCGGAAAATGGCCATTGCAGAAACCAATTAATTTATTGCCAAAGATAATCCCAAATCCGAATAAATCATGGCAAGTTCGGAATCATCAAGCGGCGTATCATACTTAGCTGCAGTCGGAAATTTTGCGACACAATAATAGACGAGGATTATTGCGGGCACCCTGTAAAGCTGCGCGCTTTCACGACGTTCTTTTATACGATCAAATATATAAGGTTTTTCTTTGAAAAATACCTCCAATTCACTAGAAAAACCCTCTTTTATGAGTTTTCCATAACGGTCTGTAATTAGTGAATTCAGGGGGGTAATCTGGCTCACACCCTCGTCGGAAACCTTATCTTTGTAAACTGAGAAAAGAGTTTCCTCGATACGGGATGACGACTCGACGACATTATCAATCAGCCTAGATACTTCGGTAAAATAGTCATCCGTTGCTTCAATAAGTGCCATGCTCTTAGCAGCCGCGCGCTTCATCTGCGGTGTTGCTTTTATTGATGGCTTGTAAATTGTGTCATGTGTCAGCTCACTATATGCATGCTGTAGAAGTGTGCGCACCTGGACCTCGCAGGGTAATCCTTCCGGTATATCTGTGCTTTCGTCTCTGAAGCCGAATTTCGACTTCAAAACATAATGTACTGATTGGTAGCCGAACTCCTCGGGCTTTGCTGCGCGCTCATCTTCGTAGTCGCGAGCTTTTTCGTAATTCCAGTAACAACCACCCTCTAAAATAGCATCTTCAATCACCCTTACATCTCTTGCTAGCAAAACCACGAACCTCAATCCTATTTTATCTTCAATTTCAGAATAGGGGTCGATGTAGTTTTTTTGGCGATAGAAAGCTTTTTGAAGTAACGAGTCTGCCTCCTTGACGCGCGGCTTAACAGGAAGCCTAAGAAACGCGTCGACATTCCTGGGGTTTATCTTGCTATCAATTAAAGAAGTCATCTTGCTATAAATGAAGCGTCCCCACGCTATGTAAAGGGGTTCTTCCTCTTTCCATTTGCGCAGGAATTCTTCTTCAGAAGTCATAGTTGATCAGTCATTTGTTGACGAACAATAATCTGAGTCCACGGTTCGTCATCATCTCCACCCAGCTTCTTTGCTTCGACAGTTTTAATTTCTACCTTCTTGTTTCGGAGGGCTTCTGGTGACGCCGAAAATTCCGCATCGGATCCAAATTTGAATTTTCGCCGCTTCAATCGCGTTCCCATATCGGATACGTCTCGAACTACAGCTCGTTCCGGAAACTTGTTGCTCTGCAAGAATGATGAGAATCCGTCACGCACCTCAAGTGGTAAATACTTTTCGGCGAATTCTTGAGAAGTGAATGTCGGAGACTGCTCCACTTTTACAAATGTGAAGAGGGCATCATTAATATCCCGTTTCTTTTCGGGTTCTAAATCCGAATTACGAACGAACTTTTTAGTCAAATCGAAGAATTTTGATGTCTCATAGGCTCCGTTTGAAGGGAACGTGCAACCCATAAAACTCTCGTAAAAATACTGCGCCGCACTTTCACGTTGATTAGATGTTATGTTGCTATCGAAAATGAAACACGACCAACCGGATCTTCCGTCAGACTGCTTTCCGGGGATCAAGAAACCAATTTTATACAATCGTTGTGCAGGAGTTAAAAATATATCGTTCAGGAATTGAGTTAGAATTTTTTCTTTATCTCGCAGACGGCGAAAACCACTCTGAGTTTCAGCTTTAATAACTCCGACAAAATGTCGTTCAGGTACACCGAATTTACCGTCGAAAACTATAACGACGCCACCTAGGTATCGCCTAGACGTTTGGGCTTTTGCTAGCTTAAATGCGAGAGATTTTGAAACATCTATGAATTTTTGATCTCCTGTTGCACCAACTTCGAAAATGATTTTCTCTGCGCTTGCAACGACACTTAAGTCATCCAGTTCAGTGATACGCATTTCCATGCTTTTCGATTGCGCTGATAGCGCATCGGTCACCCGCATCTGAAAAGTAGCTTTAGCTTCAGCATCCAATATTTCTATAGAGTCAGAATAACTCGGTGTAACCAACTCGCGATCGTTATTCCGTTTGAATATTTCATGCATGATCACGCGATTTACGCGGAGATTCTCAAGAATCATAATACGCCCCTTTTCAACCCTAGCGATAGTAAGAATCGAAAAGTGTTGGAAAGCTAGAGGTTTTTGCGTTCAGCAATAAAGAAATTGCTCATCTTGGCACCTCAATCAGCTGAAAACTGGCCGTTGGAAAATGACCGCTTGCCATTTGGAAGCTATCCTTCACGAGGCGTGTATTCATCTCTGGACGTTTGTACCGCACCGTTGCGCCAGCGCCAGCGTATGACGATACCGGCTGATCGACCTTGACCGTCAGCGTCGTGCTGGCAGCCACTCCGCCAATGACGACCTGCAGCATTTGCCTATAGTCACCGCTCTGAAGTGAGAACATATCTCCTGGCTTCAAAATGAGGCCGGGAACGACGTTTGTCAGTTGAACCGTGTATCCGCCTGTCACTGCTCCGCGCGTGGCTGTGCCGCCTATGTGAGGATTATCAGCGTCGCCCCAATATGCTTGCGGGATGCAAATATGCGTCGGCCGGTAAATAATAGTTTCTGCTCCGCCCCTTGCCGCCGCAATAAAGGACTGGAGTTGCACAGCCTGTCCGGCCGTCAATGGCACCGTCTCCATATCGACCGTCCGATTGCTATCTGCATACTCGACGGTTGATATCGTCCTGCCGCCGTACTTTGTCTGACTGGTCGGAATTGTGAGCTGAGGATAGGATGGCTGGAAGCCGATACTTTCCGGTAGTTCGATCATGGATTGTCCTGAATAAAAAATAGAACGGCCCGAAGGCCGATCTAGACCATGTTGACAAAGTCTGTGACTGAGGTGAACCTCTCGCCATGCCATTTCGCAACATCATTGAGCCACACGTTGAGGGGCAAGCATACCGGTGCCCGTGCTGCCATTTCGCCACTCTTTCAGAGCGAGGCGGCTACGAGATTTGCCCTGTGTGTTTTTGGGAAGATGATGGGCAAGACGATCATGATGCTGACTTAGTCCGAGGTGGTCCGAACGGCCCGCTGTCGCAGGTCCAAGCGCGACTGAATTTCGCAGAGTCGGGCGCTTGCAATTTCCACCATCGCAAAAATGTACGTCCGCCCACCGAGGCTGAACGCTAGCGATTCTCAAATGCTGAACTCTGTTCAAAGCTGCTCTTTGCGAGGAGCGGTGATGGCCCGTGGCGATTTGAACGATGAAGAATGGTACGTGACCAAGTGTCTTCTTCCGCAGGAACGGGGAACCGAGGTTGTTCCCTAAAATGAAAAGGCACCCAGAAGGGTGCCTGAGTTTAATGTCGCTTAAAGTCGTGTCCGAACCACCGGCACCGGCTCGCACTTAAACGAGTGCTTGGCGATGCCTTCGAACACGATGAAACTTTCGCCCGGATAAATTCGGGCTAGCCTTTCGGCTTCATTGGCTGCGTCAAGTGTGTTCGAATAAGCAACCGCTTCTGGATCGACGATCCGAAGATCACCATCAGACCAGTTGAGCGGTTCACGAGCTACGAAAAACAGTTTCATTTAAGCCTCATATAAAAATGGGTGGCACAATGGCCACCCGATTAACGATTGAGCATTCCTCTACGGTTGCCCTGTTTTATTCCACCCGCAACCGCTGCGGTGAAATCAACGCTTCCACGCCAAGTTTTAATTCCCTGCGCCACACCTTGTTGGACCATGCTGGCAATCTCGGCATTACCTGTGGCACCACTTACATTCACGTTGATCACGGGCGAGCTGTTGACCGAGTTGTCTGTCCGTGAGTTGTCGGTGTTGGAGCTTCCTGCAACCAGTTGCGCGGCCGAGGGAATAACTGGAACGGGTATCGATGCGCGGGGAGACATCGGCGCCGGAATGCCGATCTTTCCACCGTTACTGAACTCGGGAAGCCGCCCAGCGTTCATTGCTTCAAGGATAGGCAAGAACTTCTGCGTGGCGTTGGCGTTCATCATAAACTCGCCATTGCTGCCCCACATGAGTACCTTGTCGTCCCTTGGACCACCAGGACCGCGAACGCGACCGCCGCTTGCATAACCGGGAATAGGTCCGCCGTCTTTTCGTCCAAGAAGGCCACCGAGAGCATCGCCTAAGAAACTGCCTGTCTTACCGAACAGGCCATCAAACAGCGACTGTGCAAGGATATCGAGAAGCTTGTCGAGAACCTTCTGCAAAGCGTCGGCAAAGGCTTCAGCTGCATTCTTACCTGACGCAAGATCGCTAACCAAACCTTTGAAAGCACCCACTTCAGTTGATCGCCACTCTTCCGACTTCTGCTGAATTTCTGCCTGCGCTTCGCTCAGCTGATTGGCTTCGACCGTAGCCAATGCCCACTGGTCGGCAGTAGCTTTAATTTCAGCTCGGAGCGCCGGTGTCACTTCCACACCCGCCTTCTGTGCGGCATTGAGCAATTCCTGCTCTGTACGCGCTCTTTCGACCGCAAAGCCGTAATCATCAATCAATGGATTGATCTGGCGCTGGGCCTCGGTCTCGGCAATCAGTGCTGATGTCCGGTCTGTTATGCTCTGAAGATCGCCGTCGAACTTGTCGTCGGGTGTCTTCTTTTCCTTTTTAGGCTTTTTGCCCTCAGAGGTTCGTGACTTGTCGCCGGCTAGTTCAGCCTCGGCAATCCTCTTGATTTGCTCGGCAGTGAGTTTCGCGTTTTCCGATTCAGAACGCTTCCGAACTTCCGCGATCTTGTTTTCGAGCGCGAATTGATCCTTGCTAAGCTGAGCTTTGCGCAGAGCGTTGCGTTCGTATTCAGCGGCGGCTTCATTCTCGGCTTTCCGCTGTAGAATATAAGGATCGGCGGTTGCCCGAGATGCCTTGTTTTCATCGGGACCGAGAGGGTAGGCTTCCGTGGGTGTCCGGTTGGTAGCGGAACAATTCACATCATGGTGGGAGTGACAGGTCGGTCAAATGAAATACGTTGTAGCAGATGGAAAATGTGCCAACCTCAAATCAGGTTGTATTTTTTAATCGGGAAATTTTCTAAAAAGTGCGTAGTTCTCAAACGCATAGAACTACGCGCTGCGCGCTTTGTGCGTAAGTTTCTATATAAGAACTCTTACGCACTAAAAGCAGCGTGCTTTTGCGCAAGTCTTTTTAGGTTTTTTGAGACTTATGCAGTATGACTTACGCATTACCTATGATTGTATTTTGATTGTGACAGCAGGTTGTGTCAACAAGAGCAATTATAAAAAAACCGCCCAGATTGCTCTGAGCGGTTTAGTTCGACGGCAATAGGAGCTTAGAACTTGTAAGCTACACCGAGGCGCACGTCATTGGTCTTAAACTTATTTCGAGCGGAACCTGTGCCCAAATCAAAGTCATAGTCCTTGTGGCCATAATCCGTATAACGATATTCGAGGCGAACAATTACATTATCAGTCGCAGCGTAATCAATACCAGCACCGGCAGTCCAGCCCGTGTGAGTTTTGCTCTGTGAGGCGCTTAACTCGTTGATACCGTCAGAAATTGAAAGCGTATTTTTCACACTACCAAATGCAACACCACCAGCGATGTACGGCATGAAACGGTCCATCGCTACGCCTGCACGAGCGCGCACGGCACCTGACCAGCGCAACTTGCTTTCAATGCTATCGGTGAGGCCATCTGGAGCCAGAGCAGAATAGCTATCCTTCAAATTGTTATAGGTAACATCACCGTCAACACCCAAGACGAAATTGTTGCCCATATCGAAATTGTACCCGGCGTATAGTCCGCCGAGAAAGCCATCTGGCTTAAGGTTTACTACGAAGTCATCGCTAAAACGCGACTTGCCCCAGCCATAGCCGATCTGCCCGCCGAGATAACCACCAGTCCAGGAAAATACTGGTGCAACAATTACGGGGGCCGGTTCTTCATAAACAACAGCATCTGCCGCGTTCGCTCCAGACATTCCTGCGAATGCAACAGTCGATGCGAGCAAAATTGTCTTAATATTCATGTTGAATCTCCAAGCTCGAGTAATACGCCCTAATTCAGTTGTTATATCTAGAATAGTCGTTGAGTGATAAAAGTCTGTAGTAATTTAGCCACACCAAATGCAATTGAGCCACTCGGCTCAAATCGACTTTGTTATGATGAATGGTGACTTAACAAAAAAGCGCCCCGTAGGGCGCTCTTCTTACATCGCTCTCACAAACGTCGTCGCCCTGCGCTGAACAGGGTCTCGGTCTTCCACTTTCATTAAGAAGCCCTCCGCAAACAGCGCCTTAGTGATCATGCTGACGCGCTTCTTGTCCGTATCTTCGTCAATATCGAGCTGCAGCGCATATGCAACTGCGCGCCCTACCCAATCCTTGGCTTGCGGTGCTGGCTTATACATACCGCCGTTTACCACACCCCGGATGGCTTCGCGCTCGTCCTCTGTTATCGTCTCTGCCACTTCCTCGCTCGTCGGCCATACCCATGATATAACGACCGGCGTATGATCTTGAGGCTTGGTCAGGCCTTGCCCGTTGCCCAGCGCGACGCTTTCCAGTTTACGCCAGTCGACCCTGTGCGAAAGAGGGGCAAGGTTATCCGGCACGCTGCCCGCTGCGATGACATAGCCGCCGTCACCACGAACGTCGACGCCCGAACCAAGCGCACCACGGTTGCGAACGCCCTGACGATGACGAAAGAAGTAGTGACGGCCGCCGCTTGTGGTTTCGGCTGTCAGCGTTGCAGGCAACGCGCCGTGCTGAGCCTCCAGCGCCGCCAAGGTTTCGTCGCCACCGTGTTTCGGATCGATATCAAGAACCCATGCGCCAATTGGCGCTCCGGTTGGCACGCCGATCATAGCAGAAGGATTGCGGCGCCAGTATTCGCGAACAATGCGCTCATTCAGCGTCGCGCCACGGAACCCGTTGCTCGTGAGCGGAGTCTTGGTGGCGAGGATTTCAATTTCGCCGGTTTGTGGATCGATGATTTCTTCGTCGCGGTGGCGACAAGGAAAAACTGGCCAGCTTTGCGCCTGATAGGAGAGCGCGACGTCGAGCATCGGGGCAGCATCATTGACCAAAGGTTGCGCTGAATTAACCATAGCTGTACTCATAGTCTTCAATTGATTCGTTCCTTGAAAGGACTCGCATGAGCAGATCGACATTAACGGGTGGACGGTACATCGGTGGACGCTACAAGACATCGAACGGAGTAAACGACACCTGGTCAGTGTTTGATCAAAAAGCTCAGAGGCCAGTCGAAATGGGAGCTAGGCAGGCGGTAGGTTTGAACTACCGCGATGCCAAAGAACTCAGCGATCTTCTCAACTCGCTAGAAGCAAAGCGTCAGGCTTCCTGACGTCATTGTCGTGGGCAGGATGCTAAAACGGCGCCCTGCCTAAAACGGCGCATCCTTCAAAGCTTCCCGCATCCCTCGCCCGCAGCCTCCCCATGCGGCTTTCACCAGCATCCGTGCTTCGAGCTCGTCGCAGTCAGCAAGGTCGGTTTTGCCTATGGACCCAAGGAAAGCTCCGACCGCTTCAACGCCGGTATCAAGGGCGCGCAGTTCGTAAGGGTCGAGCCTGCGGCGGGAGCGGATATGCTCCGCGATGTCTGCGCATTCTTTGCAAAGCCATCCGAGGTATCGACCGTCGCGACAATGATATGCGTGTTGTTGTTGATCGGCGCACCGGAGAAGTTTTAGAAGTGCGTTGATTGTGACTGTCGAACTATCCTTCGATTTGGATTTCGATAAACGCAATCCGTTGTCTTTTTCTAGTTTTGTGAGACGATATTTAAGCGTCAGTGAGGTGTGACAATCGATCAGGCGTAGCCTCGGCGTGGACCTCCTGCCGGGGTTTTCTTTGTTAGAATGAAATATTTTCCCGCCACAAGAGTTAAGCGACGGGAGGGCCGGCTATGGGTCGGTTTATTGCTTTCGTGACTGCGGGTTTGCTAGCTTTGATCGGCTATATGGTCTGGTCGGAGAGCCGTAGAAACTAAGAATTTCAGAATGCGGGTCAGCCTTGATGACGCTAATGGATGGCCTGCATAGCCCCGGCTCGTCACGCCTCCGAGCCGGGGTTTCTTATGAACTATAATTTGCTCATGCGACTAGGCCGTGTGGACGGATTTGATTAAGATGAAAACCGCTGCGATTGCGACGATTGATCGGAAGTTTCTTGCTGTTTTCTCGCAACGTAAAGCGACACGTTTGAACCGTTTGAGCTTCCCCATCATTTGTTCGATACGTGCGCGGCCTCGATAAAGTGCTACGGCAAAATGTTTTGGAATATTCCGCCTGTTTGATCTGTAAGGGATCACTGGAATAGCGCCAGCCATTCGCGCAGTCTTTCGATTGTCATCGCTATCATAGCCCTTATCAGCAATGATAGCGCGGTGCGTGATTTGAGGACCTGTTTCCATGAGGCTTTTAAACTGTTTGCTATCGGAAGCTTCACCACCGGTCAGTTCAAACCCAAGGGGCTGACCATTTCGGTCGGTTTTCAGATGGATTTTGGTTCCAAACCCTCCACGCGAATACCCGAGCGCTTGGCCTTCCTGCCCCCTTTTGCACCGGCTGCAGAAACATGGGCGCGAATTACGGTGCTGTCGAACATAGCAATCAGATGAGCGCTTTCATCAAGCCCAGCTAAAATGGAGAAATAGTCTTCGAAAATACCTGCTTTCCCCAAGCGGTCAAAACGCTTCCATATGCTGTTCCAATTACCATACCGTTCCGGCAGTGCTCGCCACGAGATGTTGTGGAGGGTGAAATAATGTAGCGCTTCAAGGAATAGACGGTCATTTTTGGCTTTCGCGCCAACGGCTGGCAGACAAGCGCGGAAAACCTCCAGTGCCAGTTCATAGTCACTCTCTGTCATCTTGGTGCACATTGCCGACCTCCAAACACGTCGACAACATATGAATCACCTCAAGTGATAATCTGGAACCCGAAAACTTATACCTGAGTCAATTCGTCCACACGGCCTAGTTCACTTCACATATCTGCGCCCTAGCTTAACGGTGTTCACTGTTCTCAAGCCTCCACTCAATCACAACAGTGAATAGCCCCGGCGAACCAGATGGCTCCGCGCCGCCCCTTGCCGCCGCAATAAAGGACTGGAGTTGCACAGCCTGTCCGGCCATCAATGGCTCCGTCTCCATATCAACAGTGCGATAGCTATCCGCATACTCCACGGTTGATATTGTTCTGCCGCCGTACTTCGTCTGACTGGTCGGAATCGTAAGCTGAGGATATGACGGCTGATACTTGCCGGTAGTTCGATCATGAATTGTCCTAAAATTCAGTGCCAATTAAATTAGACAGATAACCATCCAAATTGGAACTAAATCGATGGAATGGTGTTCTGCTGTCGTGCATGTAAACGGAGATCGCCTGTGCCACTTAAAAATGAAATAAGACGGTCGGCAGAATCCGTAGGCGAAGTTTCAAGACGGCAGTCGGGTGTTTTGCGGCGAAGTCCGAGTATCGCTTCAATTGGAGATACTTTGCGACGCATGAATTGTGCAAGTTTGGATGAAAGCGGAAGTCTATTCGAAAACCTTCTGCTCCGACTCCGCGAATGTCAGAAATAACTGCGGCACAGTCACAGTCAGCAAAGACAGTTGGCGAACTTTGCCTTTAAGTGACCTCAATTGTTAGCTTGCTATTTTATCCATAAAGGCGGATCTTTAAGCGTCAGCATTAGATTTTTACTTGGGCTCGCTGTAGGACTAAAATCGTCCATACCCGCAATCTGAAAGGAGGACTCCATGTCTTCCAGTATCCATCTCGTCGACTTCCACATCAGCAACCGCATCCTTAATCGAATGATGACTAAGGCTGGTTATGTGACGTTAAGAATGAAGCCGCTATCCGGGCCACTCTTTCACCAGTCGAAACTAGTTTTGCAGAATTTTATGACGGGCGTCATGCGTGACCATCGTGCTGATGTCGCTCCATTACCTGAATCTACGTCGGCATATGGGGCGCCCTAGTTACCCCAGCTTTATGGTCGGAGAGTTCACCGTCCGGGAGGGCTCGCCGTAATAAGTTTTGTATAAATATTGGTTCTTTTATGCCTGAATTAAAATGTAAGATATCTGTTATTATGAAATAATTCATAAATATAAATTGACAATTGTCTCTGCATGTAATAAGTATCAACTATCGATGTTTTCTTGATGAGTTTTGCTTTATTGTGCGCTTAGCACCGCACCCTGAACGAACCCCCTTTTAAAAATCGTTATCACTTTGCGTCACGCAAATGCGTGCTCCTATCTATACTGCTATGAAAGGGTTCATTATGACCACTGGCACAGTTAAATGGTTTAATTCCACAAAAGGCTTCGGCTTCATTCAGCCCGACAACGGCGGCGCTGATGCATTCGTTCATATCTCTGCCGTCGAGCGCGCCGGAATGCGCGAAATCGTCGAAGGCCAGAAGATTGGCTACGATTTGGAGCGCGACATGAAGTCGGGCAAAATGTCTGCCTGCAACCTGCAGGCTGCATAAATAGGTTTTCTTCTTTCCTTTGACCACGGATGTACTGGCACTGTTGAAAGAAGTTTACTTTTAAAGGGTCGAGTGCACGCTCGGCCCTTTTTTTTGCGTGCTTATTGAATTAATTAATTTAACAGAGAGGCTCTTTTGGAAAACCAACGAGACCATTCACAAAACCTCAAAACACAATCTAGGAAGATTGATATTTCGCCTTTGGAGCAGCCCCGTTTGGTGAAGAACCTCACGACGCGCCTGACTTCACCGCGCGACTGGTCAAAACTTTCAAACGTACTGAGACGAACTGCTGGCGGTTGTTCAAAAAGTCGAGCCCGTTAGTCAAAGGCTTGGTTCTATATTTGGAGGACATCACCATGAAAACCGAATACACAAAAGATACTCTTTTCAAGCGAATTAATACGCATCCCGAAATGCTCAAGTCTCGAACTGATCACACAGCTAAGTCTATTCTCAATGAAGAAAAATCCGCGGCCTCCGCGAAAACCGATCGGTTGAGGGCTGCGAGAATAGCCTATGATTTATCTTTGGAAGCTAGAAGTTAGGAGCCATTATGCAAGTTCTTGTTCGAGACAATAACATTGATCAAGCCTTACGTGTTTTGAAAAAGAAATTGCAGCGTGAAGGTGTTTTCCGTGAGATGAAGGCCCGCCGTGCGTTTGAAAAGCCTTCAGAAAAACGAATTCGCGAAAAGGAAGCTGCTATAGGCAGAGCCCGAAAGGAAGCGAAGAAAAAAGCACAACGTGAAGGATTACTGCCTAAGCCCAAGAGAAAGCCGTTCTCGGGTCCTAATAGATCACCAGCTCATGGCGTTAATGCTTTAACCACGGCTTAAACGTGCTTTAAAACGGCCCGAAGGCCGCCTTTTTTCTACATCAGGATCGCGCCCGCGTCGTCTTCTGCTCAAACACACGATCCATGCGCTCGGTAAGCCCGTCGATGCGGTTTGCAACGCTTTCAATGGCGCGCATGATCTGTGAGGTCTGTTCTTGCATCCCGGCCTTTGTGGCGAATGTTTCGGCCGCACGCAGCTTATAATCTGACAACTCCTGCCGCGTCAGTGCGGCAAGTGCTGTTGCTGCGTCGGCCTTGGCGGCTGTTTCGTTTCTCGCGGCATTAATCTTGCTGTCGACATACTTCCAAAGGCCAAACAGGAAACCGAACAGCATCACGATGAAGCCGACCGCGCCCATGATTTCAGTGCCTGTCATCTGTCTGCATCCATCAATTCATTCATTGCAGTATCCCTCAAGGCCGTACCCCGCACAGCTTTTCAATTTTCTCATTCTCAGCCAGGATCTGGCGTTTGGTTTCTGATGTGTCGTCATGGCTGGCATAGATCGCCCGCGCCACGTCGCAGTAATTACCGCTTGTCGCGCATCCACTTAGCAAGCCGAGCGTCAACAGCGCTGTCATCAAGACGGCTGACTTCATTTTCTATCTTCCGTGCTTTGGTTGCGGATTGTGCGTCTCGTGCCGTCTGCGCTGTTTTGCTGTCAGACCGGCCTTTGAGATACGCGCTGACAAGGACGGCCACCGCCGCCGCAATTGCCACGGCGTAGCCTGTCAGCTTGGAACGGAGAGCTAGGAGGAAGGTTATGTCTGCATCCCTGTGAGTTGCCCCGTAAGAAGCAAAGGCTTCGACCCGTCGCGTTCGCGGCGGATAAGATAGCAGTCTACGTTATCTTACTACTGGCTTCTGCGACTTTCAGCGCCGCCGTTCTGATTAGGTACGAGGAACGGGCGGGTATCCCCATCCTTCACGACTTTCGCCGCCTCGCATTCCGTTGAGACGTTGGCTCGAATTAAAAAAGGCCCGATGCTGGTGCACCGGCCTTTGGATTTGCCAGCGTCTTTCGGTCTAGGATTGTCGCAGTGCCATTCCGAAAGCGATAGCAAAATACTCAGCTGCCTACAGCTATGTGGAAACAGAAAAGCGGCCCTAAGTCGCTTTAGATACAATTCCCATCGTGTAAGCAACCTTACATGCTTCGTTACGAATTTCAATTCCTTTCGTACCCGTTATGAATCCTCAGAACGTTTATCCCCACCGGGAACGGAAAGGAAACAAAAATACACAGCGCAGTCCCGTAAATCTTGCTTCAGTACCAAGACCAGTTCACGATCACCCACGCCTAGCATGTTGGCAATTTCTGCCGCTGATTTTCCGTATACACAGTAATGTGTAAGGCGTTGCGTCAACGGTTCCACGCCCGATGTACGGCCAGTATTTCTTAGACCGGAGATATTTCTCGCCACCCATTTCATTGATCGGCTTCATCGTGTGCGCAGTCTCATGGTACGCGTGGCCAACACATACGCCATCTGATTGCGCGATAGTCCACGCTCTCGACCTGCCTCAATCAAGAGGAGGGTATCGCCAAGGTGCATATTCATTTTTTTCCTCAGATTTTGATAAATTGCCCTCTTGAAAGGGCATAATTTCTGACTAAATCGAGGCCGTCATTCCGACGTAACGCGTTCGATCAAATGGAGGTTTCGATGAACGACCGTTTGTTTGACCGTCCTGTATTCGTGAAGGACGGCCCCTATCTTGTGCGTGAGATCACCAGTATTGGAGATGCCTTAGATTTTCTCTACGAGTGGCCGGAGCGTGATCGTGATTTAATATATGAGACCGCGTGGAAAGCCTGCTGTGATAGCCATGATGGCGTTAAACCTGTCGAAGCAGCAGAAAACGCCATTCGAGGCTTTGCAAAGAAGCGCGGAATACTCGAAGAACCGGAAGTGCCAATCCCTTGGATGAGCAATCCGAAAACGGGTGGAGGACGAGTTCAAGTCTAGAAGGAAGAAATGCTCCGGTTTGTTTCGTTTTTTAAGATAACGTTATGATCGAGCGTCTTCACTCCTATCAATGAGCCGCTATCTTATTCTTGCGCACCGGACCCAAGCCCCCCGCTCATAAACGGTGCGCTGCCCCGGTCAAGGCTGCCCGCCTGCCGGGGTTTTATTTTTATAGAAAAATTCTACAAAATGGCGTTAAGGTTTGATTAGGCTCTTGGGAGACTCACATGCCGATAGAATTTTGGGCTTCACTTGCCACCGTAAGCGTTTTCGCAATCATTCTTGGAGCACTGATGTGGCGCTGCAAGAAAAAAGCGAACTAGCGATAATTCTATTTTCCCCAGCTCATCTTGGTTTCCGTAAGTTGACCAGCTTGATTACTGGTCTAACTTCGAACGAGATCGCCGCAGCCGGTATAATCGGCAGTTCACTTATGTCTAT